>NZ_JAWOVC010000024.1:0-51820 GCF_033339735.1 Vibrio sp. 2033
ATGCCAGGCGACAACGTACAGATGACTGTAGAGCTAATCGCACCAATCGCAATGGACGAAGGTCTACGTTTCGCGATCCGTGAAGGTGGCCGTACAGTAGGTGCTGGTGTTGTAGCTAAGATCTTCGACTAATTCATAACGAATTAAACGAAATCTTGCACTGTTCTTCTTTTTGAAGAAAGCGCATCGAAAAGGGAAGCTTAGGCTTCCCTTTTTCATTTCTAGATTACATTTAGTTATAAGTGTTGAAATAAAAGACGTCACTTTTTCGATTTAAAAACAGAGTTTTACCGAATTTATTTCTTAACGCTTTTACTCACCCCTCTTAACCCTTTGATCTTTTCCTGCTGCGGTAAAATCGTTATAACCAAATATTCTGAGCGGACACCATAATGCGACTGGTAACAAGAACTATTCTTGTTTATATTGTTTGTCACAGATTAGTTTTATAGGTTTTTTGAGTATGTACGTTTGTCTTTGCCATGGTGTCTCCGACAAAAAAATCAGGAAGTTGGCGATAGATGAAGGCGTAACAGATATTAAAGGAATCAAAAAGTGCACGGCATTGGGCAGCCAATGTGGTAAGTGCATCAGACAGGCCAAGGAAATTTTAGCGGAAACTAGTTACACGGAATTTAAACAAGCCAGCTAATTGCTGTAAGTATGCAGTAATTATTTGCCTTACATTTTGACACCTTCTCATTTGCTTCTACATTTAAATGAAGCCAAAGAGGAGGGTTTTGTCATGAAAGGCGATCCAATCATCATTCAACATCTCAATAAAGTGCTCGGTAACGAGCTCGTCGCTATTAATCAGTATTTTCTTCATGCCCGAATGTATAAAGACTGGGGCTTAAAGCACCTAGCAGACAAGGAATATCACGAATCTATCGATGAGATGAAACATGCCGATCATCTAATTGAGCGTATTTTGTTCCTTGAAGGCTTACCGAACCTACAAGATTTAGGTAAGTTGATGATTGGTGAAGATACCAAGGAAATGCTCGAGTGTGACTTAAAGCTTGAAATGGCGGCTATTCCAGATTTAAAAGATGCGATTGCCTACGCTGAAGACATTCGAGATTATGTGTCTCGAGATCTCTTCCAAGATATTCTTGAAGATGAAGAAGAACATGTTGATTGGCTAGAGACGCAACTTGGCTTGATTGAAATGTCTGGTATTGAGAATTATCTCCAAGCGCAATACGTGGACGAAGAGTAACGATACTTTCTGAGTTTGCATACTCCAATAATAGTAATAAGAAAGAGCACCTGACTCGAAAATCAGGTGCTTAACCCCGTTATCTGGTCTAATCTCTTTTATTATCGGCTTTTTAAGGATATTGCTCGCAATCTTGCCTATGAAGTTTGATTTCTATCCGATAGAATTTATGCCCCCTTACCTAAAAATAAAAAAGAGAAACGTCCATGTCTGAAGACAACCACCAAGCAGCCACTCCAGAAGAAGAACATCGCCAAAAAGCATTGGATTACCATGCTTATCCAACTCCAGGAAAGATTGCTGTCGAACTGACAAAGCCTGCGGAAACGGCAGGTGATCTTGCCCTTGCATATAGCCCTGGTGTTGCAGAGCCAGTGCGTGAAATCGCACAAAACCCGGATAACGTGTACAAGTACACTGCAAAAGGGAACATGGTTGCTGTTATTTCTAACGGTACCGCTATTCTAGGTCTAGGTAACCTAGGTCCACTTGCATCTAAGCCAGTGATGGAAGGTAAAGCGTTACTGTTTAAGCGTTTTGCAGGTCTTGACTCTATTGATATTGAAGTTAAGCACCGCACGATCGATGAATTTGTTGATACTGTTGCGAGCATTGCAGACACTTTTGGCGGTATTAACCTTGAAGATATTAAAGCACCAGACTGTTTTGAGATTGAAAAACGTTTGATTGAGCGTTGTGATGTACCAGTATTCCACGATGATCAACATGGTACTGCTATTGTAACGGCAGCGGGTATGCTGAATGCAATCGAACTTCAAGGTAAGAAACTTGAAGATTCAACAATTGTTTGTCTTGGCGCTGGCGCTGCCGCTGTAGCGTGTATGGAGCTTCTGATCAAATGCGGCGCAATGCGCGAAAAAATCTACATGCTAGATCGCAAAGGTGTGATTCACACTCGTCGTGATGATCTTAATGAATATAAGCAGCTATTTGCGAACAATACAGATAAGCGCACACTAGAAGACGTGATTGAAGGTGCAGATCTGTTCCTAGGTGTATCTGGTCCAAACCTATTGCCAGCGGAAGCGTTGAAGTTGATGGCAGATAAGCCAATCGTATTCGCATGTTCTAACCCGGATCCTGAAATCAAGCCGGAACTTGCTCACGCAGTTCGTGATGACTTGATCATGGGTACTGGCCGTAGTGATTATCCTAACCAAGTTAACAACGTATTGTGTTTCCCATTCATTTTCCGCGGTGCTCTTGATGTGCGTGCAAGTGAAATCAATGATGAAATGAAACTTGCAGCCGTTGAGGCGATTCGTGAGCTAGCAAAAGAGCCTGTACCTGAAGCCGTATTGAAGGCTGCAGGTGTTGATAAGCTAGAGTTTGGTGCGGACTATATTATTCCAAAACCAATGGATTCACGTTTGCTACCACGTGTTGCAAAAGCGGTTGCTCAGGCGGCGGTTAATTCAGGTGTAGCTCGTATCGAGATGCCTGAAAACTACATGGCAGAGTAATATATCTTTCAGATGTGATACACAAAAATGGGACGCTATTGCGTCCCATTTTTTATGTCATTCATTTGGCTCGAGGCAAGAGTTATTACCTGAAACCTCTTATCAGGCTTTTTTATTCTTCGTCGAATGACTCAAATTCGATGCCCATTTCCGTCATCAGCGCTTTTACTTCTGTTGGAATATCATCAGGACGGTCTTTACGAAGGTCTTCATCTGTCGGAAGTGGCTGACCTGTGTACGCGTGCAAAAATGCCTCGCATAGCAATTCGCTATTGGTTGCATGGCGTAAGTTATTGATCTGACGGCGAGTACGCTCATCAGTTAGCACCTTTAAAACTTTTAGCGGGATAGAGACGGTAATTTTTTTTACTTGTTCGCTTTTTTTGCCGTGCTCTGCATATGGGCTAATGTATTCGCCATTCCAGTCAGCCATTGCACACCTTCATTTATGTAATCGGTTAAAAATAATTTAGGTGCTGATTTTAGCTGCATTTACCGCCATAAGCAAAGACATATAGACGTCTAGAAGTGTTGACGTCTCATTTTTTGACGAGTAAAGTGAACATAACAGCAAAGGAAGCGTGTTGATCACTTTATGTTACTCATTAGATATAGCGCATTCCTATTTAGAAGTCATTACCCGTGAAAGGATACACCCATGAGCACTCGCAAACCTGCGACCATTGCAGTACGCACTGGTATTGAATCAGACAGCCAATATCATGCTGTCGTTCCACCTATTTATCTTTCCACTAACTATGGTTTTCCTGCTTTTGGTGAAGTGCCCAAGTATGATTACACACGATCTGGTAATCCAAATCGCGGACTGTTGGAAAGTGCGCTATCTGAACTCGAGTCTGGAAAAGGAGCGGTTGTTACTAACTGCGGTACGTCGGCATTAAATTTATGGGTTTCCGCTTTTCTCGGCCCAGATGATCTCATTATTGCTCCTCACGATTGTTATGGTGGTACCTATCGTCTTTTTAATACCCGAGCTAACAAAGGCGATTTTAAGGTTCAGTTTGTCGATCAATCAGACGAACAGGCTTTAGATGCTGCATTGGCACAAAAACCAAAACTCATTTTGCTAGAAACTCCGTCAAATCCTCTGGTTCGCGTAGTGGATATTGCAGCTACTTGTGAAAAAGCGAAACAAGTCGGCGCGTTAGTTGCGGTGGACAATACCTTTTTGACACCCGTGTACCAAAAACCTTTAGAGCTAGGTGCGGATTTTGTTATCCACTCCACAACAAAATACATCAACGGTCATTCGGACGTAATTGGTGGGGTAATCATCACCAACACAGAAGCGCATGCAGAAGAGCTTGCATGGTGGGGCAATTGTATTGGTGCAACGGGCACACCATTCGATAGTTACATGACACTGCGAGGTATTCGTACGCTTGGTGCTCGTATGAGAGTACATGAAGAGAGCTCACAGCAGGTACTGGCTTACCTACAGAAACAAGCGTTAGTTAAAACTATCTATCATCCAAGCCTGCCGGAACATCCAGGTCATGACATCGCTAAAAAGCAGCAAACGGGCTTTGGCTCTATGTTGAGTTTTGAGTTTTCTGGTTCGTTTGAACAGTTAAAGGTGTTTGTGAAAGAGCTCCAACTGTTTTCATTAGCAGAGTCATTAGGTGGTGTAGAAAGTTTGATTTGCCACCCAGCATCCATGACGCACCGTGCAATGGGTGAGGAGGCGCTGGCGGAGGCTGGGGTCTCTCATCAACTATTGCGTTTGTCTGTCGGTTTGGAAGATGCACAAGACCTCATCACAGATTTAGAACAAGCGTTCGCTAAAGCTACCCAGTAATAGGAGACGATAACAATGACTGTACAACGTCAGCTGCATAAGTTTGGTGGCAGTAGCTTAGCAAACCCAGAATGCTACTTACGCGTTGTGGGTATTCTCAAGGAGTATTCGACAGAAAATGATCTTGTGGTCGTCTCTGCTGCAGGAAAAACCACTAATCGCTTGATTGAGTTTTTGGAAGGGTTAAATAAAGATGGCCGAATTGCGCATGAAGCGCTTCAAAGCTTGAGACAGTTCCAAACTGAGCTAATAGAAAGCTTGTTGGAGAGTGAAGCAAAAGAAGAGCTGTTAGCTTTATTACATGATGAGTTCAGTACTCTCTCGGAGCTGACTGCACCACTCACTAATGCGCAAAAAGCTGCGGTACTGGGACACGGAGAAGTATGGTCTGCTCGCCTATTGGCCGCGTTATTATCTCAACGTTCTATCCCTGCGGTTGCACAAGATGCACGAGCGTTTTTACGTGCAGAAGCGGGAACTCAACCAGAGGTTGATCGCGCTCGTTCATACCCTTTAATTAAAGAGATCCTCGCGCAGCATAACCATAAACGTGTGGTAATTACTGGCTTTATGGCTCAGAACGAGGCAGGAGAAACCATTCTACTTGGTCGTAACGGCTCTGACTATTCTGCAACGGTCATAGGCGCGCTTGCTGAAGTCAATACTGTCACGATTTGGAGTGATGTTGCTGGTGTTTATAGTGCCGATCCACGTTTGGTGTCTGACGCTTGTTTATTACCGTTACTTCGATTGGATGAAGCCAGTGAACTTGCTCGCTTAGCTGCCCCAGTGCTACACAGTCGTACGCTTCAGCCTGTGGCGCAAAGTACCATGGACCTTAATCTCAAGTGTAGCTATCTGCCAGAGTCGGGTTCTACTCGTATTGAGCGTGTATTGGCATCTGGTCGTGGCGCTAAAATTATTACTTCACTGGATGATGTTTTATTGGTGCAGTTGTCTTTCATGCATGGGCACGACTTCGAAAAAACACAGAGTGATGTATTACAAGCGTTGCAGCGCGCGCAATTAGAGCCACTGGCATTTGAAGCTCAATCCGATCAGCACACGCTACGCTTGGCTTACACCGCAGAAATCGCCGGTGGTGCATTGAAACACTTGCAAGAGCTTGCGGTAGAGGCTGAAATTAAGCTAAAAGAAGGTTACTCGCTCTTAGCTGCGGTAGGTGCAGGCGTTACGAAAAACGCCAATCATTGCTTTGGCTTTTATCAGAAGCTAAAGCACTCTCCGGTAGAATTTATCTCTGAAACAGACTCAGGGCTGAGCCTAGTCGCTGTTTTGCGCCGTACTGATACTGAGGCGTTGGTTCAAACGATTCATAGCCAGTTGTTCCAAGCGCAAAAACGCGTGGCAGTGGCTTTATGTGGCAAGGGTAATATTGGTTCTAGTTGGTTAAATTTATTTGCGACGCAAAAAAGTGAGCTCGAAAAACGTCATGGTATGAGCTTTGATCTTGTCGCGGTTGTGGATAGCCAAACCTATTGGTTCGATGAGCAAGGTATTGAGGCGGCGAGTGTTGCTGAACGATTTGATGATGAAAGCATAGCAAACAATGGGGATTGGCTGGCACGTTTGGGAGCGCTTAAAAGCTACGATGAAGCCGTCGTGCTTGATGTTACCGCGAGTAAAGAGTTGGCTCAGCGCTACGTAGAAATCGCACAGCAAGGCATTCATTTGATTTCCGCTAACAAAGTTGCCGGTTCCGCAGATAGCCAGTACTACCATCAGGTTCAAGATGCATTCGCTAAAATTGGTCGTCATTGGCTATACAACGCAACGGTTGGTGCTGGGTTACCGATAAACCATACCGTGCGAGATCTTCGTGAAAGTGGGGATGAAATCGTCGCTCTATCGGGTATTTTCTCGGGGACGCTATCATGGCTGTTCCAACAGTTTGATGGTTCTGTGCCATTTAATGATTTAGTCGATCTTGCTTGGCAGCAAGGTTTAACCGAACCTGATCCTCGTTCTGATTTAGATGGCTCCGATGTAATGCGCAAGTTAGTCATCTTGGCTCGAGAGTCGGGCCTAGATATAGAACCAGACAGCGTTAAAGTTGAGTCTTTGGTGCCAGAAGAATTAAGAGAACTGAGCTTAGATGATTTCTTCGATAATGGAGCGTTGTTGAGTGAAATACTTCAAGAGCGTCTGACAAAAGCACAGAGAAACGATCAAGTGCTTCGCTATGTGGCGCGTTTAGAAAAAAATGGTAAAGCAACGGTGGGAGTCGAAGCGTTATCTCGTGAGCACGCGCTCGCCAACTTATTGCCATGCGATAACATTTTTGCCATAGAGAGCAAGTGGTACAAAGATAACCCTCTGGTCATTCGAGGACCAGGCGCAGGCAGAGAAGTGACAGCCGGCGCTATTCAATCCGACCTCAACCGATTGGCTGGTTTATTTTAAAGTTGCGATTGACCTAAAAACCCTGGAATTAATCCAGGGTTTTTTATTCCCCTATCAGTGCCATACTGAAGTCATAACCCGTGCAAAATGGTGAGATGATGCTCAAGTAGAAACTTGAACTATCTTCATTATTAACTTGAGAAAAATTCATAATTACAAGGTTGACATTAAATCGTATTCAATACATTCTGTAGACATATAGACGTCTAAACGTCGATTTTAAGGATTTGTTTTCGTGGCGGAGTGCCGCAGGGAGAGTAAGATGGGATATACGCACGCAGGCCATATCGACGCCTTGAACCAGAATATTGCTGAGTTATCAGATAACATCAATGTATCGTTTGAGTTTTTTCCGCCAAGCAGCGCTAAGATGGAAGAAACACTTTGGAATTCAGTGCACCGTCTTAAAACGCTTCAACCTAAATTTGTTTCTGTGACTTACGGTGCGAACTCCGGCGAGCGTGACAGAACACACTCCATCATTAAAGAAATTAAAGCAACAACCGGATTGGTTGCCGCTCCCCATCTCACTTGTATTGATGCGACTCGTGAAGAGTTGATTAATATTGCCGATGATTATTGGAACAATGGTATTGAAAATATCGTCGCTCTGCGTGGTGATATTCCTCCTGGTGGCGGTGCGCCTGATATGTATGCCTCGGATTTGGTTGAGCTGCTGAAATCACGCCACGATTTCGATATCTCCGTTGCTGCATTCCCTGAGGTTCACCCTGAAGCTAAAAGCGCTCAGTCTGACTTATTGAACCTAAAACGTAAGGTAGATGCAGGTGCAAACCGTGCTATTACTCAGTTCTTTTTTGACGTTGAGTCTTACCTGCGATTCCGTGACCGTTGTGTCGCAGCAGGAATTGACGTAGAAATTGTGCCAGGAATTTTGCCTGTATCGAACTTTAAGCAAGCGTCTCGCTTTGCGGCACAGAACAATGTGAAAGTACCAGGATGGATGAGTAAACAATTCGATGGCTTGGATGATGATCCGGTGACTCGCCAGCTTGTAGGAGCTAGCCAAGCTATTGATATGGTGCGTGTACTGAGTCGTGAAGGGGTTAAGGACTTTCACTTCTACACACTAAACCGTGCAGAGATGACTTACGCGTTATGCCATACGTTGGGTGTTCGTCCTCGCGCAGTAGTCGGTGCGTAAATCTGGTTTCAAAAAGATAAAAGGCTTGCCAAGTGGCAAGCCTTTTTCGTTTTATCAAAGCAAAAGGAGTTTAACCAATCACTTCAAGTTCAGTTAGAACTTCTTCTGCCCAAGTGATCCAAGTTTCACGTAACAGAAGGTTACGGCGAAGCGTTAGACGTTCTAGGCGAGCTTGTTTATCTAAAGTTGACGGCGTTGCGTAGTAAGCCGCTTCAATTTCTTTGTAGTGAGAAACCAGTTTGCGAGACTCTTCAACTAGCTCGGCGAGTTGGTCACGGAATGGAGCTGCAGGTTGAACGGCACATGCCATCAATTTCGCTGAAAACTCATCACGAACTGTTGGGTGTGCAGTTGGTTGATCAAACCACTCTCCTAAAGCGCTGCGACCAGCGTCTGTAATGGAGTAAACCTTGCGGTCTGGTTTGCCTTCTTGGGGTTCTAATACGCAAGTAACCAGTTCTTTCTCAGCCATTTTGTTGAGTTCACGGTACACCTGTTGGTGGCTTGCTTTCCAGAAGTAACCGATGCTAGCAGAGAATTCTTTAGTGATATCGTAACCGGTTGCGTCGCGAGTGCTAAGAACAGTTAAGATTACGTGTGGTAATGACATGTCTTCAATCCAAATGGTCAATAAACTTGTAAACAAGCTACTTATACTTTCAGCTGCGCTCTTACTGGCACTTGAGTTTTTTAATGTATAAGTAGCACCAACAATGTTGGTCCTGTCACCTTAAAGCCGTTTATCACCTAGAGAGATGGGGAGTCCCATCAAGGCTGGAGCAGGTATGATTGGATTTATGAGCTCTCAGCAGGCAAGTAGTATATAAATAATAAGCATGAAGTGGAATAGTAGGACAAAATTACCCTAAAAAACTAACATAATAATCAATAGTGTTAACTTGTGGTTTTTTATTCTTTTGTTTTGGTATTTTTTGGGTCTATTATGGTTTATTTGACTGCTTTTGTTTTGGTGCGATTATCCTGTGATAATAAAAAGCTGAGCATATGCCCAGCTTTTTATTAAAAATGAAACGATTAGCCTGTGTTGCGCATACCAGCAGCAATACCAGCAATCGTCACCATCAACGCTTCTTCCAAGTTTGCAGAGGCTTCTTCGGTTTGACGCGTGCGGTATAGCAGCTCTGCTTGTAGCATATTCAATGGCTCAACGTAGATATTGCGTAAGCGAATCGACTCGAGTCCCCAAGGGTCATGCTGCATCAAGTTTTCATTGTTCTCTACATTCAGTACCGCTTTGATGTCTTCTTGAAGCTGAGCACGAAGTTTTTCACCGAGTGGACGGAGCGACTCATCCACCAATCGCTCATCGTAGTAGCGAGAGATATCAATATTACACTTCGAGTACACCATTTCCAGCATGCCGAGACGAGTTGAGAAAAATGGCCATTCGCGGCACATCTCTTCGAGCAATGCTTGGTGGCCTTTATCGATCGAGTATTGAATCGCTTCACCTGCGCCTAGCCATGCAGGAAGTACCAAACGGTTTTGACTCCATGAGAAGATCCACGGGATTGCACGTAAGCTTTCTACTCCGCCCTTAGGGTTGCGTTTTGCAGGACGAGAACCAAGTGGCAACTTGCCGAGTTCGAGTTCTGGTGTTGCTTGGCGGAAGTAAGGCACGAAATCTGGCTCGCCACGAACCACATTTCGGTAAGACTCACAGCTTACTTCTGATAGCACTTCCATCAAGTCGCGCCATTCTTGTTTTGGCTCTGGTGGCGGTAACAAGTTGGCCTCCAGAATCGCACTTGCGTATAGGTTAAAGCTGTTTACTGCGACATCTGGGAGCCCCAGTTTAAAGCGGATCATCTCGCCTTGTTCTGTTACACGTAAACCGCCTTTCAAGCTTTTTGGTGGTTGCGACAAAAGCGCAGCATGCGCAGGTGCACCACCGCGACCGACTGTGCCCCCACGACCATGGAATAGAGTTAGCTCAACGCCTTCTTCCTCAGCCACTTTAACTAACGATTCCATCGCATGATACTGAGCCCAGCCAGCAGACATAACACCTGCATCTTTCGCTGAGTCAGAGTAACCAATCATGACCATCTGGTGGTTTTGGATAAAACCACGGTAAAGGTCAATCCCCATAAGCTGCTTGATGACCGATTCTGCGTTGTTCAAATCGTCTAGCGTTTCGAACAGAGGACACACATCCATGCGGTAAGGGCAACCCGCTTCTTGTAGCAGTAGATGAACGGCTAGTACGTCAGAGGCGGTACGTGCCATTGAAATAACGTAAGCGCCAAACGCTTCACGCGGTTGTGCTGCAACAATCTTGCAGGTATCCAAAACCTCTTTGACGGGTTCAGACGGTTCCCAATCACGAGGGAGAAGCGGACGTTTAGATGCAAGCTCGTTAGTTAGAAAAGCAATCTTATCTTGCTCACTCCATTGTTCGTAATCACCAATACCTAAGTAGCGAGTTAGTTCAGACAAGACGTCTGAGTGACGCGTGCTCTCTTGGCGGATATCAAGACGTACAAGATGGATACCAAATGCTTTTACGCGGCGTAGTGTATCCAGTAGTGAGCCGTTGGCTATTACACCCATGCCACATTCGTTTAGTGACTGGTAGCAGGCATACAGCGGTTCCCAAAGTTGCTCGACTTTTTGCAGTGGTGCTTTAACAGCCAGCTTTTGACCGTGGATCTTAGCATCGAGAATATCTTTGGTTTCATTGAGCAGAGTGCGTAATTGCTTCAGGATCGCACGGTATGGTTCGTGCTGATCTTCGCCAGCAAGTTCACGGACTTGATCGTTTGAAACTGTCATAGACAGCTCGCTGATCAACTCGTTGATGTCATTGAGATAAAGATCGGCGGCTTTCCAACGAGACAATAGTAAGACTTCACGCGTAACGTTGTGAGTAACAAACGGGTTACCGTCACGGTCACCGCCCATCCAAGAGGAGAAGTGCACTGGGCGAGCATCAATGGGTAAACCTTCTCCAAGGTAAGATTTTAGACGGTCATTCATCTCACGTAGGAAGTCCGGTACTGCTTCCCATAGAGAGTTTTCAACGACCGCAAAGCCCCACTTTGCTTCATCCAACGGAGTAGGGCGTTGTTGTCGAATCACGTCTGAATGCCAGCCTTGGGCAATCAGTTGCTCTAGGCGGCGTTCGGTTTTTCTGCGCTCTTTAGAAGAAAGATCGCTTAGCTCCAACTTTGATAAGCACTCGTTTATCTTGACCAGTTTGTTGATCATCGTGCGGCGCGTAATTTCTGTTGGGTGAGCCGTCAATACCAATTCAATATTCAGATCACGAACCGCTTGGGCAGTGTCCAGTTTGCTCACATCGTTTTGTACCAGTTTAGAAAACAGCGAGTTAATCGCGTCTGGTTCGCAAATGTGCTCTTCACAATGGCGTGAAATCGTGTGGTATTGCTCAGCGATATTGGTGAGGTTTAGAAATTGGTTAAACGCGCGAGTAACGGGCGTTAGCTGCTCATCAGGTAGATGTTTGATTTCTTCGATCAAGCTGTCCCTGTCTGCTTGATTCCCTGCTTGAGCTGATTTGGATAATTTACGAATGGTTTCCACTTTCTCGAAGATTTCTTCGCCATGGGCATCGCGAATGGTGTTACCCAATAAGTGGCCTAACATGCGCACATTACTTTTGAGTGCGGCGTATTTCTCGTTCATTGTCGTCCTGCCTCGTAAAAAAACTACATCCATTGTCCTTGTTAAGACTCCAATCTAGCGAAAAGCACCAGTTATAGTCAAATAAAGCAGACTAAGTTTGCAATTATTCCGCTGTCTCCTGATTTAGAGCAAATTTACGGCAGCCATAGAGTAAGAAGTGAAAATTAATTACAAAATAACAAGTTAAATAAGTGTTAAGACTAGCGCTGAATTGTGAAGATAAAAAGATGCAGCTCAATCGAGCTGCACAGACTTTCGAGCTTAAACGCGTATTAACAGCAGTACTTGACCATTGCCTTTGAAAGCACATCAATTGTGGGGTCGATAAAGTCGAAGGATAGAAACTCATCCGGTTGATGGGCTTGGTCGATTGACCCAGGGCCGAGCACCAAGGTTGGACACAACTGTTGTAGAAATGGTGCTTCAGTACAGTAGTTCACGGTTTCTGAACTGGTTTGGCAGATCTCTTCAACACCACCAATAAATGGGTGGTCATGTTGGCATTCGTAACCCGGAATAGGCTCATGCAATGGAATAATCTCCAGTCTCCCAGGCCATTTCGCTTCGACTTCTTTTAATGCTCCGCGCAACATGTTCTCTAAACCATCAAGGCTAATGCCGGGAAGAGGACGCACGTCGTAATGCAGTTCGCAGCAACCACAAATACGGTTAGCGCTGTCACCACCGTGAATGTGTCCAAGATTTAGGGTTGGGCTTGGAATGGCAAAACCCGGATGGTGATATTCTTTAATCAATTTGTCACGCAGTTGCATCATGGCGAACATGACTTCATGCATGATCTCAATAGCGTTAACGCCAAGCGCTGGGTCCGATGAGTGACCGGACTTGCCTGTTACGCGAATGGCATTTGCCACATGCCCTTTATGACCTCGAATTGGTACAAGGCTGGTGGGTTCACCAATGATGCAGTAATCCGGCTTAAATGGGGCGTTTGCTGTGAAATGTCGCGCGCCCAACATGGTGGTCTCTTCGTCACAAGTGGCTAATACGTAAAGTGGTTTGCTCTGCTTGCTCCAATCGACTTTCTTCACTGCTTCATAAATAAAGGCGAAAAAGCCTTTCATGTCTGCTGTGCCTAAACCGTAGAAGCGGTTGTCTTTTTCCGTCAGTTTATGCGGATCAAAATTCCATCGCCCTTGATCGAATGGCACGGTATCACTATGGCCAGCAAGTAAAAGGCCACCTTCTCCCTCTCCCATACGTGCGATCATATTGTGCTTGCCTGGCTCGACTTCGATCACTTCAACGCTAAAACCCAGATCTTTAAACCAAGATGCGAGTTTTTCGATGACTTTTGTATTGCCCTGATCCCAGCTCGGATCCGTGGAACTGATAGAAGAGGTGCTGATGAGTCCTTCATAGACCTCTAGAAAAGTTGGTAATTGCATGGATTCTTCAAATCTCCTGTTGACAGACAGACCACAAAAATGTAAAACACATATTAAATCATATTTAATGAATAAAAAATCAAAATAAAGCAAAAATTAAATATGAATAGTCATTTGAGCCTTTAAGTATATGGATGTTACACAATGCTAAAAACCACGATTATTGGAGCCAGCGGTTACACAGGCGCAGAGTTAGCGTTAATGGTTAATAAACACCCACAACTCACGCTATCAGGTTTATACGTTTCCGCCAACAGTGTTGATGCGGGAAAGAGCATCGCGCAGCTGCACGGTAAGCTAGCGGGCATCATTGATATGCCAGTTTTACCACTAAAGGATCCACTGCAAATCGCTCAAGAATCGGACGTGGTGTTTTTGGCAACGGCTCACGAAGTCAGCCATGATTTAGCCCCGACTTTCTTGGAGGCAGGCTGTCAGGTATTCGATTTATCGGGTGCATTCCGTGTGAAAAGTGAAGGCTTTTACGACACTTTTTATGGCTTCGCACATCAACATAACAACTGGCTAGATAAAGCAGCATATGGCTTAGCAGAGTGGAACCAAGAATCAATAAAAACCACTCCTTTGATTGCAGTAGCAGGTTGCTACCCAACCGCTTCACAGCTTGCAATCAAACCTTTATTAGAACATGCGTTGCTTGATACCAACCAATGGCCAGTGATCAACGCAACCAGTGGTGTATCAGGTGCAGGGCGTAAAGCCTCCATGGTTAACAGCTTCTGTGAAGTCAGCTTGCAACCCTATGGTGTATTTAACCATCGTCACCAGCCAGAGATTGCTCAGCACTTGGGTTGCGATGTGATTTTTACTCCGCACCTCGGCAACTTTAAACGCGGCATTCTTGCCACTATCACCATGAAGCTTTCGCAAGGAGTGACAGAATCACAAGTGGCACAGGCGTTTGAACAAGCTTATCAAGGCAAGCCTGCGGTGCGTCTTAAAGGCGACGGTATTCCACGTATTCAGGATGTCGAAAATACCCCTTTCTGCGATATCGGCTGGAAGGTACAAGGCGAACACATCATTGTGATTTCAGCTATCGACAACCTACTTAAAGGTGCATCGAGTCAAGCGATGCAATGTCTCAATATTCATTACGGTTACCCAGAACTGACAGCGTTGCTGTAGTCGTTGAAAGAGGGAAATGCGATGACGCAAACCAATCAAGCTCCTTTAGTCATTAAGCTAGGTGGTGCAGCTCTATCATGCACTCAAACCTTAAGCCAACTTTTTGGTGCCATTGCGGCTTACCAAAAATCGGCACAGCGACAAATCGCCATCGTTCATGGCGGTGGCTACCTAGTTGATGAGTTGATGGCAAAGCTTCAGCTTGAAACCGTTAAGAAAAACGGTTTACGCGTAACGCCTTACGATCAAATTCCTGTGATTGCAGGCGCGCTTGCAGGCACTGCGAATAAGTTACTTCAAGGTCAAGCGATTGCGGACGGTCTTAACGCTGTGGGCCTTAGCCTTGCGGATGGTGGTTTGTGTCTTGTTGAAGAACTTGACCCAGAACTCGGCGCGGTAGGCAAAGCATCACCGGGTGACTCAGCACTATTACAAGCGGTGCTAAACACAGGTGCACTGCCGATCATCAGTTCAATTGGTTTAACCAAAGATGGCCAGATGATGAATGTGAATGCTGATCAAGCAGCAGTCGCGGTTGCGGGCGCATTAGATGCGGAGTTAGTCCTGTTATCAGACGTGAGTGGTGTATTAGATGGAAAAGGCCATTTGATCAAAACCCTGTCAGAGCAGCAAGCTAACTCGTTGATCGATGGACATGTGATCACCGATGGCATGATCGTCAAAGTTAAAGCCGCTTTGGAGGCCGCCAATGATCTTGGCCGTCCAATTGAAGTCGCGACCTGGCGTTACCCAGAAAAATTAGCACAGTTATTCGCTGGTGAAAGTATTGGTACTCAATTCTTGCCTCAATAAGCATCAGCAAAAGAATTCAATATTAGGAAGTCGTAGTTGGCACTGACCGCCGAGCGCAGCGCCAGTTAAGTTTGGAGAAAAAACATGAGCAAAGTGAACGTAAATAAAGTGGTAGTCGCATACTCAGGCGGTCTAGATACTTCAGTAATTATCCCGTGGCTAAAAGAGAACTACGACTGTGAAGTAGTGGCTTTCGTTGCCGATGTTGGTCAAGGTGCCGAAGAGCTAGAAGGCATTGAAGCGAAAGCAAAAGCCTCCGGTGCTTCTGAATGCTACATCGCTGACCTGAAAGAAGAAATGGTCGCAGACTACATTTACCCAACGCTAAAAACCGGCGCGTACTACGAAGGTAAGTACCTGCTAGGTACATCAATGGCGCGTCCAATCATTGCTAAAGCGCAGGTTGAAGTGGCACGTAAAGTGGGCGCGGACGCACTGTGTCATGGCTGTACAGGTAAAGGTAACGACCAAGTGCGTTTCGAAGGTGCATTCGCAGCACTAGCACCGGACTTACAAGTGATTGCACCTTGGCGTGAGTGGGACCTAGTGAGCCGTGAAGAGTGTTTGGATTACCTCGCTGAGCGTAATATTCCTTGTTCTGCGTCTCTTACTAAGATCTATTCACGTGATGCAAATGCATGGCACATTTCGACGGAAGGCGGCGTTTTAGAAGATACTTGGAACGCACCAAACGAAGACTGCTGGGTGTGGACTGTCGACCCAGAGCAAGCGCCAAATGAAGCGGAATACGTCACGCTGAAAGTAGAAAAAGGTGAAGTGGTCGAAGTTGATGGTGAAGCGATGACACCATACAACGCACTGGTTTACCTAAACGAGAAGGGCGCTAAGCACGGTGTTGGCCGTATCGATATCGTGGAAAACCGTCTTGTTGGAATGAAGTCTCGTGGTTGCTATGAAACACCGGGAGGCACCATCATGATGGAAGCGCTGCGCGCTGTAGAGCAGCTTGTGCTAGACAAATCATCATTCGAATTCCGTGAGGAGCTAGGTCTAAAAGCGTCTCACCTTGTATACGATGGCCGTTGGTTTACGCCACTATGTAAATCGATCCTTGCTGCTTCAGAAGAGCTAGCGCAAGACGTTAACGGTGAAGTGGTTGTTAAGCTTTACAAAGGTCAAGCGACAGTGACGCAAAAACGTTCTGACAACAGCTTGTATTCAGAAGAGTTCGCGACTTTTGGTGAAGATGAAGTTTACGACCAAAGCCATGCAGGTGGGTTCATCCGTCTTTACTCGCTATCAAGCCGTATTCGTGCATTGAACAGCCAGAAGAAATAATCCCTTAACATCCATCTTGGATTGAATAAAGACCCGCCATTTATAGGCGGGTCTTTTGGTTTCTAAAAGCGGGTACCTAAATTTGGCTTGAATATATATGTAAAAATATTGAATTTATACTTTATTTTTTATCGAAATTGCCGTAACGTTGACCCATAAGAAAAAGTGAGCAAATGACCATCAAATTGGTTACTACTCATTCGAGAACGTTAGAGTAAGCAATAGTCATCAGGAGAGACGCAATGGCATTATGGGGCGGAAGATTTACCCAAGCGGCAGACACCAGATTTAAAGAGTTCAATGATTCGTTGCGTTTTGACTACCGATTGGCTGAGCAAGACATCGTAGGTTCAATCGCATGGTCTAAAGCTCTGCTTTCTGTTGATGTGCTATCGGCAGAAGAACAGCAAAAACTGGAACTTGCTTTAAATGAGCTGAAGTTAGAAGTGATGGAAGACCCTCACCAAATTCTTCGCTCTGATGCAGAAGATATCCACTCTTGGGTTGAACAGCAGCTAATCAGTAAAGTGGGAGATTTAGGTAAAAAACTCCACACTGGGCGTTCTCGTAATGACCAAGTCGCCACAGACTTGAAACTTTGGTGTCGTCAGCAAGGTCAGCAATTGTTGATTGCTTTAGATCGCCTACAAGCACAAATGGTCCATGTTGCTAAACAGCACCAAGGCACCGTATTGCCAGGCTATACTCATCTTCAGCGTGCTCAACCTGTAACCTTTGCTCACTGGTGCTTGGCTTATGTTGAAATGTTCGAGCGTGACTACTCTCGTCTGAATGATGCCTTACAGCGTCTCGACACTTGTCCACTTGGCTCGGGTGCGTTAGCGGGAACGGCTTATCCGATTGACCGCGAACAATTAGCACATAATCTCGGTTTCCAACGTGCTACGCGTAATTCACTCGATTCGGTTTCAGATCGTGATCATGTGATGGAACTGATGTCGGTGGCGTCGATTTCTATGCTTCACCTTTCTCGTCTTGCAGAAGATATGATCTTCTACAATTCAGGCGAGTCAAACTTCATTGAGTTAGCGGATACGGTGACATCTGGTTCGTCATTAATGCCACAGAAGAAAAATCCAGATGCACTTGAGTTGATCCGTGGTAAGACAGGGCGTGTCTATGGCGCATTATCGAGCATGATGATGACAGTTAAAGCCTTGCCATTGGCGTACAACAAAGACATGCAGGAAGATAAAGAAGGGTTGTTTGACGCTTTAGATACATGGAACGACTGCATGGAAATGGCAGCTCTGTGTTTTGACGGTATTAAAGTGAATGGCGAGCGCACACTAGAAGCGGCGAAACAAGGTTACGCAAACTCGACGGAGTTAGCTGATTACTTAGTGGCGAAAGGCATCCCATTCCGTGAAGCTCACCACATCGTCGGTGTTGCGGTCGTTGGTGCTATTGCTAAAGGTTGTGCGTTAGAAGAACTGTCTATCGAAGAGTTAAAAGCCTTCTCAGAGGTCATTGAAGCGGATGTGTATGACATCCTGACTATCGATTCGTGTTTGGAAAAGCGTTGTGCTTTGGGTGGTGTTTCGCCTCACCAGGTCGCTTACGCGGTAGAACAAGCGGATAAGCGCCTGAGCCAGCGTGACAGCTCGGCGGTGAAAGTGCGTCCTGCACGTTTGACGGACATTGAAACGTTGGAAGGTATGGTTGCTTACTGGGCGAACCTTGGTGAGAATCTTCCGCGCTCTCGTAATGAGCTCGTGAGAGATATTGGCTCTTTCGCGGTGGCTGAGCATCATGGTGAAGTGACGGGTTGCGCTTCTCTATATGTGTATGACTCAGGGTTGGCTGAAATACGCTCTCTTGGTATCGAAGCGGGCTGGCAAGGCCAAGGGCAGGGCAGTGCGATTGTGAACTATTTGGTTGAGAAAGCGCGCCAGATGGCGATCAAGAAAGTCTTTGTTCTAACGCGAACGCCTGAGTTCTTTATGAAGCAAAGCTTTTTACCGACATCGAAGTCATTACTGCCGGAGAAAGTTCTGAAAGATTGCGATCAGTGCCCACGTCAACATGCATGTGATGAGGTAGCGCTTGAGATCAATTTAATGGAGCAAGTGATCCAAAAAACGCATGTGGCATGAACTGAAGTTGTGGAGTGATTTTATTAGCATTCAATGACATAGTCATTTTCCTGCTTACTTACATCAGTATTCGCTAAAAAAATCGAAAAAATTTGGAACCTTTGAGAGGAAGCCCGGTCTATTAAAGTACCACTGCTTTTTCTTAGAAGAATCTAAGAGAGCCCCAGAACTGACATTGGTTTTGGGGCTTTTTTCTATCTGTCACTTTTCTCTTTTTTATTCGCCTTTTTTTGTCCCCGTCGACGCTGCCAAGGCAAGATGACAAAACGCATCCATAAGTGTAAAAACAACAAAACGTTGAAAGCGAAGCCGGCAAAGATCAAAGCGATCGACTCGATGCTTTGTGGATCATCTTTGAGCGTAAACCACCATACAATCCAACACAGTACAGAAAGTACCGTCAATTGATCCAAGCATCGTTGGCAACGTCCAAGTTTTTTCCAAAACCAATGTTCTTCGCAGCGGCGACAAGTCATAGTGTTTTCCAAACCATTAGTGTTGCTTCAGATTATATATCTAACTATATGGTGGAAAGCGTTTCTTGTACCGGACTTAGAGAGCTATGACACAACCAAAAATGGAAAGTTAGCTTTGTAAAAGCTTTGTGGCACGTAATTGATGTATGGTGCTCTGTCAGTCTTTAACAGGAAATATAATGATGTCGACAGAGTTGAAACTTGCGCTGAGTATCGCTGGTGGGTTCTTTATGATCGGTGTTGTCGCGATTTGTATGGTCAGCCGCTATGCAATGATGGCAGCGTAAGAGAGATTTCATTGCGCCGAAGTAGTAAAGCAAAGCCTCGTTGATGACGAGGCTTTGCTTTATATTTAGATAGAAGCCTGAAAGCGTTAGCAGCCAGGGCCGCAGTCAAGACAATGTTTCACCATTTCTGGCCCTAAGTGTAGTTTTGCATTCAAATCACGTAGAGCGGTGCGGACGCCTTCTTCAATCACTGGGTGATAGAAGGGCATATCTAACATCTCAGAAATCGTCATCCTATTTTGGTGCGCCCATGCTAAAAGGTGAGCAAGATGCTCTGCATTCGGGCCCATCATTTCTGCACCTAAAAAACGTCCAGTGCCTTGCTCTCCGTAGACATGCAGAATACCTTTATTACGAAGCATGACGCGCGAACGTCCTTGATTTTCAAACGAGACTTCACCGGTTGCGAAACATCCACATGTGCCTAGACGTGTTTCTAGTTGTTTATATGTTTCGCCAACCATAGCAATTTGAGGGTCGGAGAACACGGCTGAAATTGGTGAGCGACGCAGACCCGCACGAATATCTGGGAAACGGCCTGCGTTGTCTCCAGCAATACGGCCTTGGTCAGCGGCTTCGTGCAGCAGTGGAATTTGGTTACTTGCATCACCTGCGATGAAGATGCTCTCTACCGAAGTTTGCAATGTGTAGTGATCCGCCGTTGGTACGCCACGTTCATCGAGAGCCACATTGGTGTTCTCGATCGCCAGCTTATCGACGTTTGGACGACGACCCGTTGCGGCCAATACGTAATCGACAACGAAAGTTTCTAATTCACCATCATGGTTGATGAATTGGATTTCGACCTTGTCTTCGCCGTCATTGTCTGACGAAGCAATGCGTTTCATGCTTTCGACTTTTACATCTGCATCAAGGTAGAACTCTTCCTTAAAGGCTTTATCTGCATACGCCATCACCTCTGGGTCTGTCAGTGGGCCCACTTGTCCTCCAAGGCCAAAGAGCTTCACGTTTACTCCTAGGCGGTGTAAAGCCTGACCCAATTCAAGGCCGATGACTCCTGGGCCAAATACTGCCACGGACTCTGGTAAGTCATCCCAGTCAAAGACATCATCGTTAATCACTAGGCGATCACCTAGTTCATTCCAAGCTGCCGGATATGCTGGACGAGATCCTGTCGCAATAACAATGCGCTGTGCGGTGACCTGAGTATGATCATCTATGATGAGAGTGTGGTCATCGGCAAACTTCGCGTAGCCCGATAGTTTGTCTTCAGCGGGAATATCATCGACACTTTCAAGTACAAAGCCAACAAAACGATCGCGTTCGCGCTTTACACGATCCATAACTTCTCGTCCGTTAATTCGTACTTGACCTTGCGGGTGTATCCCAAATCCAGGTGCTTTTTCGATTTGATGAACACTTTCTGCTGCCGCAATTAACAGCTTAGACGGCATGCATCCGACACGAGCACAGGTTGTTCCGTAGGGACCGCCCTCAATCATTACCACGCTGTTGGTATGAGCTTTTGCTGCTCGATAAGCACCAAGACCAGCCGTCCCGCCACCAATAATCGCTACGTCGACATTAACTTGTTTCATCGTGAACTCTCGCTTTTGTTTTAAGCCAAGCTAGCTACATTGAGCTTGGAGAGTGAATTGGATAGTTGAATCTGGATAAGTAGTCACCTTATTGGCAGATAACTACTTATCTAGACTAGTAGAAGAAGTGGTTTAGGGTTGGCCTCCGAGCCAAAAGGCACCGGAGACCGAGGGTGTAGGCTATGGACAGCTTAGCCTAGATACGCTTCTAGCTCTTCGCTACCGCCGATGTGCTTGCCACCGATAAAGACTTGTGGAACAGTCGTGCGACCAGATATAGCTCGTAGACTAACTGTTGTTGCGTCTTTACCCAGAATTACTTCTTCATATTGAAGACCGTGGTCAATTAGATTTTGTTTCGCTTTCATACAGAAAGGGCAGCCTGGTTTAGTGAACACCGTGATGGATTCTTGCGTTTTGTAGTCAGGCGCTATGTAGTTCAGCATCGTATCTGCGTCTGACACCTTGAATGGGTCGCCTGGTTCGTTTGGCTCAATGAACATTTTTTCCACTACGCCATCTTTTACTAGCATGCTGTAACGCCATGAACGTTTGCCAAAGCCGATGTCATTTTTATCCACTAACATACCCATGCCATCGGTGAATTCACCATTACCATCCGGGATGAAGGTAATGTTTTCTGCTTCTTGGTCTTGTTTCCATGCATTCATCACGAACGTATCATTGACCGAGACACAAATAATCTCATCTACTCCGTGCTCTTTAAATACAGGGAACAATTCGTTGTAACGAGGTAGATGGCTTGATGAACAGGTTGGAGTAAATGCACCCGGTAAGCTAAATACGATAACGGTCTTACCTTTAAATAGCTCATCGGTCGTTACATTCACCCAAGAGTCACCTTGACGAACTGGAAAAGTAACTTGAGGGACTTGTTGACCTTCTTTAGATACAAACATAATGATTTCCTTTAACTATTTTAAATTATGCGTATAGAGCTTAGCGTTTTTCGTCGCTCTGTTTCGTTTTGTTGAGCCCATTATTGTAAAAATCCTTTGATAGCTCTAATCGTTTGGTGTTATGGTTTTGATAGGTATTAGCTATTGTTAAAGAAGCGAAGCGTGAATTATGAATATTCGAGATTTTGAGTACTTAGTTGCACTTGCGGAACATAAGCACTTTCGCAAAGCGGCAGAGGCATGTTTTGTTAGCCAGCCAACATTGAGTGGGCAAATTCGTAAACTAGAGGATGAACTCGGGACCACGCTTTTAGAGCGAAGCAGCCGACGTGTTTTGTTTACCGATTCAGGGTTACAGCTGGTGGAGCAGGCTAAACGCATCTTAAGTGAAGTGAAAACCTTCAGAGATATGGCAAGCGGTCAAAGCGGAGCCATGACTGGACCGATGCATATTGGTTTCATCCCGACGGTTGGGCCTTATCTATTACCCAAAATTCTGCCGCAGATAAAAGAAGCATTTCCTGAGTTGGAACTATTTCTGCACGAAGCTCAAACACATCAATTAGTGCGTCAATTGGAAGAAGGCAAACTAGACTGCTTAGTTTTAGCCTCGGTTGATGAAACTGCGCCATTTAAAGAGATCGAAGTGTATCAAGAGCCATTAAGTGTCGCAGTGCCATGTGACCACGAGTGGGCCTCTCTCGACCATGTTGATATGTTGGAGCTGAATGGTAAAACCGTTTTAGCGTTGGGAGACGGCCACTGTCTGCGAGATCAAGCGTTAGGTTTTTGTTTTGCCGCTGGTGCAAAAGACGATGAGCGTTTTAAAGCCACCAGCTTGGAGACGTTACGCAATATGGTTGCTGCCGGTGCGGGGATTACGTTATTGCCTCAGCTTTCTATCCCTAATGAGAAGCAAAAAGATGGCGTATGCTACGTACCAGCTGTTAACCCAACCCCCTCGCGTAATATCGTTCTCGTATACCGTCCGGGCTCACCATTACGAGCTAGGTTTGAAGCTTTAGCAGCGAAGATTAAAGAGGTGTTGGCTTCTTATCCATCATTGAATGCTGCAGCATAAAAAGCAGAAATAAAAAAGGGAGAGCTTGATGCTCTCCCTTGTGCTTTTGTGATTTAGAACAGTTCTTCTGCGCCAGAGCCTGAAGAATAAATACTATCTTCTAAACGGTCGCCAGCGTATTCGGTAGGCTCCGTGCCTTTTTCAAAGTATTCGAACATTGATGTGCTATCTACCTTGTGCGTTAGCATACCGCTGTTGCGATCAATACGAACTCGAATAATATCCTCTGGAATATTTTTACCTTGCTCCGGCGTCCCTTCTAGCGCAACACGCATGAAGTCAATCCAAGCAGGCTCTGCGGTTTTCGCACCCGACTCGGCACCAGAAATTTGGCCTTGCCCTAGGTTGCTGTTAACGGTGGTGCGGCCAAGTGCACGTGAGTGATCATCAAAGCCAACCCAAGCTATGGCAACGACACCAGGTCCATAGCCATTGTACCAAGCATCCTTGGAATCATTCGTTGTACCCGTTTTACCCCCGATATCACGACGACCAAGTTTTTGCGCGCGCCAGCCTGTACCATTCCAACCTGTGCCTTCACGCCAGTTACCGCCACCCCAAATGTTGCTGTACATCATCTCACGCATTAAGAATGCATTCTGTTCAGAGATAACTTGCGGTGCATATTGAGGTTCATCATTTTCAAGGGCATTGTCTGTTGCAAGGCCATCAATCGCGACGTCTTGTTCGCCAAATTCATCAGCGTAGCGATTTTCTGGCTGCTCGCTCATTTGCGGACAATCCTTATGACAAACACTCTTTGGATTGGCTTTAAACAGTACTTCACCGAATGCATCTTCCACGCGTTCTACATAGAATGGTTCAACGTAATAACCACCGTTCGCAAACACAGAGTAACCTTGTGCCACTTTCATTGGTGTTAAGCTGCCAGCTCCGAGTGCGATGGTCTCAGAGCGTGGTACTTGGTTAATATCAAAACCGAAACGAGTAAGGTACTGACGTGTCTCCTCGAGGCCAACTTCACGGAGTGTACGCACTGCCATGACGTTTTTTGATTGAGCTAAGCCGAGGCGAAGACGCGTTGGACCACCATAAGTCGGTGGTGAGTTTTTTGGTCGCCAAGCTGAACCAGAACCTGCATCCCACTTGTTAATCGGCGCATCGTTAATCAAAGTGGCTAGAGTTAGTCCTTTGTCAATTGCTGCCGAGTAGATGAAAGGCTTGATACTTGAACCAACCTGACGCACTGACATGGTTGCACGGTTAAACTTGCTGTGAACAAAGTTGAAACCACCAACCAGCGACAATATCGCGCCATTTTCTGGGTTCATCGCAACAAACGCGGTGTTTGCTGTCGGCACTTGGCTCAGTTTCCAGCTCAGTGTTGTGTTGTCATCTTCATCGGTTTCACTTACTTCGCGAACCCAAACTTGTTGACCTGTCGCTAGCACATCATGCGCTGACTTTGGTGTTGAGCCTTGGCGGTTATCAGTAATGTACTTACGCGCCCAGTGCATTCCAGTCCAAGGGATGGTTTGCTCTTCATGGTTCTTAACCCATACTTGTGCCGTCTTATCATCGACTTTCGTCACAACCGCAGGGTAAAGGTCACCATAAGTTGGCTGTTTCTTCAGGTGCTTTTCTATTTGCTCATTGTCCCAGGCCGCTTCCCCTTCTTTCCAAAGCACACTTTCTGCACCACGGTAGCCATGACGTTCATCGTATGACAAGAGGTTATTTACCGCAGACGTATTTGCAGCATCTTGCAGTTTAGAATCCACAGTCATGTAGATATTCAAGCCAGAGGTATAAGCTTCTTCTTCACCGTATTCTTTTACTGCCCATGCACGAGCCAACTCTGCTACGTAAGGTGCGGAAAGCTCAATCTCAGCGCTATGATAACGCGCCACAATAGGCTCATTGCGTGCTTCGTCATACTGCTCTTGTGTAATGTATTTCTCATCAAGCATTCGCATTAATACAACGTTACGGCGTTTTGTTGCGCGCTCAAGAGAGTAAATTGGGTTCATGGTTGATGGCGCTTTTGGCATACCAGCGAGTGTTGCAATCTCACTTAACGTCAATTCATCAAGGCTCTTGCCAAAATACACTTGAGCGGCAGCACCAAAGCCATATGAGCGGTAACCAAGGAAGATTTTATTGACATAAAGCTCCATGATTTCTTGCTTACTTAAAAGCTGCTCAATATGGATAGCAATAAAAATCTCTTTAATCTTACGCATGATCTTCTTCTCATTAGATAAGAAGAAGTTACGAGCTAGCTGTTGCGTAATCGTACTTGCACCCTGTTTAGCCGAGCCTGAAACCGCAACAACAACCGCTGCACGAGTGATGCCGATAGGGTCGATACCAGGATGCTCATAGAAACGACTATCTTCGGTTGCGATGAGCGCGTGAATTAAGTCTTGAGGAATTTCGTCATAAGTAACAGGAATACGACGCTTTTCACCGAACTGTGCGATCAGCTTCCCGTCTTGACTAAACACCTTCATAGGTGTTTGTAATTCAACGTCTTTTAGAGTTGCAACATCTGGCAATTCAGGCTTCACGTACTGATAGAAGCCAAATATTGTGGTGACTCCAAGAATTATGCAAATCAATGTTAAAAATAATAAACGCTTTATGAACTTCACCGGAGAATCCCTGATTGGTTGAGGCTGTGTAACGGCAAACCCTTGTACTCTTAGGTCAAAAATTTAGCACATAAGAGATATTAACTCTTATTTGGATGCTAATAACAACCTTTGCACGAAGAAATTTCGGAGCGAGAGTAAGAGATGGATAAGCTAATCGTTACCGGCATCGATATAGGCCATAACAGCCTCAAAGCCGTAGTACTTAAACCCACAGGCAACAATTACGCTCTGTTGGGTTACAAAGAAATATTACTAAAGGAAGGTATTGTCGCTGAAAATAACACCATAAATCATCAAGAAATTGTAAAGACCCTCAAGCAGATAAAAAAAGAACTGCCTTTTGGTGCTAAAAAAGTTGCGATCTCAGTTCCTGATAACTCGGTAATTAGCAAGAAACTGCAAATAGAACAAAATCTTGAAGAGAGTGAAGTTGAGTTTGCAGTGATACAAGCCTTTTCTCATCAATCGCCATTCCCTGTCGAAGAGCTGAGTTTAGACTTCGTTCGTCTTCGCGCTGAGGGCGGGCAGAGTGGCAGTGATAGCTATCAAGTGTTTGCGACAAGAAAAGATGTGGTAGAAGGCCGAGTCGATGCATTACAAAAGTCCGGACTAAAACCTGTTTTAGTGGACGTGCATTCGCAAAGCCTTGGTCATATCTGGAAGCTCACCGCCGATCGCTTTCCTGACAAAAACAAATACTGCTTACTCGATATTGGCACTTTATCGAGCTCCTTCACCATGTTTACCGAACAAGGTGAACTGTTTCACAAAGAGTTTGCTTACGGCACACGCGGAGCAAACAGCGCTTCTCCAGTCGATTTTCTGTCCGATGATGCTCAGGAGAAAACAGAGCTGTTTAACCGTCAAATCGTAGAGCGAGTAAAGCGCCAGATGCAGCTCTATACCTCAATCAATGGCTCACAAAACATCAAGGGTATCTGGTTATCAGGGGAAGGGGCCTCCACTCCCATGCTCGCAGAGGAGTTGTCTCAACAATTGTCGTTAGAGTGTGAATTGCTAAATCCGCTAGGGCTATTTGAGATGAAGGTGTCTAAGCGTAAGCGTCGTGCTGTGGATTGGCAGCATTTCTCAACAGCAGCCGGACTGGCCGTTCGTGGCATTCATTGGCTAGGAGGCGCCCGTGCTTTATCGCATTAATTTACTTCCTTGGCGAGAGAATCAAAGAGAAGAGCACCGACGTCGTTTCATCAGTTTGGTCGCATTAGGTATGTTGGTCGCTGTTGGCATCCAGTGGGGTATTGGAAAGTTTTTTGAGTACCAACAAGATCAACAACAGGAGCGGCTCGATTACCTCACTCACTACATTGCCGAACTCGACCAGCGTATTGAAGCAATGAAAATTGCAGAGCAAGAGCACAGCAAAATCCTCGAACGTCTAAAGGTCGTTGAAGGTTTACAAAACGGACGAAACAAAACGACCGAGTTCATGAACTTAATGCCTGCCGTTATCCCTGAAGGTGTATATGTCGACAAGATCAAAATGAATGATCTGGAAATTGAGATCTCTGGGATCTCAGATAGCACTCCAAAACTTGCCACGATGCTAGACAACATGGAGCGCTCGGCCAAGTTGAACGACGTAGAAATGCATTCCATCGTTCACGGCAAAGCCCGTTTTGGGAAAGAGTTTCAAACATTCAAAGTGTCTTTCATGTTCAAAGTAACGGAGAAGAAATTGGAGGCTCAACGTGGTTGATTGGCAGGATCTCGAAATAGATGAAATGGCCGAGTGGCCATTGTTGCCCCAGATTGTAGTAATCGCGCTTCTGATCATGGTGATTCAAGGCTTAGGTTATTGGTTTTACCTTAAACCGAAAGACGAACAGTTGAATCACTTGATCCAGCAGGAGCAGACACTCAAGGTGGCATTGAAGATCAAAGCGAACAAAGTGGCAGCGTTGCCTCAGCTTCAATCTCAATTGGATGAACTTACCACCCGTTACGAGTTATTACTGCAGCAACTGCCTGCGCAAAAAGAGCTGGCTACAATGCTCGCTTCAGTGAATGAACTTGGCATCGACAATAAGCTGACTTTCACCCGAATCGACTGGGGCGAAAAACAATCAGAGCACTTCCTTTATCGTCTCCCTTTAAACATAGAGTTAACGGGCGACTTTCATGACATCGGCCATTTTTCTCAGGCGATAGCGACGCTACCTCGAATCATCACGTTTAAAGATGTGACTTGGCAACGTGTCAGCCAAGAGAGCGAAACCCTGCACTTTCGGGTGCGCGCTAACACCTATCAGTTTAAGCCGGAGGAGACGAAAAATGACAAGTAAGTCTTTGTTGCTGGTACTGATGGGTTCTCTATTGATGGGTTGCCAGGCGAATGATGAATCATTGACGGATTTTATTCGAGGAGTGGAAACACAGGCGCGTCGAGAGGTCGAGAAGCTTAAGCCCGTAGACAAGTATGTTGCAGTCACGTACGCACCGGAAGTACAGCGTGCACCCTTTGAATTACCCAAAGAAGCCACCATCGCGACTCAGCCAGTTGCAAGAAAAGATTGTTGGCAACCGCCCTCAAGAAGGCGAACTGGAAAATTAGAAAGATTCCCATTAAGCCAATTACGTTTGAAAGGGGTCATGGGCATGGATAACACGGTTTCTGGCCTCGTTCAGGCTCCCAATGGCACCGTCTATAAAGTTAAGCCGGGTCAATACCTTGGACGCAATAATGGCAAAGTGACCCATGTCAGCCACTCCTATTTGTTGATTAATGAAACGTTGCCCGACGGCTTAGGATGTTGGCAAAAACGTAAAGTTAAGTTGGCTTTGAGATAGCCCCATTTATTTTTGATATTGAGTAATGAAAATGAGACAAGGATTAACACGTACACCAAGGATACTTACTGGGCTCTTCTCCTTATGGTTGTTTGTATTTTTAGCCCCTTTAGCTGCAGCAGAAGAAGTTTCGTCCAATGCCCTAAAAAGTATCGACTTTCGAACTAATAAAGATAAAGACGCCGTGATTGTCGTCGAATTGGCGTCACCGGCCGCGATTGTAGATATCAAGCGTGTACAGGAAGGGTTAAGTATCGATTTGCTTAACACTTCAGTAAAAGACGAGCAATTGTATCTCCTAGACGTGAAAGACTTTTCGACTGTGGTTGAGAGCGTAGAAGTGTTTCGCGACACCTCGACGACGCGCTTGGTTGCGCACATCAATGAAGAATACATGCATGATTACCGTTTAACGGGGCGTTTTTTGGAAATCAAAGTAGCGAAGATCAAACCCAATGAGAAAGCCCCAGATAAAAGCATTTTAGAAAGAGAAGGTAAGCTTATTTCGATTAACTTCCAAGATATTCCTGTGCGAAACGTCTTGCAGCTTATTGCTGATTACAACCAATTCAATTTGGTTGTCTCCGACTCTGTAGAAGGCAACCTCACGCTTCGTCTTGATGGTGTCCCTTGGCAGCAAGTGCTGGATATTATTTTGCAAGTTAAGGGGTTAGATAAGCGTGTTGATGGCAACGTGATTTTAGTTGCTCCGACTGATGAGCTGGACTTGCGTGAGAAGCAGCAGTTAGAAAAACAAAAACTGACGGAAGAAATGGGAGAGCTTTCATCTGAAATCATCAAAGTTAATTTTGCTAAAGCATCAGACATTGCGGAGATGATCAATGGAGAAGGAAATATCAGCATGCTGTCAGAGCGCGGCAGTATGACCATTGATGAGCGAACTAACTCGTTATTGATTAGAGAGTTACCTGAAAACATCGAGGTGATTCGAGAAATTATTGAGTCTTTGGATATTCCAGTTAAACAGGTTCAAATTGAGGCGCGTATTGTGACCATCAATGAAGGTAACATGGACGAGCTAGGTATTCGTTGGGGTTTTACGTCTATTAATGGCAGTAATACAGTGGGCGGTTCTATTGAGAACAACCTTGCCACGATCGGTCTCTATAATGGAGAAGGGGGTGATGACGGTGGTGACGGTGATGGAGTAGGGATCGATGACTTCCTAAATGTAAACTTAGCTGCAACCAGTCCGAATGCGACCAGTCTTGCTTTCCAAGTTGCGAAGTTAGGTTCAGACACCTTGTTGGATCTTGAGCTTTCTGCTCTGCAACAAGAGTCTAAAGCTGAGATTATCTCGAGCCCACGTTTGATCACTACCAATAAGAAGCCTGCCTATATTGAACAAGGTACAGAGATTCCTTATCTTGAGTCATCATCAAGTGGTGCAACGACGGTGACGTTCAAAAAGGCGGTATTAAGTTTGAAAGTGACCCCGCAAATCACACCGGATAACCGCTTAGTGTTGGATTTAAGTGTCACGCAAGATAGACCAGGACAAGTCGTGAAGACAGGCACTGGTGAAGCTGTTGCGATTGATACTCAACGTATCGGGACGCAAGTGTTAGTGAATAACGGTGAAACGGTCGTTCTTGGTGGTATTTTTCAGCACAGCATTACTAACTCGGTGGACAAAGTGCCTTTGTTGGGCGATCTTCCGCTATTAGGTGCGCTTTTTCGTCGAAGTTATGAAAATGTTGGTAAAAGTGAGCTGTTAATTTTCGTCACGCCTAAGGTGGTGATTCAGTAGTTCTGTCTCGGGAAAAACTGATTAAATCAAAAATAAAGTTGCAATAGTGGCACCATGCTTGGATAATTTCGGGTCTTATCACGAATTATCTGTGAGGAACTGGTGCCACAAGCCTTGTAGAACAGCAGTTTAGCTGTGTTTTCTTGTGGCGATCTTATTGAATCAATGTTGTAAATTACTGCTAAACATGGCTGAGAAACGTAATATTTTCCTTGTTGGCCCAATGGGCGCCGGCAAAAGTACAATTGGTAGACATCTAGCACAGCAACTGCATATGGAGTTTGTTGACTCCGATACAGTGATCGAAGAACGCACTGGTGCAGACATCTCTTGGGTTTTTGATGTAGAAGGTGAAGAAGGCTTCCGCAAGCGTGAAGAAGCGGTACTTGAAGACCTAACACAAGAGCAAGGCATCGTGCTTGCGACTGGCGGTGGCTCTGTTAAGAGCAAAGAAAACCGCAATCGTCTTTCGGCACGTGGTGTTGTTGTTTACTTAGAAACGACGATTGAAAAGCAACTTGCGCGTACAAACCGCGACAAGAAGCGTCCTTTACTTCAAACGGATAACCCTCGCGAAGTACTGGAGCAATTAGCTGAAGAACGTAATCCTTTATATGAAGAAGTAGCGGATTACACTGTTCGCACTGACGATCAAAGTGCAAAAGTGGTAGCCAACCAGATCGTAAAAATGCTAGAAGAGAGATAAGTCTTTATCTTTTTTTTAATTGGAGCAAACCGATGGAACGGATTACGGTCAACCTAGCTGAGCGTAGCTACCCAATCTCTATTGGCGCCGGGTTATTTGAGGACCCGGCGTACCTCTCTCAAGTTCTCTCAAACAAAAATGCAAAACAAAAAGTTGTTGTGATCAGTAATGTCACAGTGGCGCCTTTGTATGCAGACAAAATTTTAAAGCAACTCGAGCAGCTCGGTTGTAGTGCATCCTTGTTAGAATTGCCTGACGGTGAACAGTACAAAAACTTGGATGTATTTAATCAAGTAATGAACTTCTTACTGGAAGGGAGTTATGCTCGTGATGTTGTGATCATCGCGTTAGGTGGTGGTGTTATTGGCGACCTTGTGGGTTTTGCGTCTGCCTGTTACCAGCGTGGGGTCGACTTTATTCAAATACCGACCACATTACTATCCCAAGTGGACTCTTCGGTTGGTGGAAAAACCGCGGTTAACCATCCGTTGGGTAAGAACATGATAGGTGCGTTTTACCAACCTAAAGCCGTGATCATTGATACCAACTGCCTGTCGACGTTGCCTGAACGTGAGTTCGCTGCGGGTATCGCCGAAGTCATTAAGTACGGCATTATTTACGATGCAGATTTTTTTGTATGGTTAGAAGACAATCTTGAGCGCTTGTATACGTTGGATGAAGAAGCACTAACTTATGCGATCGCACGTTGCTGTGAAATAAAAGCGGAAGTGGTGGCTCAGGATGAGAAAGAATCGGGCATCCGTGCTTTGCTTAACTTAGGTCACACCTTTGGTCATGCGATTGAAGCGGAACTTGGCTATGGCAATTGGCTGCATGGTGAAGCGGTATCTTCCGGCACTGTTATGGCGGCCAAAACGTCGCATCTACGCGGTCTGATCTCGGAAGAGCAATTTGAGCGTATTGTTGCGATTTTGCGTCGTGCAAAACTGCCTGTGCATACTCCAGACAGTATGAATTTCGATGACTTCATCAAGCACATGATGCGAGATAAGAAAGTCCTCTCTGGTCAATTACGATTGGTTTTGCCTACAGGCATTGGCACTGCCGAGGTAATTGCTGATACGACGCAAGACGTACTCAAGCAGGCAATAGACTTCGGTCGCGATATTTAACCTTGTAATGGCGCCTTTGGGCGTCATTCTTGTAGTGTATTAAGGTTATTAGATGAGTGTTGCTCACGTACTGGAATTAGATTCTCAAATCGAGTTGCTTGATAGATTAGGTCTACTGACTAACTTTGGTTCCAATCTCATTGCGATTAATGGTCATGATGGGTATGGGAAATCTTGGTTAGCGCAGCGATACCTTGAAGTGGGTGCCAGTAACAAGAATCAATGTTTGTTACTTTGTCATTCTAATCAAGACGATGTGCAGCATCGCGTCCTTATTTTGAGTCAACTGGTTTCAGACGCATTGTTTAATCAGCAAGAGCCTTTACTTGATAGCCTTGAAAGGCTTTTAGGTGATGAGCCGTGTGACATTGCAATTGTTGTAGATGATGCGCATTTATTGAGTGAGACACTTATCTCTGAGCTTTGGATGCTGGTCCTAGAGGCGCACCATAAGCCAAATTGGACCATCAATGTCTTACTGTTTACACAGTCTGGACGTTTAGAAGGTTTGCTAGCACGTCTCAGTTATGGACAAGAGATAAAGCCTGTTGAGCTTGATATTGATATGTTGTCCGAAGTGGAAGCTCGTCGTTTCTTTGAGTCACTTGTAGCGCGCTACGTCGATGATGAGTCTGAGAAACGGGTTCGAGATGCATTTAAAAAAGTCGACCCAGTACCGGGGGACATCATGGCGTTAGGAGAGATGAAAGTGGAAAAAAGGATCATTATCCGCTCGATTGTCGGTTCACCCCTGAATATTGCGTTGGTGGTATTAGTATTACTGTTGCTTGCTGCTGGTGGCTATTGGTGGATGCTTAGTCAACCAAGTCCTGATGATAAGGCGCAGCAAATTGCTGGCAGTTTAGAGCAAACGGCTATTCCAACTTTTGAAGAGTCAGGAATCAGTGCAGCGCAGTCTTCACTGCAACCTGTAACCGATGGCTCTAGCAGTCTTGATAAGTCTGGTGCGGTTGATGATTCTGATTCATTACCGCCAGCAGTGACAGAAGAAGTAGCGAGCGTAGGCAGTGATGACAATCAACAAAGAGTGGTGATTGAGTCGAATGTGGTCGATGCATTGCTTGAAGGTAAAGCTGATTCAGCAGACACAAAAGCGATTGATGAAGTCGGAGGTACTGAGAAGACAGAAACCGCCGATGAAACTAGTTCCCCTTTGATTAAAGTTGTAAAACCGAATCAAGATATGACGCAAGCACCTGCTCAGTCAGAAGAGGGTGAGGCAAACCAACCTGTTGTGAAATTTTCATTTGCTCGTGAAGAACTAAAAGCGCTATCGCCAAGAGCTTATACTTTACAACTCGCAGCTATGACCTCAATGGAAGATGTACAATCCTTTCTCAATGAGCATCAACTGAATAATCAAGTGCGAATTTATCCTACCGTTCGTAATGACACCGAGTGGTATATCATCACATATCAAGATTATCCGACAATTCAAATGGCTCGTGATGCCGTCGCAAGCTTGCCAGATTCGGTTAAGTCGGTGAGTCCTTGGGCAAAATCACTCCGTCAGGTTCACCGTGAAATTGAACGAGTGAAATAAACCTGAGCTTCCCTGAAAAATATGTTACATTCCGCAGCCTTAATTTTTGGTCGATAGATAGAGCAGTAGATGAAAAAGCAACGAGCCTTTCTTAAATGGGCAGGAGGAAAATACGGACTGGTTGAAGACATCCAACGTCATTTGCCGCCGGCTCGAAAGCTAGTTGAACCTTTTGTTGGTGCGGGCTCAGTGTTTCTGAATACCGATTATGACCATTATCTACTTGCAGATATCAATCCAGATTTGATCAATCTGTACAACCTGCTGAAAGAACGCCCTGAAGAGTATATCTCTGAAGCGAAGCGTTGGTTTGTCGCTGAGAACAACCGCAAAGAAGCCTACCTACACATTCGCGCTGAGTTTAATAAAACCGATGACGTGATGTACCGCTCTTTAGCGTTTTTGTACATGAACCGCTTTGGTTTTAATGGCCTATGCCGTTACAACAAAAAAGGTGGCTTCAATGTACCGTTTGGCTCTTACAAAAAGCCGTATTTCCCTGAGGCGGAACTGGAGTTTTTTGCAGAAAAAGCCAAAAAAGCTACGTTTGTTTGTGAAGGTTATCCTGAAACATTTCGTCGTGCGCGCAAAGGGAGCGTCGTGTATTGCGATCCACCTTATGCGCCGCTTTCAAATACGGCAAATTTCACCTCATACGCAGGTAATGGTTTCACGTTGGACGACCAAGCTGCATTAGCCGACATTGCTGAAAGAACAGCGACTGAACGTGGCATTCCTGTGTTGATTTCTAACCACGACACTACCTTGACACGTCGGTTGTATCACGGTGCGGATCTTAATGTGGTAAAAGTAAAGCGTACCATTAGCCGTAATGGTAATGGTCGTAATAAAGTTGATGAGCTACTTGCGCTTTTTCATGCCCCAGACATGGATAAATCAAACTCTTAATTCTCACACTATTATATCTAAATAGTGGATCTCCCCACTGGCTTCGGTAGAATTGCGCGCAGATTGTTTGCTCATTACTACTGAGGTCAGGTATGAAAGATTTTCTTATTGCTCCATCCATTTTATCGGCAGATTTTGCTCGTCTCGGTGAAGATGTAGAAAAAGTACTCGCAGCGGGTGCGGACGTGGTGCATTTCGACGTTATGGATAACCACTATGTACCAAACCTGACTTTTGGTGCGCCTGTGTGTAAAGCACTACGCGATTATGGCATCACAGCGCCAATCGATGTTCACCTAATGGTAAAACCCGTTGACCGTATTATTCCTGATTTCGCAAAAGCGGGTGCGTCGATGATTACGTTCCATGTAGAAGCTTCTGATCATGTAGACCGTACACTGCAGTTAATTAAAGAGCACGGCTGTCAGGCTGGTGTGGTACTAAACCCAGCAACGCCACTTGCAAGTCTTGAGTTTATTATGGATAAAGTCGACATGATTCTACTGATGTCGGTAAACCCTGGTTTTGGTGGTCAATCATTCATTCCTCATACACTAGATAAACTGCGTGCCGTTCGTAAGATGATTGACGAGTCTGGCCGTGATATCCGCTTAGAAATCGATGGCGGTGTGAAGGTTGACAACATTCGTGAAATTGCAGAAGCGGGCGCAGACATGTTTGTCGCAGGCTCGGCGATTTTCGGTGAGCCAGATTATAAACAAGTGATCGATCAAATGCGCGCTGAACTGGCTGAAGTTAAATAAGCACCGATAAGCCAACGCAATAACACGCTGATTTTAAAGGCTGCTAGCTTGTTGGCAGCCTTTGTGTTTTCTAGTATTAGAAGAAATTAAATATCCGCTGCGCTGAGCAAATAATCACTTGCCTATTTTACGCCCTTTCTGTACTATTCGTGCTCCTTAAACTCAGTCAATTATCTTTAGTTCCTTGCTTCCTCTGGACGACTGAGCCATTTGTGGAAGCTGAATAATCCGTAAGGAGCAACCAATGCGTCATTACGAAATCGTATTCATGGTGCACCCAGATCAAAGCGAGCAAGTTGCTGGCATGATCGAGCGTTACACTGGTTCAATCACTGAAGCTGGCGGTAAAATCCACCGTCTAGAAGACTGGGGCCGTCGTCAACTGGCTTACCCAATCAACAAGCTTCACAAAGCTCACTACGTTCTTATGAACGTTGAAGCTGACCAAGCTGTAATTGATGAGCTAGAAACTGCTTTCCGTTTCAACGATGCAGTTCTACGTAACATGATCATGCGTACTAAAGCAGCGATCACTGAGCAATCTATCATGCTTAAGCAAAAAGAAGAGCGTGCTCCACGTCGTGAAGAGCGTTCTGAAGCTAAGCCTGAAGCTAAGTCAGAAGCTGCTGAGTAAGTTTTCTTATGGCCAATCGAATGGAGCTGAGCGGCACCATTGCCAAACCGCCCATTCGTAGTAAAAGCCCTGGTGGCATTGAACACTGTCGGTTTTGGCTGGAGCATCGCTCTACTATTATCGAAGCTGACTTACCTCGACAAGTTTATTGTCGTATGCCGGTAGTCGTCAGCGGGCTTGGGTCACAAGCACTAACTCAGAATTTAGTTCAAGGCAGTAACATTAAGGTAAGTGGTTTTGTCACTTATCAAACCGGCCGAAATGGCGTGGGAAAATTAGTGTTACACGCCGACAACATTACTCAAATTTAAGATCAGGAGATAGCCCATGGCTCGTTTCTTCCGTCGTCGTAAATTCTGCCGTTTCACTGCAGAAGGCGTACAAGAGATTGATTACAAAGACGTAGCAACTCTTAAAAACTACATCACTGAAGCTGGTAAAATCGTACCTAGCCGTATCACTGGTACAAGCGCTAAGTACCAGCGTCAACTAGCACGTGCTATCAAGCGTTCACGCTACCTAGCTCTACTACCGTACACTGACAAGCATCAGTAATCGGTTCATTTTATTAAGAAAGAGGATTAAGCAATGCAAGTTATTCTACTTGATAAAATTGGTAACCTAGGTGGTCTTGGCGATACTGCAAACGTTAAATCTGGCTACGCTCGTAACTTCCTTATCCCACAAGGTAAAGCAGTTATGGCAACTAAAGCTAACGTTGAAATGTTTGAAGCTCGTCGTGCTGAACTAGAAGCTAAAGTTGCTGAGCAACTAGCTGCTGCAGAAGCTCGCGCAGAGAAAGTTAACGCTCTAGAAGCGGTAGTTATCGCTTCTAAAGCTGGTGACGAAGGCAAACTATTCGGTTCTATCGGTACTCGTGACATCGCTGACGCTATCACAGCTGCAGGCGTTGAAGTTGCTAAGAGCGAAGTTCGCCTTCCTGAAGGTGCTCTACGTAACACTGGTGAGTTCGAGATCAGCGTTCAACTTCACTCTGAAGTTTTCGCGACAGTTAACCTACAAGTTGTTGCTGCTGAGTAATTCAGTATCAAGACGAAATACTAAAAAGCACCTCCTTGGAGGTGCTTTTTTATTTCTAAAACTGAGAGAAAAAGGGTTAAAAAGCGAAAAGTAAATTAACGGAAAATACGCTGTCCGCTTTGCTTAAGCCTTCAGGCACTTTATCGTGATACTGACGAGAGTGCGCCAGTTTCAGTGCAATATCTTCAGTAATATCATTGGTTACACTGAGTTCACTATCAGTACGTGTGTTACTTCTACCTGTTACCAACGTAATATCAGCTGCGAAACTTAAATTATCCAACGCATGCCAAGTTGTGTTGATATTTCCTCGAAAAATGCCTTCTCTAACGATATCGGGAAAGACAATATCGTCATCATCTATTTCGTCTAAGTTTGGCTCTTGATAGCGAAAACCAGGGCCTACTTCTACCTCTAAAATGAAGTTCTCAGTGTAGGAGAACTGGTAACCCAAACCACCTGACAACGTATAGTCTTTAAAATAAGCACTGTAGCGAGAATCCACCCCTTTAAAGCTGCCATACAAATATGTCTTAGGGCCTAACTTGTAGTCACTCTGTAGGGAGTAGGTGGATGAGCGTTTGTCTTCTTCACCGTCTTTGTACAAGTTGTAGTACTTCCATTCACCATTAGAACGGTGTCGACCTGACGTATATTCAGCACTCAAACGAGCATTCAGGGAACGAGAGTCCGTGTTACCTGTATGAGCTTGATAGCCGAACTCCACCTCGGTTTTTAGTGGGTCGGGTACATCAATATTTTGCTCTGGCTGTACTGATTCGTCAGCATACGATGCACTAGCGCACAGTAGGCTAAAGCTAAGTAACCAGTATCGGGACACATCAACCTCGAACGTAATCAAAAAGGAGGGGCATGATACTGATACAGATATTTGGTTGGGTCAATGGTAGGTTAATTTTTATTAGAGCTAGACGGAAGAACCAGGCTATTACCCGGGTGGTTCACATGATGATTTCTTAACAAGTAATTGTCGCTTCGGGGAAGCATCTCAGTTAGGTTAAGGTTATAATCGTTGGTCAATAGTAGTTATCGAGCAAAGTCATGGCGGAAAACAGAAATCGCAAACCTTCAGACAGTCAGGTCGACGCAATCAAAGTGCCACCTCACTCACTAGAAGCCGAGCAATCAGTAATTGGTGGTCTTTTACTGGATAATGAACGTTGGGACACCGTTGCCGAACGTGTTGTGAGCAGTGATTTCTATAGTCGTCCACACCGCCTGATTTTTGAAGGTGTAAAAACCATTCTTGAAGCGGGTAAACCTCTCGATCTTATTACTTTATCGGAATATCTAGAGCGTCACGAGTTGTTAGAAGATGTAGGCGGTTTTGCTTACCTCGCTGACTTGGCGAAGAATACGCCAAGTGCAGCTAACATCAATGCGTATGCTGATATTGTCGCTGAGCGCGCGATTGTTCGTGGCCTTATTGGTGTCGCGAATGAAATTGCGGACGCAGGCTATGACCCTCAAGGTCGCAGTTCTGAAGATTTAATAGACATGGCGGAGAGTAAAGTTTTTGCTATCGCCGAGTCTCGAACTAGTGAAAACGAAGGACCACAAAACGTCGACAACATCCTTGAAAAGACGTTAGAACGTATCGAGTTGTTGTATAAAACGCCACAAGATGGTGTTACCGGGGTCGATACCGGTTTCACAGATCTCAATAAGAAAACCGCAGGTTTGCAAGGCTCTGATTTGGTGATTGTCGCAGCGCGTCCATCGATGGGTAAAACGACCTTTGCGATGAACTTGTGTGAAAATGCGGCCATGCAACAAGAAAAGCCCGTACTTATTTTCTCGTTAGAGATGCCAGCTGAACAGTTGATGATGCGTATGTTGGCCTCTTTGTCTCGTGTTGACCAAACCAAGATCCGTACGGGTCAGCTAGATGACGAAGATTGGGCGCGTATTTCTTCTACTATGGGTATCCTGATGCAGAAGAAGAATATGTACATTGATGATAGCTCTGGTCTAACTCCGACCGAAGTGCGTTCGCGCGCTCGCCGTATCGCTCGTGAACATGGCGGTCTATCGATGATCATGGTCGACTACCTTCAGTTGATGCGCGTGCCTTCGTTAACCGATAACCGTACTCTTGAGATTGCTGAGATCTCTCGCTCTCTTAAGGCGCTGGCAAAAGAGCTAAATGTGCCTGTTGTGGCACTGTCGCAGCTAAACCGTTCCCTAGAGCAACGTGCGGATAAACGACCAGTAAACTCGGACTTGCGTGAATCCGGTTCCATCGAGCAGGATGCCGACTTGATCATGTTCATCTACCGTGATGAGGTTTATCACCCAGATAGTCCGTACAAAGGTACGGCCGAAATCATTATTGGTAAACAGCGTAATGGTCCTATCGGCTCTGTTCGCCTCACTTTCCAAGGTCAACATTCGCGTTTCGACAACTACGCGGGTCCTGCATTCGATATTGATGATGAGTAATCCCATGAGCTATATGAAAGCGGCCAAGGCGTGCATTGATTTGTCTGCGTTGCAGCACAACTTACAGCGCGTAAAAGCTCAAGCGCCACAAAGTAAAGTGATGGCTGTCGTCAAGGCCAATGGTTATGGTCACGGATTACGTCATGTCGCAAAACATGCTAACCATGCGGATGCGTTTGGTGTGGCTCGCATTGAAGAAGCATTGCAACTGCGCGCTTGTGGAGTAGTAAAGCCGATTCTATTGCTAGAAGGTTTTTACTCTCCTGGTGATTTACCTGTTCTTGTGACGAACAACATCCAAACTGTGGTGCACTGTGAAGAGCAGCTTATCGCCTTGGAGCAAGCAGACCTTGAAACTCCGGTTGTCGTGTGGCTGAAGATTGACAGTGGCATGCACCGCCTTGGGGTTCGTCCTGAACAATATGACGACTTTGTAACGCGGCTGAAGGAGTGTCCAAATGTAGCGAAACCGTTGCGTTACATGAGCCACTTTGGCTGTGCAGATGAGCTGGATAGCGATATTACCCCACAACAGATTGAGCTGTTTAAATCGTTGACTTCTGGTTGCCAAGGGGAACGTTCACTGGCAGCATCTGCGGGGTTATTGGCATGGCCTCAAAGCCATTTAGATTGGGTTCGTCCGGGTATTATCATGTATGGTGTGTCGCCATTCGATGACAAAACGGCGCAAGATCTTGGGTATCAGCCTGTCATGACACTTAAATCCCACCTTATTGCGGTACGTGAAGTGAAGAAGGGCGAAAGTGTTGGCTATGGTGGTATTTGGACCAGTGAGCGAGATACAAAAGTTGGGGTCATCGCTGTAGGGTATGGCGACGGTTACCCAAGAAGTGCTCCAAACGGTACGCCGGTGTGGGTTAATGGCCGTAAAGTACCTATTGCAGGTCGAGTTTCCATGGATATGCTGACGGTCGATTTGGGACCAGACGCAACGGATAAAGTCAGCGACGAAGCGATTCTTTGGGGGAAAGAGCTCCCAGTAGAAGAAGTGGCGGGTCACATTGGTACGATTGCGTATGAACTCGTGACTAAGCTAACGCCTCGCGTCGAGATGGAATACTCCAAATAAACAACGAAAGGCTAACCCAAGGTTAGCCTTTGTTTTATCTACTCACCGTTAATCGTAGCAATAACGCGGCGGCCGCCACCAAAGTCTCGATGCTCACCCAAGTAAATACCTTGCCATGTTCCTAAAGCTAATCGACCATTTTGGATTGGTACCGTCACACTACTGCCAAGCAGTGATGCTTTAATATGTGCCGGCATGTCGTCGTCACCTTCATAGGTGTGCTGATAATAAGGAGCACGCTCTGGCACAAACTTATTGAAGTGCGCTTCCATGTCCATACGCACGGTTGGATCAGCATTCTCATTTAAGGTCAAACTGGCGGAGGTGTGCTGAATAAATAAGTGTAATAAACCTACTGAAAGTTCGTTTATTTGTGGTAATTGTTGTTCAATTTCATCAGTTATCAGGTGAAAACCGCGGCTTCTCGCTTTTAATTGCAGTGTTTTTTGTGCCCACATACGTGTTCCTTTGGAAATTTATAAATTGGCGTCTATCCTATTCCAATTAGAGCCTGTCATTAGTAAATGATATGATTCTTGTCATCGTAAATGAATGTTCAATTTCAGGGCAGGGAACGTGACCTAACTCAATGTGAGTGTAAAAGCTCTCGGTCATAATTGGCGCCTGAAAAAAAATTACAAAGACTTGTTTTGTGGCAATTTGCCCAAACATCTAATTTATATTCTATTTGCTAAATCGGGGATTCCACAGTTTTCGCTAGACTGTAAGGAATGGAACCTACTGTAACATCGGGATAAAGACCATGTTGAAAAATATCAATCCAACGCAAACACAAGCTTGGAAAGCGCTAACGGCGCATTTCGAATCTGCACAAGATATGGATCTTAAAGAGCTGTTTGCTCAAGACGCAGCGCGTTTCGACAAATACTCTGCACGTTTCGGCTCAGACATCCTAGTCGATTACTCAAAGAACCTCATCAATGAGGAAACTCTGAAGCACCTGTTTGCTCTTGCGAAAGAGACCGAGCTGAAATCTGCAATTGAAGCGATGTTCAGTGGTGAAGCGATCAACCAAACAGAAGGTCGCGCTGTTCTTCACACTGCACTACGTAACCGCGCTAATACTCCAGTTATGGTAGATGGCGAAGACGTAATGCCAGCAGTGAACGCGGTTCTAGAAAAAATGAAATCATTCACTGAGCGCGTTATCGGCGGTGAATGGAAAGGTTACACAGGCAAAGCAATTACCGATATTGTGAACATCGGTATCGGCGGTTCTGACCTTGGCCCTTACATGGTGACGGAAGCTTTAGCGCCATACAAAAATCATCTAAACCTTCACTTCGTATCTAACGTTGATGGTACACACATCGTTGAAACGTTGAAGAAAGTTAACCCAGAAACGACGTTATTCTTGATCGCGTCTAAGACGTTTACAACACAAGAAACCATGACTAACGCGCACACTGCTCGTGATTGGTTCCTAGAATCGGCGGGTGATCAGGCTCATGTGGCTAAGCACTTTGCTGCGCTTTCAACAAACGCGACAGCCGTGTCTGAATTTGGTATCGATACAGCGAACATGTTTGAATTCTGGGACTGGGTTGGTGGCCGTTACTCACTATGGTCTGCGATCGGTCTATCAATTGCACTAGCAGTAGGTTTCGACAACTTCGTTGAGCTGCTTGATGGCGCTCACGAGATGGACAAGCACTTTGTATCAACAGATCTAGAAAGCAACATCCCTGTGATCCTTGCGCTTATCGGTATTTGGTACAACAACTTCCACGGTGCGGAATCAGAAGCTATTCTGCCTTACGATCAGTACATGCACCGTTTCGCGGCGTACTTCCAGCAAGGTAACATGGAATCAAACGGTAAATACGTTGACCGTGACGGCAATGCTGTAACTTACCAAACTGGCCCAATCATTTGGGGTGAACCAGGTACCAACGGTCAGCACGCGTTCTACCAGCTAATTCACCAAGGTACTAAGCTTATCCCATGTGACTTCATTGCACCTGCAATTAGCCACAACCCAGCTAGCGATCATCACCAAAAACTGATGTCTAACTTCTTCGCGCAAACTGAAGCTCTAGCGTTTGGTAAAAATGAAGAAACCGTGAAAGAAGAGTTGGTGAAAGTAGGTAAGAATGCTGAAGAAGTGGCAGCGATTGCGCCATTCAAAGTGTTTGAAGGTAACCGTCCAACAAACTCTATTCTAGTGAAGCAAATCACGCCTCGTACACTAGGTAACTTGATCGCAATGTACGAACACAAAATTTTCGTACAAGGTGTTATCTGGAATATCTTCAGCTTTGACCAGTGGGGCGTGGAGCTAGGTAAACAACTGGCTAACCAAATCCTACCTGAGCTTGCAGACGAGTCTCAAATCAGCTCGCATGACAGCTCAACAAACGGTCTAATCAACGCATTTAAAGCGTTCAAAGCTTAATGTTTGAATAGATAAAGAAAAGGTCAGCAAATGCTGACCTTTTTATTGCCTGAGGCACAAACAAAATAGGTTGGCCAGTGCCAACCTATTTTTTCTCTTTTATTCGAAGCAAATTTCGATAAATGCATTTCCCCATTGGGAAGAGAAAGGCATGATAATAATCGAGCCTTCACACTTGTGGCGAATCGTATGACCTCGGCCCGAAACCACAACCGGTGTAGCCATATCAAAGTCAAAACCACTTTCCGCCAGAATGCGTTTCGCACCACCAGTAACCATGTTGGTGATCTCACCCACCATATCGGTCACTTCTTCATTGAGCCCATTTGGACGTTCACCAAGCATGTTCTGCATGATTTCTAGGGCGAGTGCTTCATCAAAGGTGATCGACATTGAACCACGAGTTTGTGGGCCTACCATACCAATCAGACCAGAAACGTCACCTCGTGCGATCTCATCTTTTTTGATTCGCGGTTTTTGTGGCTTCAGCTCAAGAGAAGCCATAGTTTTTAGCACGTTCATTAAAGAAGCTAAAAACGGGTTTACAAATTCAGCGCGCATAACGTTCTTCTATACTTTTTCTTTCGTCTCGGAGGAACAGGCCTGGCATTCACCATGAGTTTCAATAACTTGGTTGGTCAGTTTGAATCCATGCTTCTCGGCGTTTTCGGCTAACAAGGATATCAGCGTCTCATCTTCGAGTTCAACGACATCACCACATTTATCGCAAATTAGTAATTGGAAAAAGTGCTGCTGAGTATTGAAAGAACAACAAGTAATAAAGCTATTTGTCGATTCCACTCGGTGGATGAAGCCTTGTTCTAGGAGAAAATCTAATGCTCGATAAACAGTGGGCGGCTTAGCCTGAGGCTCACTCTCTTTTAGTTGCTCCAATAGCTCATACGCACTTGAGGCGCGGCGATTAGAACAAATGAGTTCAAATACGCGTCGGCGTTGCGGAGTCAGTCGTACTCCACGCTCTGCGCAGATACTTTCAATTTGTTCAATGATTGTTGGGTTCAAACCTTTCACCATAACTATCGGACGTGCTCTATGATAAATCATTTCTATACGAAGTTCGTTTAGAAATGCTTCATTTTACCCACTATCAGAACGAAAATCATGAATTAAAGCAAGTCGGTGGTGGTGTGAAGGCGGAATAATCATCACAGAATGAATCAACGAATGACAGATTCGTATTACTTCTGCGTATTCCTAAGCACTTGGCTAGTCAGCCAACCAAATCATTCTCGCTGAAACTAGCACCCAGAGGTGCTTGGGTATACAATACCCGACTTATTTTTTGAGCGTACTGCTGCGCTCGACCTTGGCAACATAAAAACGGGTGTTTATATCATGACTCATTCTTGCAGGCTCTCCGTAGCACCAATGTTAGATTGGACTGATCGTCATTGTCGCTACTTCCATCGCTTAATGACCAAAGAAACCCTGCTGTACACTGAAATGGTGACGACAGGTGCGATCATTCATGGAAAAGGAGATTTCCTGGCTTATAACGAAGAAGAGCATCCGTTAGCCCTTCAACTTGGTGGTTCAAACCCAGCAGATTTGGCTACGTGTGCCAAGCTAGCGCAAGAGCGTGGCTACGATGAGATTAACCTAAATGTGGGGTGTCCATCTGACCGCGTACAAAATGGTCGCTTCGGTGCTTGCCTAATGGCTGAACCGCAGTTAGTTGCGGATTGTGTCGCAGCAATGAAAGACGTGGTCGATATCCCTGTAACAGTAAAGACTCGCATTGGTATTGATGATCAAGACTCCTACGAGTTCCTAACGGATTTCGTTTCTATTGTTTCAGAAAAGGGTGGCTGTGAGCAGTTCACTATCCACGCACGTAAAGCATGGTTAAGTGGTCTAAGCCCAAAAGAAAACCGCGAGATCCCACCATTGGATTACCCACGCGCTTACCAATTGAAGCAAGACTTCTCACACCTAACGATTGCGATTAACGGTGGCGTGAAATCATTAGAAGAAGCAAAAGCACATCTTCAGCATCTTGACGGTGTGATGATTGGTCGTGAAGCATACCAAAGCCCATATTTACTGGCATCGGTAGACCAAGAGTTGTTTGGCTCTAATGCTCCAGTGAAGAAACGCAGCGAAATTGTTGAAGAGATGTACCCATACATTGAAGCGCAATTAGCGAAAGGTGCGTACCTTGGTCATATTACCCGCCACATGTTAGGTTTGTTCCAAAGCATGCCCGGTGCTCGTCAATGGCGTCGTCATATCAGTGAAAATGCGCACAAACCAGGTTCTGGTCTAGAAGTATTGCAAGACGCGCTAGCTAAGATTCCAAAAGAATTGAATGTGTAAAATTCGCCAGTGAATGGCTAAAATTACCAACTAAAGAATGATAAAGCCAGAGTGCAGAAATGCCTCTGGCTTTGTTTTTTTATTAAAAATCATAATCTTAACTTCGTTTCTGTAAGTTGGTATGGAAACTGCTCTGTTTATTGAAAACAAATGGAGAAGTGATTATGTTGGAGCTAATCTTTATTTTAGTCTTTGCGGCGACCTTGTTGGTTACGGGTATCACAATGATGACCGTATTCGCAGCAACTGGTATTGCGTTAGTTGTGATGTTTTTACTGGGAATGGTTGGAGCGGTACTTAAACTATTACCATGGTTAATCGTGATTGCATTGGGTATTTGGTTCTTCAAGAATTACGTCGCTCAGCCCCGCTATAAATAATGAGTAACATCATTTAGTTGATGGAGAGGCGTGAGAATATGGTATATTTCCTCTCACGTCCTCTACGTGAATATCAGCTATCTCGGAGTAAATACTACATGACAAATAAAGCGAACATCGCTTTAACGGCATTATCGTTGGCAGTATCTTTTCCTGTTTTTGCAGAGTACTCTGTATCGACAAAAGTCGGCGCAGAGGTATGGGTTGCCGACACTAAAGTTAATGAAGTGAGACGAGATAGCAGTACCGCAGGCACTTTTTACGCGGCGATTGAACATGATGTTAAATATGTCCCTAATGCGCGCCTTCGTTACTCAAGTGTTGATGCGGATTACATGGGGTTCGATAAGCTCGATTTAACCTTGTATTACCACGTTCTAGAGCATGATTTATTGCACTTTGATGCGGGACTCACGTTCAGTAATTTAAGTGACACTAAATACATTGATGCTGGCTCAAGCAGGCGTGTAGAAGAATTTGATGAGCTGATTTGGGCTTGGTATGGTTACGCAGAAATTCAAGTTCCGGATACAAACTTTGATGTGATTGGTGAGATAAACTTTGGTGACAACAAAGGTATCAAAAGCACCGATTTCATGGCAGGTGTTCAATACAATGTACCGCTCGAAAAAGCTCGACTGGCTTTTCGTGGAGGTTACCGTGTGATTGATTTAGAGTCCGATAAATTCATGTCGGATCTAGGGAAAGAGTTTATTTTTGCTAACGGCTTCTTTGTGAGTGCGGAATACGCGTTCTAAATTCAGCCATGTTAGATATTCGATTTACTTAAAACGTCGCTTTATAAGCGGCGTTTTTTTATATCACTTCATTATATCTAATCGAAATTTCTCCCTATTTGGCTGACTTAGACCATGCTTACCTAGGAGCAATGTGAAAGTTAAAGCAGGGATAGCGATGACAATAAATGAACTAAGACATCTATTCCGTGAAAATCAGCTTATCGAAGCGATTATTGAGCCTGCAATCCAAGAGGGTGGTTGGGTTGTAGAGTTCAGACATGCGCGCGGTGGTTTTGTTTTTCTAACGGACAGTCACGGCGAAGAATGTCTTTATGAAGATTTGGATACTGCGTCAAAATCGGCAATGGCAGTAGGCTTTCAACAAGTCCGCATTGAAGATCGATGAGCAAAAAGTAAGCCGTTCTTACTTCCAAAAAGTTATAAAACATTCACTTCTATTCTTTCTTGTTATTAAGGAGAGTGGGTACTCTATCGTCACGCAATGAATAGGGATGTCGTGATAATGTCTTTTCAAAAGAATGAGTATTCTCACAAGAATGTGTCTGAAGATAATAATGGGCAAGGAGGAAATCCTCCAATCGCAAGCCCTCTGAATGACCAACAAATTAGCTCACTCCAACAAACTGTCTCTGAGTTGTCTTCACAGCAACTTGCTTGGGTCAGTGGGTATTTTTGGGGATTAGCTCAAAATCAACCAAACACAGCGGCAACGCCAATTGCACAAGCAACGGCAGCCGTATCAGCGAAGCCAGCAGGTAAGTTGAGTATTATTTTTGCTTCCCAAACGGGCAATGCTAAAGGTGTTGCTGAAGCTCTGGAACAGGAAGCAAAAGCAGAAGGAATTGCAGTCGAACTTTTTGATGCAAGCGATTACAAAGGTAAAAACTTAGCCAAAGAAACGCATGTCATTATTGTGGCATCGACTAACGGCGAAGGCGAAGCGCCAGACAATGCCATTGAGCTACATGAGTTTTTGCAATCGAAGAAGGCTCCAAAGCTGCCAAACCTGCAATATGGTGTTATTGCATTGGGAGATTCTAGCTACGAGTTCTTCTGTCAGACCGGTAAAGACTTCGACACTTACCTATCAAAGCTAGGCGCGACTCCATTTATCGAGCGTCTTGATTGCGATGTGGATTATGAAGCCCCCGCAACTGAATGGCGTAAGAATGCGTTAGACAAGGTAAAAGATACACTTTCTTCTGGCTCTGAAGCGGATGTGGTTCAACTTCCTGTGGGTCAAGCTGCGACTGCGCACTCTCCTTACAATAAACAAAATCCGTACACTGCGACGTTACTGACCAGTCAAAAAATCACGGGCCGTGACTCTGGAAAAGACGTTCGTCATATAGAAATCGACTTAGAAGGCTCGGGCTTAACGTATCAGCCAGGTGATGCACTAGGTGTGTGGTTTGAAAATAGCTCGGAACTTGCAAATGCCATTCTTGGTAAGGTCGGTTTGTCTGGGGTTGAGACTGTTGACGTTGATGGTGAAAGCTTGTCAATCCACAGTGCTCTTGTGAGTAAATATGAAATCACAACATCTAACCCACAGCTCATCACAAAGTTTGCCGAGTTATCCGGTAGCAAGAAACTACAAAAGTTAGTTGAAGATAAAGATAAGCTTCGCGAGTACTCTGCAAATACTCAAATCGTTGATGTACTGGCAGAAAAGAAAACCAAGTTAACCGCAGATGAATTGATTGGTTTGCTTCGTCGTCTTACTCCACGCCTTTACTCTATTGCATCAAGCCAAGAAGAGGTCGATGAAGAAGTACACCTAACGGTTGCTTTGGTTGAGTACGAACAAAACGACGAAAAACGATATGGTGGAGCGTCTAGTTTCTTAGCACAGCGTCTCGAAGAGGGAGATGAAGTTAAAGTATTTGTTGAGCATAACAACAACTTTAAACTGCCGGAAGATGATAGCACTCCAATTATCATGGTTGGTCCTGGCACAGGGATCGCACCATTCCGAAGCTTTATTCAGGAACGTGAAAACCGTGATGCTGAAGGCAAAAACTGGTTGTTCTTTGGTGATCGCACGTTCACTCAAGACTTCTTATACCAAGTGGAATGGCAAAAGTATCTCAAGTCAGGAGTACTAAGCCGATTGGATGTTGCCTTTAGTCGTGACCAAGTAGAAAAGGTTTACGTACAACATCGCATCTTAGAAAACGCAGCTCAAGTGTGGCAGTGGATCCAAGAAGGCGCTTATATCTATGTCTGCGGTGATGCAACGCGTATGGCAAAAGATGTGCACGACGCATTGGTTATCGTTGCTGAACAAGAAGGCAAGATGCCGCGTGACGATGCAGAACAATTTATTAATGACCTACGTAAAGCGAAACGTTATCAGAGGGATGTGTACTAATGACTTTTTCTACGGACAATAATAAGCAGGTTGTATTAGGTGAAGAGTTAGGGCCGCTATCTGATAACGAGCGCCTGAAGCGAGAAAGCAACTTATTACGTGGCACCATTGAGCAAGATTTACAGGACCGTATTACTGGTGGCTTTACTGCCGACAACTTCCAGTTAATTCGTTTCCACGGTATGTATCAACAAGACGATCGTGATATCCGTAATGAACGCACAAAGCAAAAACTGGAACCATTACATAATGTGATGCTTCGTGCTCGTATGCCTGGAGGCATCATCACGCCAACGCAATGGTTAGCGATCGACAAGTTCGCAACGGAGCACTCTTTATATGGAAGTATTCGTCTGACGACTCGCCAAACGTTCCAGTTTCATGGGGTATTAAAACCGAATATTAAGTTGATGCATCAAACGCTCAACAGTATTGGCATTGATTCGATTGCAACCGCGGGTGATGTAAACCGTAACGTGTTGTGTACCACTAATCCAGTGGAGTCAGAGTTACACCAAGAAGCTTACGAATGGGCGAAGAGAATCAGTGAACACCTGCTTCCGAAAACACGCGCTTATGCAGAGATTTGGCTAGACGGTGAAAAAGTAGAAAGCACGGAAGAAGACGAACCGATTCTAGGCAAGAACTACTTACCACGTAAGTTTAAAACCACAGTGGTTATCCCACCGCAAAATGACGTAGATGTACACGCTAACGATCTCAACTTCGTAGCGATTGCAGATAACGGCAAGCTGGTTGGTTTTAACGTCCTGGTCGGCGGCGGCTTAGCGATGACGCATGGCGATACATCAACTTATCCGCGCCGCGCTGACGACTTTGGCTTTATTCCGCTGGACAAGACACTTGATGTTGCCGCAGCTGTAGTAACAACTCAGCGCGACTGGGGTAACCGTTCAAACCGTAAGAACGCAAAAACCAAATACACATTGGATCGTGTAGGTAGCGATGTCTTTAAAGCGGAAGTCGAGAAACGTGCTGGTGTTAAGTTTGAGCAAAGCCGTCCATATGAATTCACAGAACGTGGTGACCGTATTGGCTGGGTAGAGGGAATTGATGGTAAATATCATTTAGCGCTTTTCATCGAAAACGGTCGCTTATTAGACTTTCCAGGTAAACCACTTAAGACGGGTGTTGCTGAAATTGCCAAAATCCACAAAGGAGATTTCCGCATGACAGCAAACCAAAACCTAATTGTTGCGAGTGTACCTAAAAACGAAAAAGCGAAGATTGAAAAGATCGCTCGTGAACATGGCTTAATGGACGACGGCGTAAGTGAACAGCGTAAGAACTCAATGGCTTGTGTTGCTTTTCCAACTTGTCCGCTAGCGATGGCAGAAGCTGAGCGTTTCCTTCCTCAGTTTGTTACTGATGTGGAGGGGATTCTGGAGAAGCACAACCTACCAGAAAATGACAACATCATTTTGCGTGTAACTGGGTGTCCAAATGGTTGTGGTCGCGCAATGTTGGCTGAAATTGGTCTAGTTGGCAAAGCGCCGGGTCGTTACAACTTGCACCTAGGTGGTAACCGTGCCGGTACTCGAGTACCAAAAATGTATAAAGAGAACATCACGGATAAGCAAATCTTAGAAGAGATTGATCTGCTGGTGGCTAGATGGTCGAAAGAGCGTGAAGAAGGCGAAGCCTTTGGCGATTTCACTATTCGTGCTGGCATTATCCAAGAAGTGCTCGTATCAAAGAGGGACTTTCATGCTTGATTCTGTAGCATCCAAGCTTGAGCTCACAGAGTTACTGACATTAACAAAGACGGAGCAAATCCTCCGTCTTGCTCAAATTAATGTCGAGCTCGAAAAGCTTTCAGCACAAGAGAGAGTTGCGTGGGCTTTAGATAATCTAGAAGGCGAGTTCGCGGTTTCTTCTAGTTTTGGTATTCAAGCCGCGGTTATGCTTCATTTAGTTACTCGCGCCAAAGCGGACATCCCCGTCATTCTAACCGATACTGGTTACCTGTTTGCTGAGACGTACCGATTTATCGATGAGCTGACAGATGCTCTCAACCTAAATTTAAAAGTTTATCGAGCCAAAGAAAGTGCGAATTGGCAAGAAGCTCGATATGGAAAATTATGGGAGCAGGGTGTAGAGGGAATTGAAAAATACAACAAGCTCAATAAAGTTGAGCCGATGCGTCGAGCGTTAAAAGAGCTTAATGTTGGAACGTGGTTCTCTGGATTGCGTCGAGAGCAAAGTAAATCTCGTGCAGGTTTACCGATTCTATCAATTCAGAACGGTGTGTTTAAATTTCTACCAGTAATTGATTGGACTAATAAAGACGTTCATTACTACTTAGAACAACACGGCCTTAAATATCACCCATTGTGGGATGAAGGTTACCTTTCAGTTGGTGATACACATACCACTCGTAAATGGGAGCCGGGAATGTCAGAGGAAGAAACTCGATTCTTTGGCTTAAAGCGAGAATGTGGCCTACACGAAGATGATGGCTCTGAACAAGATGGGTCTGGCATATAGCCATAATGCTCTTTAAATAGAGTTTAGGTTAAGTTTAATAAAGATAGCTGCAATAAAGCAGCTTTCTTTATTTATGGTACTTGAAAAAACACGCCTCAAAGAACAACTCTGTGGATAAGTTGTGTGAGAGTTTGGGGTAAAGTTGAATAAATAAAGGTTTGATCGAAAACTCATCGTTTAACCATTATTTTTGCAATTTTTGAAAAATAACACTTGCCAATGTGAGCGCGATCTCTATAATGCCTCCTCGTCGACAGGGCAAGGCCTCACAAGGGGTTAAGCAAAGTTGATAAGGCTGAAAAGAAAAACGAAATAATTTGAAGAAAGTGTTTGACACAATAAATTATCTCGCTAGAATGGCCGCCTCTTCCGAAGTGATGTCAATCACAAAGAAGAGTTGCTCTTTAACAATATAGACCTATCAATCTGTGTGGGCACTCGTTGATGATAATCCAATTAGAAGCTTCGGCTTCAAATTAGGTTTCAATGAAACGAAGTGACCATTGAATCTTCGGATTCAGCACAGTCAATTCAAACATTACTTTATGTAATGTTCAGTATTCATTGAGCCGAACAAAATCTTAAATTGAAGAGTTTGATCATGGCTCAGATTGAACGCTGGCGGCAGGCCTAACACATGCAAGTCGAGC
>NZ_JAWOVC010000025.1:0-48897 GCF_033339735.1 Vibrio sp. 2033
TGTTTTACCGTGGTCAACGTGGCCGATAGTACCAACGTTAACGTGCGGTTTCGTACGTTCAAATTTTTCTTTAGACACGATCGTGTTCCTTCCTAGTTATGATTCGTCGTGATCATTATTGATCGACGACGCGCCAGAAATTGTTATTTTATGCGCCAACGCCCGTTAGCGCAATATTTGGACGCCCTGATCTCGCAAAAAGTCGTAAACTTTTTGCAGTTCAATCGTCAATTAGTAACCACGCTCTGCAATAATTTTATCTGCGAAGTTTTTCGGCACTTCAGCGTACTCGTGAAACTCCATAGAGTAAGACGCACGGCCTTGAGTTGCAGAACGTAGATCAGTTGCGTAACCGAACATTTCGGATAGTGGTACTTGAGCACGGATGATCTTAAGACCAGCCACACCTTCGTCCATGCCTTCAATGATACCGCGACGACGGTTTAGGTCACCAACAACGTCACCCATCCAGTCTTCCGGAGTGGTTACTTCGACATTCATCATAGGTTCTAGAATCACAGGTTGTGCTTCTAGTGCACCTTTCTTGAATGCCATCGAGCCAGCGATCTTAAACGCCATCTCGCTTGAGTCTACATCGTGGTAAGAACCATCAAATAGTGTAGCTTTAATATCTAGTACAGGGTAACCCGCTAGAACACCACTATTCATTTGCTCTTCGATACCTTTCGATACCGAACTGATGTATTCCTTAGGAATCACACCGCCCACGATTTCGTCTACGAATACGAAACCTTCACCAGGCTCAGAAGGCTCAAGTTTGACCCAAACATGACCGTATTGACCACGACCACCTGATTGACGAACAAACTTACCTTCAACTTCCGCTTTACCACGAATGGTTTCACGGTAAGCAACCTGAGGTTTACCAACGTTACAATCAACGCTGAATTCACGCTTCATACGATCAACGATAATGTCTAGGTGAAGTTCACCCATACCTGAGATCAGAGTCTGACCTGATTCGTCGTCCGTTTCCACGCGGAATGATGGATCTTCCGCTGCTAGTTTACCTAGCGCGATAGCCATTTTCTCTTGGTCTGCCTTAGAACGAGGCTCTACAGCAATCTGAATAACTGGTTCAGGGAACTCCATGCGCTCTAGAATCACTTTGTGGTTCTGATCACACAGTGTGTCACCTGTTGTTACGTCTTTCAGACCGATAGCAGCTGCAATATCACCAGCGCGAACTTCTTTCACTTCTTCACGCTTATTCGCATGCATCTGAACGATACGACCGAAACGCTCTTTCTTCTCTTTTACTGAGTTGTAAACAGCGTCACCCGAGTTTACAACACCGGAGTAAACACGCATGAAAGTTAGCGTGCCCACGAATGGGTCAGTCGCAATCTTAAACGCTAGCGCTGAGAAAGGTTCGTTGTCGTCAGCATGACGCTCAACTTCATTTTCTCTTTCGTCGACACCTTTAATTGCAGGTACGTCAACAGGCGATGGCAAGAACTCAACTACTGCATCCAGTACCGCTTGAACACCTTTGTTCTTGAACGCACTACCACAAGTAGCCAGTACGATTTCGTTATTTAGTGTGCGAGTACGTAGAGCTTGTTTGAGCTCAGCTTCAGTCAATTCACCTTCTTCAAGGTACTTGTCCATCAGCTCTTCGCTAGCTTCAGCAGCGGATTCAACCATGTGGTTGCGCCACTCTTCAGCAAGTTCAATCATGTCAGCTGGGATGTCTTCGTAAGTAAACGAAGTGCCTTGATCGGCATCATTCCAGTTGATCATTTTCATCTTGATAAGGTCGATGACACCTCTGAACTCATCTTCCGCACCAACGTTCAGCTGGATTGGAACAGGAGTCGCACCAAGACGATTCTTAATTTGGTTCACAACGCGTAGGAAGTCTGCGCCCGCACGGTCCATCTTGTTTACAAATACCAAACGTGGAACGTGGTATTTGTCTGCTTGACGCCATACAGTTTCAGACTGAGGTTCAACACCAGATGAGCCACAGAACACAACCACAGCACCATCAAGTACACGAAGAGAACGCTCTACTTCGATAGTAAAGTCAACGTGTCCAGGGGTATCAATGATGTTTACGCGATGCTCAGGGAACTGTGCTTCCATACCACGCCAGAATGTAGTAGTCGCAGCGGATGTGATAGTGATACCACGCTCCTGCTCCTGCTCCATCCAGTCCATGGTTGCTGCACCATCGTGAACTTCGCCGATTTTGTGAGAAAGGCCAGTGTAGAACAGAATACGCTCAGTTGTGGTTGTTTTTCCTGCATCTACGTGAGCACAGATACCGATATTACGGTATAGCTCAATAGGAGTTTTACGAGCCACGATTGTATCCTCTTACTAAGGTGTACCTTAGAGTATAGAAAAGTGCTGCGAGAGAACCTCGCAGCACAGAAGGTATTACCAACGGTAATGAGCGAACGCTTTGTTTGCGTCAGCCATGCGGTGAACGTCTTCACGTTTCTTAACCGCAGTACCTTTGTTCTCAGACGCGTCTAGCATTTCAGCAGCTAGGCGTTGAGCCATAGATTTTTCACCACGCTTGCGCGCAGCTTCAACCAACCAACGCATAGCAAGTGCGTTACGGCGAACCGGACGTACTTCTACAGGTACTTGGTAAGTTGAACCACCAACACGGCGAGATTTAACCTCTACCGCTGGGCGAACGTTTTCAAGAGCTTCTTCAAAAATAGCTAAGTGGTCTTTACCAGACTTTTCAGCCATAGCATCTAGTGCAGTGTAAACGATTTTCTCTGCAGTAGATTTTTTACCGTCAACCATTAGGATGTTAACGAATTTTGCCAGCAATTCAGATTTGAATTTTGGATCTGGAAGGATCTTACGCTGACCAATGACGCGACGACGTGGCATGGATTTATCTCCGTTGTCTTCTTCAGGTTTTATCCAAAACTTTTCAGTTTTTTCAAAAAATTAAAAATAATTTAGTGTTTGGCCTTACTTAACGGAATCCATTAAGACTTAGGACGCTTCACACCGTACTTAGAACGACCTTGTTTACGGTCATTTACGCCAGCACAGTCTAGTGCGCCGCGAACAGTGTGGTAACGCACACCTGGAAGGTCTTTAACACGACCACCACGGATTAGAACAACTGAGTGCTCTTGAAGGTTGTGACCTTCACCGCCGATGTACGATGTAACTTCGAAGCCGTTTGTCAGACGTACACGACAAACTTTACGAAGTGCTGAGTTAGGTTTTTTAGGTGTAGTAGTGTAAACACGAGTACATACACCACGTTTTTGTGGGCACGCTTCTAGTGCAGGCACGTTGCTTTTAACAACTTGCTTTGCACGTGGCTTACGTACCAACTGGTTAATAGTTGCCATTAACTAGCTCCTGATTTACTTGAAAGTAAGCTTTGTGAAAAATCTATCCCCAACTGCCAATGCAGTTAGGGACGCAAAATTCTATGCAGCAGTGAGAGGTGTGTCAAGAAATATACGGATCTTTTTTGTTCAATTAGAACAATTCATCCGTAAAGCTTTGTCGACAGCAAATCTTGTTCAATCCCAAGTTAGGGATTTATCCTGTTTTGCTGTTAGTTCAACGAAGCCTGAGTAATTCACAATCGTCAGCGATGGACTGATACGATTTGCAATACCGCGAGCTTGCGCATCGCTCTCTAACACAAATACGCTGCGGTTTTTTAGATGGGAAAATGCTTTATGTTGCGAGTTAGCAGCGTACACTGCATCTTCTATAAGTAAGATGTCATCCTGTTCACTGCATAAGGGCATGGCGTCTTCTAGAGCAGAGACTGTTTTTATGATGTGTAACATAACTTCCTCAAAAAGACAGTAGCTTGCCAGCGTGTTGTAACTTATCTTTGAGCTGTTCTGAGCTTAACGCTTGGGCTTCAATGACTAAATCCGCTTGCGCCAAACCTCGCTGGGTTAACGACTCTGAACACACAAAGACTTGTTCGATGTCGTATAAATCGAAAAGCTTTAACATCGGCGCGTAATCTTTACTCAAAATATTGTCGGGGTCTTGCCCGAGTAGAAGCTGGTATACCCCGTCACCCATGAAAATGACGCTGATATCTTCACAGTAAGCCGACGCGGCTAACAGTGCATCCACACCTTCACGACCAGCTGCACAGCCATGTGGCGCACTACGAAATAGATAAGTTAACTGACTCAAAACTGTACCACTCTGTCTTGGGTTAACATCGCTTCAGCTAGGCTACCTAAGCCTGCTTGTTCAAAACCATCGGCTAGATTGTTCTGAACCAAACCATGTTGATTCGCTTCTTCTTCACTTACAATCCCGCGACGCAAAGCGGCCGCGACACAAGTTTCTAGGCGAACACCATGCTCTTTAGCCAAAGACTGCCACGCCTTATTGAGATCAAATTCATCGTTGGCTGGCACACTCAAAGCAGTACCATTAGTCACACCATCTTGATAAAAGAAGATGCTCACTAGCTGATGGCCTTGCTCTATCACCGCTTTGGCGAACTGATAAGCACTGCGCGCTGACTGACTGCCATAAACGGGACCATTCACCACTAACGTGTAAGTCAGTTTACTCACCTTTCATCATCCTCGGTTTTACGTTGACGAATGTACAAGTAAACGGTGTGTTTTGAAATATTAAGGCGATCCGCGACACGGTTGATGGCATCTTTAATATCGAAGATACCTTTGTCGTACAACTCCATCACGATCTGGCGATTTTTGGTGTTGTTAGACACGGATTTATCCGCATTGATCTCTTCGATGGTGCGTTCAACAGTTTGGTCCACCAGCTCTTCTACGTCACTAGCAAAGTTGACCGAGGAAGCCGCTTCTTTCGCTTCTTGCGTCGGCATGAAAGACTGAAGGACTTGCGAGAAAGGCGCATCCAAGTTGACGTTGATACACAACAAACCAATCACGCGATTTTCGCCATTACGAATAGCGACAGTAATCGACTTCATCAACACGCCACCTTTTGCACGGGTAAAGTACGAACGTGAGAAGTTGCGCTCCGAGCCTTCGATGTCTTTTAGCATCTTAAGCGCTAAATCAGTGATTGGTGAGCCGACTTGGCGCCCCGTGTTTTCACCGTTAGCGATTTTAATTGCAGAGGTATTTAAGTCTTCTAGAGAGTGAAGAACGATTTCACAAAATGGACCTATCAGGCTGGCGATACCATCCACGACCGCCTCATAAGATCTTAAAATGATTTTGTCGTGCTCGGTAAACGGCATCACGTTAACGGATTCCATTTCGAGCAACATCTCCGCGTTTATTGTTTCTGTAGTTGTCATAAGCCTTCGAGCGAAAAATCAACAAATTGGTGTAAGTTTATCAGAAAATTTGAAAAGCAACCTAGCAAACTCACCAACTAGTGACCTAGAACAAAAAAGGCCCGTTAAACGGACCTTTTTCAATAACTTATCGCAGCTTATTGTTATTGCTCTGCGTTGTCGTTCTCAACTTTTAGCAGCTCAACTTCAAATACTAGCGTTGAGTTAGCAGGAATGCTTGGTGTGTCTTGGTCACCGTATGCTAGCTCTGGCGGGATAACGAATTTGAATTTAGAACCCACAGGCATTAGCTGAACACCCTCTGTCCAACCTGGGATTACACGGTTAAGTGGGAACGTTGCAGGTTCACCACGATCGTATGAGCTGTCGAACTGAGTACCGTCGATCAGAGTACCTTTGTAGTGTACTTGAACCGTATCAGTGTCTTTTGGCTTCTCACCTTCAGCTGGTGTCATTACTTGGTATAGAAGACCTGTATCTGTCTTCACTACGCCTTCTTGCTTCTCAAACTCAGCACGGAAATCATCGCCAGCTTTTTTCGCTTCAGCTGCTTTCTCAGCCGCTTGTGCTTGCATCTTTTCTGCAACACGCTTGTCTAGAGATTCTAGTGCTGCACGTGTTTCTTCTTCATTCAATTCAGCATTGCCTTTGAAGACGTCTTCGATACCTTTTAGTACCAAATCTTTGTTAAGATTAATGCCGATTTCGCTTGGCTTGTCGATGCTTGTGCTTAGGTAGTTAGCAAATGAAACACCGATTGCGTATGCCGCTTTGTCGTCGTCGGTTTTAAAGTGAACCGCTTTACCGGTTTCTGCTTGAACTTGTTCTGCTTGAGGTGCGGTTTCTGTTTTAGTTTCTTCTTTCTGACAACCTACCGCTAGCATAACTGTTGCAGCAAGTAGCGACACTTTTAAAACTGATTTCATTAAATTCTCCCAATAATGGCTCTGCCATTGGTTGTTGTGCACAAATCTTCTATGAGACTAGTGAAGACAATCGTTATACCAATATACTAGCTATATGTCTTAAGACACAAACCGGATTATTAGATGTGATGCAAAGAATTTTTCATTTATTCCTATATTTAATTGTCATCACCACGTTAAATGGTTGCTTTTTCGCCGAGCGTGAAGTGCAGCGTTGGCCGATAGAACCTCAAGGTGCGACGAGCTTCGCACTTAGCAGAGATGGACGGTTTGCTCTGCTCTATTCTCAACAACGTCATTTGATGTTGTGGGACCTAGAGCAAAATGAACAACTAGCCAACCTGGGTGAACTCGATGCCGATGCCAATGTGGTTTCCCATATCCGCATATCTGACAATGGTCGCTACGCAATTACAGCAAGCCAAATGAACTTCGCAGTTTGGGACCTAGGCTGGACGCAATCCGAAGGCCTTTGGTCTATTTCTGATGCGCTCATTCGCGACGTTGATATCACCAGTAATGGTGAACAAGTTCTGCTTGGGTTATCCAACGGTAAAGCAATTTATGTCAACTTAGTCACCGGGCGTCGCATGGAGTTCCTTGCGCATCGTGAAAAAGTCAATTCCGTGGCCATTTCTCCTAATGGGCGCTTCGCCCTAACCGGAGGTAATGACTATAAAGCGTATCTGTGGGATACCGAAACCGGACAAGTACTACGAACCTTCGAACATGAACAACGAATTGTTCGCGTGGCCCTGCAAAGAGATGGAAAATTAGCAATGACATCTGATGGCGGAAACCAAGCGATTGTTTGGAATTTAAAAACTGGACAAGAAGTCACACAGTTGAGCAGTTGGTCACGCCAATTAATTTTCTCTACCGCACGATTTTCTGACGACGGGACTCAACTAGTCACAGGAAGCCCTTCTGGCCGTGTGTCGATATGGGATACTCAAACCGGAAAACGAATGAGTGGATTTGAAGTGGAGCCCAAAAAAGACACTCGCCCTCCCCGTGCGGTCGTGTATGATGCAGCCTTTGATTCAAAACAACGCGTAATTACTGCTACTTCAGCAGGTATTGCCCAAGCTTGGCAGTTAGAGAACGGATCATGACAGAAAAAATCATTCAGCAATTGGAAGCACGCATTAATGACTTAGAATGTCAGCTTGCGTTCCAAGAACAGACTATTGAAGATCTGAACGGAGCTTTATCGCAGCAACAACTGCAAATTACCAAGATGCTCGATCAGATGAAATATGTGGTAGGTAAAGTAAAAAATATGGACTCGTCGAATTTAGCCGATCCGTCAGAAGAAACCCCACCACCGCATTATTAAAATGCAGGCTCAAATAGCATAAAGCCCAGAACATGTTCTGGGCTTTGTTGTATTAATTACTTAAGAAGGTACTCAAGAGGAAGCTATTCGTCGGCGTAGATTTTAACGCTCAGCTCGCCTTGCGTATTAATGCCTGCTCGGTACATGCCAGAACTGTTCATCGCAAAGTGCATCTCACCTTTAGCATCAATGGCAATCAAACCGCCCTCTCCGCCCATCTGTTTGAGATCACCTTGGATAATGTGTTCACAAGCCGTATGAATATCTTCTTGTAAGTAACGCATACGTGCTGCAACGTCTTCCGCAACACGTTTACGAATAAAGAACTCGCCGACACCCGTAGTGGAAACTGCCACGACGCCATTTTCGGCCACCGTACCACAACCAATAAGAGCCGAATCTCCGACTCGGTTGTATTTCTTATTCGTCACGCCACCCGTACTGGTGGCAGCGGCTAAGTTGCCTTGTTGATCTAACGCTACCGCACCAACCGTACCGTGCTTACGGTCATCTGGGTAACGGGACTCGGAAAGAGCAAACAAGCCTTTCTCACGCATAGAAATCAGTTGTTCATAACGACGATCAATGAAGAAGTAATCTTGCTCGGTATACTCATGGCCTTGCTCAAAAGCAAACTTCTCTGCGCCCTCACCCACCAACAGCACATGATTGCTGTTTCGCATCACGTCACGAGCGAGCTCAATTGGGTTTCTGATATGACGAACCCCAGCGACCGCGCCTGCTGCAAGGTTTCGCCCATCCATCACAGAAGCGTCCATTTCAACCATTTCGTTGTTGGTCAGCACTGAGCCTTTACCCGCATTAAAGTTAGGAGAGTCTTCCAATACTTTCACTGCCGCTACGACGGCATCTAAGGCTTCACCGCCCGTGTCTAGAATTTGATGTCCCGCTTTTACCGCAGCTTCTAAATCCGCCAAGATGGATTGTTGCAGCTCATCGCTCATCTGTTCACGCAAGATGGTGCCCGCACCACCATGAATGGCAATCGAGAAAGGTTTCGTCATCACTTTGTCCAACTGTTATTCCTTGTATGGTTGGCACTACACCTTAGATAAACAAAAAGCGCAAGTTGAAAACTCAACTTGCGCTTTTCAAAGCTTTGCTAGATAAGATTATCTAGTGAAGGAGCTTATGATTAGTGAGAACCACAGCTACCGCCGCCACAGCAGCCGCCTTCTTCTTCGTGATCGTGGTCATGATCGTGACCACCACAACAGCCACCACCTTGGTGGATGTGACCGTGTTCGATCTCTTCTGCTGTTGCTTCACGTGTAGACATAACTTCTACTTCGAAAGTTAGTGTTTGACCAGCTAACATATGGTTACCGTCAACAACCACTTCGTTGCCGTCAACTTCTGTTACTTCAACAGGGATTGGACCTTGGTCAGTGTCAGCTAGGAAGCGCATGCCTACTTCGATTTGCTCAACGCCTTGGAACACGTCCGCAGGAACGCGCTGTACTAGCGCATCGTTGTGCTCACCGTAAGCTTCTTCAGGAGCTACCGTTACTGAGAACTTGTCGCCAGCCACTTTACCTTCAAGTTCTTTTTCAAGACCTGTGATTAGGTTGTTGTGACCGTGAAGGTAATCTAGAGGTGCTTCTGCTGTTGATTGATCAACAACGACACCGTCTTCCATCATTACTTTGTATGCAAGGCTTGCAACAACGTTCTTTTCAATTTTCATACTAACTCCAGGGAGATTAATTGACTTAACCTGAATGGGGTTAAGTACTGAGATATCTGGGTGTATTATGGGGATCAATTATCGAAGTTCAATTATTCCGGCTTAAAAATTCCGATCATTTCCTGATCTGAGTGTTTATTTTTCTCTACAGATTGTGGTTTACGCTGCTCTGTAAACTCACACTCGACACACTCAACTAATTCGATGTTATTTTCAATCCACCAGCGCAGGGTATCTTGCTGGCTGCAATTTGGGCAGCTAGCGCCGGCAATAAAACGTTTCTTGATTTTCACGCTATTTCCTTAGCTTGAGTCTTGGCTCAAGTACTACTTCCAATGATTAGGTGACTGATGGTCGCTCTCCATTTCACGACCAAATATTTCTTCTAGCTCTTTGCGGGCCTCTTTCGCTCTTTGAGCCAATTTCTTATCTTCATTGTGTTGAGGCAATAAGTCCTTAAGCATAGCATTATCCAACTTGCGAAAATGTGCTTCTGCCCGCTTTGCTTGATAAGGATGCATACCCAGTTCTACGAGCGCTTGGCGACCGAGATCTAGCGCCCCTAAAAATGTTTCACGAGAGTAATTCTCTACACCATGACTCATTAACTGGTAAGCCTCGACACGGCTTCTTGCTCGGGCTAACAACTTAAGTTTCGGGAAGTGCACGCGACAAATGTCCACGATGGCCATCACCTCATCAGGTGAATCAGTACAAATAATCAATGCTTCCGCTTTATCAGCGCCAGCAGCCCTCAATAGGTCAATTTGTGTAGCATCGCCATAAAACACTTTGTAACCATACTTACGTAATAGGTGGATTTGGCTGGCATCACTTTCTAATACTGTCACTTTGATTTTATTGGCATACATTAAACGTCCGACGATCTGACCGAAACGTCCAAAGCCTGCAATGATAACGCGTGGTCGGCGATCCACGACTTTCGTGGTCATGCCCTCTTCTTCTTGATTCAGGGTATGAGCAAACCACTTCTTTTGTCCCATCAGCAAAAGAGGAGTCGTCACCATGGATAGACTGACCACCACCAACAGAAACGCCACTTGCTCTTTGGACAAAATGCCCTCTTGGCTCGCCGCGGTAAATATGACAAAGGCAAACTCACCGCCTTGGCTCAAAATTGCAGCCATACGGCTTCTCGCTTTGGCTCCGACACGGGCAGCTCTCGCCAATGCATACAAAACCAAACCCTTAACCACGACCAAAGCCACCACCGCACCGAGAATCTCTAAAGGATGTAATGCCAATAACCCCAAGTTTACCGCCATGCCCACCGCAATAAAGAATAACCCCAACAACAGACCTTTAAATGGCTCGATAGCGATTTCCAACTCATGGCGATACTCACTCTCTGCCAGCAAAACGCCTGCTAAAAAAGTCCCCAATGCCATCGAAAGGCCGAGCTTTTGCATCACGACCGAAATGCCAAGCACGACTAAAAGTGCAGCAACGGTAAAGAGCTCACGAACACCACTCATCACGACAAAACGAAATAGCGGACGTAGTAAAAAGTGACCTCCAATCAACAGTGCTACCACACTGCCTAAAATAGTGAAGACATCCAACCAACTTCCACCACTATGCCCGCCTGCTAGCAAGGGCAACATCGCCAGCATCGGGATCACTGCAATATCTTGAAAGAGCAGCACCGCAAAACCAGATTGCCCCGTTTCGGTACCATTAAGCCCTTGCTCTTCAATGACTTTAAGCGCAATCGCCGTCGAGGACAGCGCTAACCCCATCCCGATCACCAAACTCACTTGCATGCTTACGCCAAACATACTGACGACACTACCAATCACGGCGGTCGTGACCACAACCTGCGCACCGCCTAAACCTAAAATCGGCCCTCGCATCTGCCACAATTTTTTAGGGTTTAATTCCAGCCCTATCAAAAACAGTAACAACACAACCCCAAGCTCGGCAAAATGCAAAATGGCATCAACGTCGCTAATTAAGCCGAGCCCCCATGGGCCAATCAACACACCAGCGAGTAGATAACCTAAAACCGAGCCAAGCCCAAGGCGCTGAGCAATCGGCACCGCAATAACCGCAGCCGAAAGAAAGACCACACTGCTTTGAAGAAACTCACTGGTGATCGCCATACTGACCTCCTCGATCTGCCGCTTGCCAGTTTTCAAGTGGGTTACTCAGCCATCCACGGTATAACTCGGCATGTTCGTAGCGTTCAATATCTGAAACATTTCTTGACCAATACAACACCAGTGGTTCAATCCAGTGCATTTGGCATAGGGCTGCCGTCAGTTCAAACGGTTGCAAGATTTGCTCAAGTGGGTATTTGTTGTACCCCTTCGCGCTGAAGGCTTCTTCTTTACCACCTGTTGTAATGACACTGCGCCAGTATTTTCCTTCTAGCGCCGCACCTCCGCCAAATGCAAAGCCTTTACCTAACACTCGGTCTAGCCACTCTTTTAATAGGGCTGGACATGAATACATATAAAGTGGGTGGTGAAATACGATCACATCGTGAGCGAGCAACAACTCATGTTCGTAATTCACATCAATAAAGAAATCAGGGTAAACACCGTAAAGATCGTGCACAGTGACGTGATCAAGCGACTGAGCTTTTTTTATCATCACTTGATTGGCAATCGAGTTATGTGGCTCTGGATGAGCATAAATGACCAGAACTTTTGGGAGAATAGACGGTGCAACAGCCAAATGGTCGTCCTTGTGGTTATTTTTATCCGTTATCAAATTGTTATACTTTTTTGTACAGCATAATGCAATTAAAGCGAATCAATCGACTTTTCCGGTCAATACCCCTACTATTCACCGCTAGATATATACCCAAGTGGCTTTAGAAACGATTGAAACCACTTCGCTATGTAACCAAGCAACGCGCACTGCGCAAAGTGAATGAAAACTTTATGATTACCTTCTCTGATATTCAGTTACTGCGTGGCGGTAAACCTCTTTTAGACCAAGCTTCTGCGACTATTCACCCTGGCGATAAAGTCGGTCTTGTGGGCAAAAACGGCTGCGGTAAATCAACGCTGTTTGCCCTACTGAAAGATGAACTGTCAATTGATGCTGGCTCATTTAGCCAACCTCAACACTGGGAGTTGGCCTGGGTCGCACAGGAAACGCCTGCGCTAGAGCGCACTGCACTGGAATACGTCATTGATGGTGATCGCGAATACCGCGCTCTCGAAAAGCAGTTAGCTGAAGCAGAAACACAAGACAACGGAACCCTAGTTGCCGAGATACACGGTAAAATTGAAACCATTGGTGGTTACAGCATTCGCGCTCGCGCGGCAGAACTGCTCGATGGTTTAGGGTTCAGCCAAGAGCAAATGAGTTGGAGTTTGACCCAATTCTCGGGTGGTTGGCGTATGCGTCTTAACTTGGCTCAAGCGCTATTGTGTCGTTCTGATCTACTGCTACTCGACGAACCAACCAACCACTTGGATTTGGACGCGGTAATGTGGTTAGAGCGTTGGCTACAAAACTACCCTGGCACGCTGATTCTGATCTCGCACGACCGTGACTTCTTGGATCCGATCGTTGGTCGCATCATTCACATCGAGAATCAGCAGCTGAACGAATACACGGGTAACTACTCGTCATTCGAAAACCAACGCGCACAAAAGATGGTGTTACAACAAGCGATGTTTGAAAAGCAACAGAAGCAGATGTCTCACATGCAAAGCTACATCGACCGCTTCCGTTACAAAGCCTCTAAAGCACGCCAGGCTCAAAGCCGTATTAAAGCTTTGGAGCGCATGGAGAAAGTGTTACCAGCTCAATTCGATAACCCATTTAGCTTCCAATTCCGTGAGCCAGCTGCGCTGCCAAACCCAATCATGATGATGGATGAAGTATCTGCAGGTTACGGTGACAACCTCATCTTAGAGAAGATCCGCTTGAACTTGGTTCCTGGCAGTCGTATTGGTCTACTCGGCCGTAATGGTGCGGGTAAATCGACATTAATCAAGCTGCTCTCTGGTGAACTTAACGCGCAAGGTGGTGACCTAACTTACTCACAAGGCGTGAAAATTGGTTACTTCGCTCAGCACCAGTTAGAAACGCTTCACCCTGAAGAAACGCCGCTGCAACACATGATGCAAATCGCACCCGATCAAACCGAACAGCAGCTACGTGATTACCTAGGTAGCTTTGGCTTCCAAGGTGACAAAGCACTAGAAAAAGTTGCGCCGTTTTCTGGTGGCGAAAAAGCCCGTTTGGTATTGGCTTTAATTGTGTGGCAAAAGCCAAACCTGTTGCTACTTGATGAACCGACCAACCACTTAGACTTGGACATGCGCCAAGCACTTACGATGGCACTGCAAACATTCGAAGGTGCGATGGTGATTGTTTCGCACGACCGCTATTTACTGCGCGCTACGACCGATGACTTGTATTTAGTGCATGATCGACAAGTTGCTCCGTTCGACGGTGATTTAAATGACTATTATAAATGGTTAACCGAACAACAAAGAGCGGAACGCAAAGAAGCGCAGGCTGCGCAGCCAAGCAAAGATACGGCCAACAGCGCAGCTGCGAAGAAAGAGCAAAAACGTCGCGATGCAGAGTTTCGAAAACAGACAGCGCCAATTCGCAAAACGCTGACACAACTAGAAAATAAAATGGATAAGTTAGGTGCTGCACTGGCCGAAGCTGAAGAACAATTGGCGGACAACTCACTGTATGCGGCCGAAAATAAAGCTAAACTTAACCAAGTGCTGGCACTTCAAGCTTCCAGTAAAGCTGAGCTCGAAGAAATTGAAATGGAATGGATGTCTGCTCAAGAAACGTTGGAGCAGATGGAGCTAGAGTTTAATCAATGAGTAATCAACACGCTGAATACACACTCACCCTAGAACACCTTTGGCAGTTTAGTCTGCAATTTTATGGTGTGCGAGAAGTGAAAGAGGCGTGTTTATCATTACAGAACAACTACCACGGTAACGTGAACCTACTCCTGCTGCTCAGATGGCTCGATGAGCAGCAACTCATTTTCCAAGAAAAAGACTGGCCCTTGGTGCAAGACTGTCTAGGTAGGAGCGAAACTTTACTTCACTCCTTTCGCGACCTTCGTCGCCACCTTAAGTCTCAAGTCAATGACGCTTTGTATCGTGAGACCTTGCAGTTTGAGCTGCAACTAGAAAAGCAGCAACAAGCGGATTTGGTGGACTGCATTAACTCACTTGCACTACTCAAAAATGATGGTGACCCACTGACGTTGAGATACTGTCGTCAACTCGGTGGGGAGCATTTGCAGCAAGCCTTTGCTATTCCGGTGCCAAACATTCAACCACCAAAACGCCCATAAATCTGTAGAATACCTATAATCTTTATAAAGGATTATATTAATAAGTTCTTCAACGGACACCGAAGGACCGCATAAGAGCAGTTAGGTATGACACAATTTTTCGCAGCCGCCGGGATCAAAAACCCGCATCTCCAAACGCTTTTGCCGCGTTTTATTCGCAAAAAAGCGTTATTTACGCCGATTTGGCAAACCCTCGATACATCCGATGGCGACTTTCTCGATCTCGCGTGGAGCGAGGACCCAACCCAAGAGCCTGCACAAAAAAAGCCGATTTTTGTTTTATTTCATGGATTAGAGGGGTGCTTCTATAGCCCTTATGCCAATGGGTTAATGAATGCATTTGCTCAATCTGGATGGCTGTCGGTGATGATGCATTTTCGTGGCTGCAGCGGTAAACCAAACAAAAAAGCACGAGCTTACCACTCGGGTGAAGTGACGGATGCTCGTTACTTCCTAGAGCACCTTGAACAACGTTTTCCTGATAATCCCAAAGTTGCAGTTGGTATTTCTCTTGGCGGTAACATGTTGGCGAATTATTTAGCCCAATATAAAGACCACCCTATTTTGAATGCAGCGACTATTATCTCTGCGCCTTTAGACCTAGCGGCGTGTGCAAACCGTATAGAACAAGGCTTTTCAAAAGTGTATCGCCGTTATCTGCTTTCTTCACTGAAACGTAACGCGTTACAAAAGCATCATCTACTGCATGGCGAGCTTGCGCTGTCCTACAACTCAATAAAACGTGTCACACGATTGTATGAATTCGATGATTTGATTACGGCACCATTGCATGGCTTCAAAGACGCACAAGATTATTACGACCAATGCTCTGGCTTAAGTAAACTACAGCAAATCACGCTACCCACACTGATCATCCATGCCAAAGACGATCCGTTCATGACCGACGATGTGATCCCGAAGTTTGTTCTGCCAGATAACATTGATTACCGTCTCTTTGAACACGGTGGCCATGTTGGCTTCCTAACAGGAACGGCGTTAAAACCTAAGTTTTGGTTGGAGGAAGCGCTGCCCGCGTATTACGAAAGTATCGCCGCAGATTACCTTTCTGCTGTATCCAAGCAACGAACGCAGTAAACTAGCCGCTCATCATAAAAGTTAGAGGTATTTATGATCATTCCATGGCAAGACATTGCGCCGGAAACATTGGAAAACTTAATTCGTGAATTCGTCTTACGCGAAGGAACGGATTACGGAACCGTCGAGGTTTCTTTGCAAGACAAAATTGATCAAGTTAAAGCTCAATTGGAAAAAGGTGAAGCGGTTATCGTGTTCTCTGAGCTACACGAAACCGTCGATATTCAGCATAAAACAAAATTTTAGACCCTTCACATTTTACCGTATCCCACTCGATGACAAGGTATTGTTACGTGCTATAGTGGGATATCGACCGTGCAGTAGTAACTCTACTGCACATTACAGGTAAGTAATTTTCGACAAGGTTTGTCATGTCAGCTAAACACCCAATTATTGCGGTTACTGGTTCGTCCGGTGCCGGCACGACCACTACATCTGAAGCCTTCCGTAAAATGTTCAATATGATGAACGTTAAACCCGCATGGGTTGAAGGCGATAGCTTCCATCGCTTTACTCGCCCAGAAATGGACATCGAAATTCGCAAAGCCCGCGAGCAAGGTCGACACATTAGCTACTTTGGCCCACAAGCTAATGACTTCCCGGGATTAGAAGAGTTTTTCCGTAAGTTCGGGCATGACGGTACTGGCAGCGTGCGCCGTTATCTGCACACGTTTGACGAAGCGGTTCCCTACAATCAAATGCCAGGCACGTTTACACCGTGGCAAGACTTACCCGAAAACAGCGACGTGCTGTTTTATGAAGGGTTACATGGTGGCGTGGTCGATGGCGATGTTAATGTTGCTCAACATGTGGATTTCTTAATTGGCATGGTGCCGATTGTGAACTTAGAGTGGATCCAAAAATTCGTACGTGACACTCGCGATCGCGGCCATTCGCGTGAAGCGGTGATGGACTCAATCGTGCGATCCATGGACGATTACCTCAACTATATCACTCCGCAGTTTTCTCGTACTCACATCAACTTCCAGCGCGTACCGACCGTTGATACTTCCAACCCACTTAATGCAAAAGGCATCCCTAGTTTGGATGAGAGTTTTGTGGTGATTCGCCTACGCGGTATCAAGAATGTCGACTTCCCATATCTGCTGGCCATGATTGATGGCTCATTCATGTCACGCCACAACACGATTGTCGTACCCGGCGGTAAGATGAGCTTTGCAATGGAGCTCATAGTTCGGCCTATCCTACAACAGCTCATCGAAACAGGGAAAATTGGCTAAAAACCTGCCTGCGAAGATGTTTACTTTTCATACCGTGATCATGTGCACAGTTTTGCTTACAAAATCTCAATCATGGCACGATTAAAATCAAGAAATCGTTTTCGAAAAAGGATACTATTTCTTACCGAAACACAAGAGAGCTTGCAGCATATAAAAAGTGCTCTTATTCTAGTAGGCCTAATTCAGGCTTAGCTAAAATATGGATAGCGCAAGCGTACCCTGCAGAGGAAGTGAGATATTATGGTTCTAGGTAAACCTCAAACCGACCCAACATTAGAGTGGTTTCTTTCACACTGTCATATTCATAAGTACCCTTCAAAGAGCACGCTAATTCACGCGGGCGAAAAGGCAGAAACTTTGTACTACATCGTTAAAGGTTCTGTTGCGGTTCTTATCAAAGACGAAGAAGGTAAGGAGATGATCCTTTCTTACCTAAACCAAGGAGACTTTATTGGTGAACTTGGTCTATTCGAGGAAGACCAAGAGCGCACAGCTTGGGTTCGTGCTAAATCTCCTTGTGAAGTTGCTGAAATTTCTTTCAAGAAGTTCCGTCAGCTTATCCAAGTAAACCCAGACATCCTAATGCGTCTTTCTGCGCAGATGGCTCGTCGTCTTCAAGTAACTAGCCAAAAAGTGGGTGACCTGGCGTTCCTAGACGTAACTGGTCGTATCGCTCAGACGCTTCTGAACCTTGCAAAACAACCAGACGCAATGACTCACCCAGACGGCATGCAAATCAAGATCACTCGTCAAGAAATCGGTCAAATTGTTGGCTGTTCTCGTGAGACAGTAGGTCGTATCTTGAAGATGCTAGAAGAGCAGAACCTAATCTCTGCTCACGGTAAAACCATCGTGGTTTACGGTACTCGTTAATCTCAAACTAGAGTGACACGAACAAAATTATAAAAGCCACCAATGGCAACATTGGTGGCTTTTTATTTGCTCATGACCAAATGAGATAGGGTGCAGCGAACACTAATGAGTAAGCTTAACAGGTTAACCCTAAAACTTAGCCATTCGTACTTTCAAAGATTTTGTCAGCTGAAGCGGCCACGAAACCTGGGTACAAATCACCATTTTCCATCGGATAGCGCTTAGCAAATTCATAAAACCCGCCAGGGATAATTTCAGTGCCTTCGCTAAAACGAACCGCTACTTTATCTGCCATGGTCGATGACTGCTCTAGCAACACCTCAGGAGTGCCCTTCACTTCACCACCATTTTCATTAATGGTAAACCCAGCGGTACGCAGATGATCGTTTACCTGCTTCACTTCTTCATATTCATTGAGCTGGTTAACGCTCACCGTGAAGTGGTTTGCTCCGTAACCATGCGCCGCAAGCCAAGATGCGTACTCACTTTCTTTAGCCAACGTTTGGTAATCAGCAAAGCTTAAATCCCACAAGCGTCCACCATGTAAGAATGCGCTATCGTTCAGCTTGTCAACATCGACTTGTGCCATCAAATTTTTCACAATCTCTTGTAGCTCAGGAGAGCACTCTTCAACTTTTAGCTCACTAATAAATACTTTAGGTTGCTTCGGATCTGGGTGCTCATAGTGCTTAGCAACCAGCTTTTTGCTTTCGAAAACGTAATCACCACACGCCTTGTAACCGATAGCTACAAATGGCTTAGCTAGAGTTTCAATACCAAGAGGCGCGATATTGAAGGTACGTAAAGCTATATGATCATTAATCAGAGGCTCATCTTCTTGAAGCAGCTGATGCACTTTAGCCGCCGAAGGGCAAAGACGTTGAATGTAATCTTGCCATAGCGATTCAAATAACACATCGGGCGTCATAACGACTCCTTGTTACGAGATGTAGAGTTTAAAGGTAAGCGGAAGTTGGCTGCTCGTTCACAACAAAAGTTGTCCAGAATAATGAACGAGCAACCATCAACCTGTGACGGTAAATGCCAGTCAGTCAACACGCTTTTCCGAGTCTTTGCTCACTTTTCGTGTTCTGCCAACGATCACTACAACCCATACCTAAATGATGCGCCGGCAAGGTGAGCCGCAATGCATAGTTGCGACTCTATTATTAAAACTTATAGCACTACACCTGGACTCAATGTTGCAGGCAAGACAGTTTCTTGACCTTCCATTGATGCCATTGGGTACGCACAGTAATCTGCTGCGTAGTAAGCGCTTGGGCGCAAGTTACCCGACGCCCCCGGACCACCAAATGGCGCATCACCGCTTGCACCAGTAAGCTGGCGGTTACGGTTCACGATTCCTGCACGAATGTGGTCAACGAAGTATTCCCATTCTTGGTCGTCGGTTGAAACCAAACCAGCAGATAAGCCAAAGCGCGTATCGTTTGCTAGCGCCACGGCTTTGTCTAATCCTTCGTAGCGCACCACTTGCAGAAGTGGGCCGAAGTATTCTTCATCTGGTAACTCAGCAATGTTCGTTACATCAATGATACCAGGAGAAACAAACGCCGCCTCTCCTGCTTTCGCTTCAATCAAGCTTTCACCGCCAAGAGACTGTAGATTAGCTTGTGCATCAAGAATAAACTTGGCTGCCGCGACCGAAATTTGCGGTCCCATAAATGGCGCAGGTTCTGCAAATGGTTGGTCTACGCGAATATTGCGTGTCGCTTCAACGAGTTTGGTGATAAGCGCATCGCCTTTTTCACCCAATGGCACATACAAACGACGAGCACACGTACAACGCTGCCCAGCACTGATAAACGCTGACTGGATGATGGTGTAAACCGTGGCATCCAAATCACCATATTTATCAGAGATCACCATCGGGTTATTACCACCCATTTCTAGTGCGAGCATCTTGCCTGGTTGACCCGCAAATTGACGGTGTAATACATGCCCCGTATTCGCGCTACCCGTAAACAGTACGCCATCAATGCCTTTTGCGTCAGCTAGGGCGATACCAGTTTCTTTCGCGCCTTGAACAAGGTTAATCACGCCTTTCGGCAGACCGGCTTCTTCCCATAGCTTCATCGCCAATTCACCCGTCCATGGCGTTTGCTCAGACGGTTTGAAGACTACCGTGTTACCAGCCAGTAGCGCAGGCACAATGTGACCATTTGGTAGGTGGCCTGGGAAGTTGTAAGGACCAAACACCGCCATCACGCCCAATGGGCGGTGGCGCAATACGATTTGGTTGCCTGCTGCTTCACGGCTCGCCTCACCAGTGCGGTCATGATAAGCGCGAATCGAAATGGCAATTTTACCTGCCATGGCTGCTGCTTCAGTGCGCGTTTCCCAAATCGGCTTACCGGTTTCTTTGGCAATCACTTCGGCGATTTTTTCGCTGTTCTCTTTTACTTTCTCCGCAAAAGCCAACACGATTGCCTCACGCTCTGAAAATGGACGCTTTTTCCAGTCAATAAACGCTTCACGCGCTGCAGATACCGCCTGGTTCACCTGCTCTGCCGTTGCACCTTTGCCTTGCCAGATCACTTCTTGGTTGTACGGCGACAGAGACGTAAATGCTTCACCCTGACCTTGTACCCATTCACCTGCAATCCAATGTGTCATTGTTTCTATCCTTAAATTCTGTCGTCTGTTACTGCGGAAGAAGGCGAACGAAATCCCCTTCTTCAACCGAAAGTGCATCCGCAACGTCTGGTGCGATCATTACGCTTTGTGTTTCTGCGTCATACGCCGCTTTAGTGACTGTCGCACGGAAGTTCTCGAAAGATGAATTACACATCAAGAAGTCTTGTGTGCTGGAATGTCCAGAGATTTTGACTTGCGCGCGGAATGAATGACGTACCGACTCAATATTACGCAGATCACACTCAACCGTTGGGCCACCATCGAAGATGTCGACGTAGCCTCGGTTGGTAAAACCTTCACGCTCAAGCAGCTTCAGCGCTGGACGCGTGTTGTCATGTACTTGACCAATCACGGCTTGCGCTTCTGGGCTGAGCAGGTTGATGTAAATAGGCAGTTTCGGCATCAAGTCGGCGATAAAGCCTTTCTTGCCGATGCCTGTCAGGTAATCTGCAAGCGTGAAATCGATAGAGAAGAAATGCTCTTGAAGCCATTGCCAGAATGGTGAATTACCCTCGTCGTCTGAAACGCCACGCATCTCCGCAAAGATCGTTTCAGAGAAGCGCTCTGGGTGCTCTGCCATCATTAGGAAACGACACTTCGACATTAGACGACCATTCAGACCTTGGCGGAATTTCTCACGCAAGAACAAGGTACAAATTTCGCTGTTACCCGTGTAGTTATTACCAAAAGTAAGCAGTTTAACGACGTTGTTAACGCCAAGCTTTGGCGACGAGTGCACGACTTTACTAATGTGATATGAGTAAAATGGGACATCCCAGCCGATAGATGCTTCGATTCCGGTGGTACCCGCAACCTCACCCGTTTCAGAGTCAAAGCCAACCATCAGGTAGCCTTCATCGCCTGGTTCTGCCACATCTGGCTTACCAAAGCTGTACTCTGAATGTTTGATTCGATTGGTTAACAGTTCTTCGTTAACCGGTAGAGATGTAAATCCGTGACCAGACTCCACCGCACAAGTGTGCAGTGCGTCGTAATCCGACATCGCGATAGGGCGAACTACTAGCATCAATACTCCCTCCAGATGCAAGAAGATCCTAACTATATTGTAGGAACAATTCCCCCATCAGAGATCCTTGACGGGGGTGTCTGCGTTGACGTTTAAACTGATATCGCGCTTAAACTAAAGTCGCGATCGCTTTATCCAGTTTCGCCAAGCCTTCTTCAATTTCTTGTTGTGTGATAACGAGTGATGGTGTGAAACGTACGACATTGGCACCCGCAACCAATACCATGAGACCTTGTTTACCTGCAGCAACCAGCACGTCACGCGCACGGCCTTGCCATTCTTCATTTAGTGCAGCGCCAAGTAATAAGCCTTGACCGCGCACTTCTGAGAAGATGTTGTACTTCGCGTTGATCTTCTCTAGACCTTCACGGAACAATGCTTCGCGTTCTAGCACACCAGCCAACACCTCTGGCTTAGTAACTTCATTTACAACCGCTTCTGCAACCGCACACGCTAGTGGGTTACCGCCATATGTAGAACCGTGAGTGCCCACTTTCATGTGCTCTGCCAATTTTGCTGTCGTTAGCATTGCACCGATTGGGAAACCGCCACCAAGTGATTTCGCAGTACTTAGAATATCTGGCGTGATACCTAAACCTTGGTAAGCGTAGAAGTTACCTGTACGGCCATTACCAGTTTGCACTTCATCGAAGATCAGTAAGGCGTTGTGTTTGTCACACAGCTCGCGAACCGCTTGAGCGAACTCAGGCGTTGGTGGCACGATGCCGCCTTCACCTTGTAGTGGCTCCATCATGACCGCACAAGTACGATCAGACATGTGCGCTTGTAAAGCTTCGATATCGTTGTAAGGAAGGTGTGTCACGTCGCCTGGCTTAGGACCGAAACCGTCAGAGTATGCAGCTTGGCCACCAACCGTTACGGTAAAGAATGTACGACCGTGGAAACCTTGTTTGAATGCAATGATTTCAGACTTCTCAGTGCCATGAACGTCTGCTGCATAACGACGTGCCAGCTTCAAAGCGGCTTCGTTTGCTTCTGCGCCAGAGTTAGCAAAGAACACACGCTCAGCAAAACTCACTTCTGTTAGCTTTTTCGCCAGACGAAGGGCTGGTTCGTTCGTCATAACGTTACTTAAGTGCCAAAGCTTGTTAGCTTGCTCTGTTAGTGCGTTTACCATTACTGGATGACAATGGCCAAGACAGCTCACTGCAATACCACCAGCAAAGTCGATGTATTCATTACCTTCCTGATCCCAAACACGTGAACCTTCACCTTTAACAGGGATCATTTCCATCGGGTTATAGCAAGGTACCATTACCTCATCGAATAAACCGCGCTCTACTTTAATTTCCGTTGTCATTGCACATTCCTTCTTGATACCGCATGCGTAGCAGATAAGCGAATTTAACCGGCTCTCTTTGCCAGCAAATAATGTTTTGCATTTAAGCTATTGCGGCATTGTATTTACATTTAATTAACCATTTCAATAGTGATTTATTCTTTTCGTTCTCGAAAGTAACTTCCATTAATCACTGCTTATGACTATTTATGCATCAAGAAAGTAAAATAGAGAAGTGATTTTTTATAAATGTTATGTAATACAGGGGATAGAAGGTTTAAAAAGACATGAATAGACAAAGAGACTCGAGAGAACCGCATAGTTTTGCAATCCGCTCACCTCAGCAAAAAGATGAATGATTTGTTAAGAAAAGTGATCGCGATCAGATCGCTTTGCGTGCTAAAAAGTTCGCAAGCAACTCGTGACCTTGCTCAGTTTTGATTGATTCTGGGTGGAACTGCACCGCATCAATTGGCAAGGTTTTATGTTGGTAACCCATTATTTCATCCATGCTTCCGTCAGGCAGCTCTGTCCATGCAGTCAGTTCAAACACGTCGGGTAAAGTACCGTTTTTCACCACAAGAGAGTGATAACGAGTTACCGTGAGTGGGTTATTCAGATTTTTAAACACACTACGACCGTTATGACGAATCGGTGAGGTCTTACCGTGCATCACTTGTCGTGCACGTACCACTTCGCCCCCAAACACTTGCGCTATCGCTTGATGGCCAAGGCAAACACCCAATATTGGAAGCTTACCAGCGAAGTGTTCTATCGCTTTCAGTGAAATACCTGCTTCGTTCGGCGTACATGGCCCTGGCGAGATCACCAAATGAGTTGGGTTGAGCGCCTCAATGCCTTGGATATCGATTTCATCGTTACGCACCACCTTTACGTCTGCACCAAGCTCGCAGAAGTATTGGTAAAGGTTGTAGGTAAAAGAGTCGTAGTTATCGATGATCAACAACATAAAGGGTCGGTTGCTCCAATCCGTTTTGGCAATGCTTACGTAGTGAATCGCCACGTTCGTGACAATCAAGGGCGGTATTTTGCTATACCAAGCAAGAAAGGCAAGTTTTTGCTGAATAAAAAGGCCAGCATAGGCTGGCCTTTGGTCTTTACAGCTATTTAGGAACTGTTTGTCAGGAAGTAAATTCGCTTAGCGGCGACGACGGAATAAGCCGAGACCTAGCAGCGCAAATAGCGCGCCAAAGCCAAATGAACCACCATCATCATCATCGTCTGATGGGTTAGTGCTCGACGGCTCTAGCGTAACATCGCGAGAATCACTGAACTTAACCGTGTTACCGGTAGAATCTGTCACTTTCTCTTCTAGAACGTACTGACCTTCCGTTGGTGCTTTGTCGAATTCCACACTCACGCTACGAGCATCAATGTCTGTTTGTGTCAGAGTTGCACTCGCTTCGTAACCATCAGTATCAGACGTTGACGACGCCGCTTGAGTTGCTTCCGTTAGGCTTACCGTCACGATATCACCGACAACTGCGTTTGGTGGTAGACGAACTTCCACTGCTAGGTTTTCACCTGAGCTTGGTAGATCGATATCTGTATCTGGTAAATCAATCGCGATGATCACTGGATCGTGGTCAGAGGCAGAGAACGCATCTTTGTACTTCGGCATATCACCTGTGTACTTGCTGCTGTATTCGAACAAGTTACTCTCTAGTGAGTTGATGTGCCAATCTTCAATTGCTACCACTTTTTGCGCTAGGCTGCTGCTTGCCAATGCGTGGTCCAAATTACCCAGCTCGCCCGAATAGGTGTAAGAAAACGTATCAGTGCCGTGCAGCAACGTGTTTAAGTTGTGCAGACCGTAACCTTTTTCAATTTTGGTCTTCTCTACTTGAAGTTCACCATCACCAATGGTTGTGTAAGCAGCAGTATAAATGTCACGGCCGTATTTCTCTTTCGAGTAATCAGTCAGTGTCAGAAGTGGGTCTTCCATGCCATAAGCATTGAGGTCGCCCATGAGCAATACATCGCCTTTCACCTCTTTCAACGCTTCACCCACTGCGTGCGCAGCAGAAACGCGGAAGTTGTTACAGTTGCCTTGCAGATCCGCTGGCTCAGAATCTTCTACACCGGCAATCCACTCTTCAATACACTCAGAGCCTTTCGACTTAAAGTGGTTTACGACAATAGACAAATCTTCACCCGTCTCTTTCACCGTAAAGGTCTGAAGTAGACTGTGGCGTTGGTACTTATCGTAAGCAGGGTTACTTTCTGTGCCCTCTTTACGAGTAATTGTGTTTTCTGCAATGTGCTGCTCTGGCGTGATGATCACTTTTGCAGCGTCTTTTGGCGTTACTGCGTTAGCACGATATAAAATCGCCACCATGATCGCATCACTGCCAAAGTATTCGTCTTGGTATTTGTCTTGCTCTTCGATTTCGACATACGTGTAATGATCTTCAGCGTCATCAATCTCAGCATTTAGGGCATCAACTAAGTTTTGGATAGCACTGCCATCACCAAAGCCGTTGTTTTCCACTTCCATCAAACCAATGATGTCAGCGTCCATCTTGTTCATCGCCGCAACGATTTTCGCTTGTTGGATCAGGAACTCATCTAGGTTAGTCGCACCACGGTTTTGTCCGGTTGGGTTTTCATGGCCACTGTCAGCCACGGAGTTGAAGTAGTTCAGTACGTTGAAGCTTGCAATACGCAAATCTGAGTCCGCAATCGCTGGGGCATCTTTACGAGCCACATCGAAGCCTTCACCTGAAGTCACAAAGTTGGTGTTATCGACTTCATTGGTCGCAATCAGGCGGTATTCGTTGTAGCTGTAAGCCACGACACCCTGAAGACCTTCTACTCGAGAACCAAGGCGAATGTGCTGCTCTGAAGAGCCATCTTGGTCTGCATCTTTAGCAAAATCTGGGTAGTATGGGATTTGGCCGTTTGGTGCTTTGCCATCTGATTCTAGGTATACGCGGTTTGCTGCGTTGTCTTTTGCTAGCTCAACGGCTGCATCGCTCTCTGCCGCGTGTAATTGAGTCGGCTTTAACAATGGCGCTTCATGAGAGAGCATCATATTGTTACGACGTGAATCGTAGTCGTAAGAGAAGTTGCGAGTTACAAACAAGTCACTTGCCGAGGTCAACTCAACTTGCATCCCTTCATGACGCTCAAGCGCATCACGTAGTGTCTCACCTTCTTTGATAACAAGATCGGTAACTCGAGAGGTTTCAGAGGTGCCTGTTTTCACATAGCTGTTAGCATCAGAAGCAAGCTGAGTATTGCTGTAATACTCTTGAACTTTACCTTTCACACAAACAACGTCACCAGCTTTCAGCGCCGTGTCTGCCGCGTCAGTATGAATGAACAAGCCTTCTGAGGTCTTGTCGTTGTTGTCGCTTTCTAATGCTTGTAGGTAGAAACCTTTGGTTAGGCCAGTGGTAACAGCAGTCACGACACCCGTTACGAAATGATCTTCGTCAGTAATGTATGGGTAACCATCAATGAATGGAGACGTATCGCCTTCACCTTGAATATCTTGGATGGTAGTGAAGTTAGGTTGCTGACCGTCGACTTCACAAGCGAATGGTGCTGGTGGCTCAGTCGCATTTAGCTCACCAAGGCCGTCAATGTTGTCTTTCTCAAATGCCGTCCACTGAGATGCATCATAAGTAGCAGAAGGGGTTAGTGCATCACTGTTACGAACTAATGTGGTGTCTTTACCAAAATCTACGTCACCCATCACACCGATGATGTCGTGCACTTCACCATCTTTCAGCAGTGCGATCGGGTCGTCACCGTTAAAGTTCGCAACGCTTTTATCTGTGATATCGGCGATAGCTTTGATGGTATCGCTCGCGTCACCATGCGCCAGTACATACACTTGGTTAGCTTGTATCGTCACTTGGCTAAGGTCGAATGTGCTGCCCCAAGTACCACCACCGTTTGATGATTTCGCCAACTCGTAGCCAGTGAGTGTCACCGCAGTATCACCCGTATTAGCGATCTCTACCGCTTTATTATAAGCGCCGCCTTCTACGTATTGGGAAATAATAATCTCTGCGTTCGCGTTTGCACTAAGTGCACTGGCGATGGTTAATGCGAGTATTGAGGGTTTGATTAACGTGTCCATTGTCATACCTGATATTTATGTAAATGCAAACTTAGCTCTGGTTAGAGCCTGCCATTTGCGTCTACTATCAGGTTTATTTATGAAATAAATAAGAATGAGTAATTAAAGCCGTGAAATGAATCACATGTGAATATAAGAAAATATGCCAGAGCATCCCATTCAAACATTTTTTGTAATAAATACAGAGCGCTATTGATAAACAAGTCAGAATTTAGATTGATTACTCAGTTTACTTTTTCACTTCATGTTAAGGAGTAGAAAATACATCACTTGTTGAGTTGCTTATTAACCCAACCATTCCTGTTACAAATAAAAAATATAATTAGTCACTAATTTAGAATGCTTTAATTTTCACTTGTATCACTGTTCAAGCCCAAGAATCTATTACTCGCTTCGCTCTCTCTTTTACAGGCCCCTCATACTTCAAAGTTTTCATGATTTATTCAATAACTTTTCATTACTCACTAGCCAAAAACATACACAAAAGATATAACACCTGCGCGAGACAATAAGATCTCATTAGCTGTAAACCCAGGAACGACAAATGAAAAAAATTCAACGCAGTGTGCTAGCTCTCTCCCTACTTAGCTTAATAGCGGGGTGTCAGTTGACCGCCAGTGAGCCACTTCAACCTACCGCGAATCAAGACATCATCGAATCAGCCAAAAATGAACTGGATGGTATTGAAGAGCTAGAAGTCAGTGACGAGGGTGTTATTACCTTTACTCAGCGTCTAAGAACGCCAGGAACCTACTGGATTCCAGCGAGAATTAAAGAACTGAGCTACGATATATCATGCGTACAGCTTAGTTACTTCATTGATAGAGGCATGGTTGTGAAGTCTGCCTTTCTAGGGGCTCGAGGACGTGTTGAATATTACGACATGGAACGCTGTATGAAAGACACGCCATTTCAGTAATACAGGCATAAAAAAAGCTCCACCAAAGTGGAGCTTTTTCGTATTCGTTCTTAGCGACTATGGGCGAGCTACAAAACCTACTGCTTCGTATGCTTTCTTAAGCGTTTCAGCCGCTCGTGCCGAGGCTTTCTCAGCACCTTGCTGCATTACCTCGTCCATGTAAGCACGATCAGCGCGAATACGGTGATATTCTGCTTGAATTGGCTCAAGCATTGCTACAACTGCCTCACCAACATCTTTCTTAAATGGGCCATACATTTCTACGCCTTGGTACTTCGCTTCAATCTCTTCGAAGCTCATGCCTGTCGCCGCAGAGTACAGACCCATTAGGTTAGCAATGCCCGCCTTGTTCTCGATATCATGACGGATACTTGGTGGCGTTTCGGTATCGGTTTGCGCTTTGTTGATCTTCTTAAGGATCGACTTAGGCTCTTCCAGCAGCGTGATAACGTTCTTACGGTTGTCATCAGATTTAGACATCTTCTTCGTTGCGTCTTGAAGGCTCATTACACGCGCATTTACTGTCGGAATGTAAGGCTCTGGAACTTGGAAGATTGGCTGCTCTGGCGAGTAAATATTGTTGAAACGCGTTGCGATATCGCGCGCTAATTCTAGATGTTGCTTCTGGTCACTGCCTACAGGTACTTGGTGCGCACCGTAAAGCAAAATGTCAGCAGCCATCAACACCGGGTAGTCAAATAGACCGACGTTTACGTCATTCGCGTAACGTGCCGATTTGTCTTTAAACTGAGTCATACGGCTCAGCTCACCCATTTGAGTGTAGCAGTTAAGAAGCCAACCTAATTGAGCATGCTCTGGTACATGTGACTGAACAAATAGCGTGCTCTTCTTCGGGTCAACACCAACTGCCAGACAAATTGCCAGTGCGTCTAGAGTTGCTTCATGCAGCGCTTTAGGGTCCTGACGAACCGTAATCGCGTGAAGGTCTACCACACAATATTGGCAATCATAATCGTCTTGCATCTGCTGCCATTGACGTAGAGCACCCAAGTAGTTACCGATACTTAGTTCACCTGAAGGTTGAACACCACTCAATACAATGGGTTTGCTCATTAGAATGATTCCTTTGACTTCTTAATCTAATTAAATGAAAAAAACCGTGCAGTAATAGGTGCACGGTTTACTCAGTGTACTCATTAACGAGTATTTTGGAAGCTCTTTTGTAGCCGTTATGCAGAAACCGCTACAACGTCCAATAATTCTGCCAAACTGTCAGCGACGAAATCTGGATTTGATGCTGAAATAGGTTCACCGTGGTTGTAACCATATGTCAGACCAAATGAGGCACAGCCTGCATTCTTTGCTGCGAGAATGTCGTTTTTCGAGTCGCCAACCATCAGCATTTCACTTGGTTGGATTTGGTGCTTTTCCATTAGCCAGTTCAATGCTACTGGGTTTGGTTTTTTCTCTGGGAATGCATCACCGCCAAGGACATCAACGAAGTATTTTGCGATGTCGTGCTTTTCCAAAACGTCAGGCACAAACTTTGAAGGTTTGTTAGTCACCAACGCCATAACAAAGCCCGCTTTGTGCAGCTCTGCTAGTGTCTCTTTTACCGTTGGGTAAAGATGACTTAGCTTGTGACCGCTTTGCTCGTAGTAATCATCAAACAATACACGCGCTTTAGCACGAAGCTCTTCACTCAGCTCTGGGTTGATGGTCAGGCTTTGGCTTAATGAGCGACCAATAAGCACGTCTGCGCCGTTACCCACGTAATCACGAACTTGTTCTTCTGAAACCGATGGAAAGCCAAGCGCCTGTACTGCTTGGTCTGCCGCGACAGCTAGATCTGGCACGCTATCAAGCAAAGTGCCATCTAGATCGAAGGCGATGAATTTAATGTCTTGTTGAGTCATAACTTCCCTGAGGATTTTTATTTATAAATCGGTGAAAACGACAAAGGATGGCACCCCATCCTTTGTTTTTATCATTATGTCTGATTCGACAGTAACTGTTTGTTTCGTCGTTACTTTGCAGCAATACGCTGACGAACTGCCTCAAACAAACAGATGCCGGATGCCACAGATACGTTCAAGCTTGAAACGCTACCAGCCATTGGGATCTTAATCAAATCGTCGCAGGTTTCACGAGTCAGACGACGCATACCGTCACCTTCAGCCCCCATTACGATAGCAAGAGGTCCAGTCAGTTTGGCTTGGTAGATGTCGTGCGTTGCTTCGCCCGCCGTACCAACAAACCAGATGCCTTTCTCTTGCAATGTACGCATAGTACGAGCCAAGTTAGTCACTCGGATCAATGGTACGACTTCAGCTGCACCACAAGCGACTTTACTTACCGTCGCATTCATTGGCGCAGAACGATCTTTCGGTACGATGATCGCCGCAGCACCTGCCGCATCTGCGTTACGTAAACACGCACCAAGATTGTGTGGATCGGTCACGCCGTCTAACACTAAGAGCAGTGGTGATTCGTGCTTTGCAAGGATGTCATCAATATCGTTCTCATTCAGCTGCTTCGCTGGTTTCACACGAGCGATGATGCCTTGGTGATTTGCACCGCGCGCTTTGTCATCCAAGGTTTTACGTGTCATCTGCTGAATAGAAACACCACAAACCTGAAGATCATTTAGGATTGGCATTAGGCGATCATCTTGACGACCTTTTAAAACGTACGCCTCGATAAAACGCTCTGGTTCGCGCTCCAATACCGCCTTCACTGCGTGAATGCCGTAGATAAATTCGTTACTCATTGTTTAACCTGTTGTTCTGGTCGTATTGCCTGCGCCAACCGAGTTTGAACTAAGTTGGCGCTTCAACCTACTGCGCTTCTTTTTTAGTGCGCTTGGTTTTCTTCGGCTTACTGTGCGGCTTCTTTTTACGTGCTTTTTTCACTTTAGGCTTCTCGTTGCCTTCGGCGTCACCACGTTTTGGGCCATTACGCTTACTCGTTACGCCCGTTTCTTCTGGGCGTTTAGTTGGCTCTATCGCAGGAACTGCACGAGCCGCGCCACCTTCCTTCGATGAAGAGCGAGTCGCAGCGCGTTTTTTATCTTTCGCTTTGCGTTTTGCTTCCGCTGCGCGTTTCTTCGCAGTCTTACCTTCGCCGCGTAGCTTACGACTTGTTTCGACCAATTCAAAGTCAATTTGCTTATCATCGAGGTTAACAGCCAGTACTTTTACTTTTACTGCATCACCTAAGCGGTAGATGTTACCGAAACTTTCACCAATAAGTCGTTGACCAATCGGGTCAAATTGATAGTAGTCGTTCGCAAGGGTAGAAATATGTACCAAACCATCGATGTGCAAATCCGTTAAACGTACAAAGAAGCCAAAGCTAGTGACATTAGCAATAACACCGTCTAGTTCGTCACCGACGTGGTCTTGCATATATTCACACTTCAGCCAATCCGCAACATCACGTGTTGCATCATCAGCACGGCGCTCTGTCATCGAACATTGTTCGCCGTAAAAATCCATGTCGTCAAACGAGTAATGATAGCCACCTGTTGGTGTCCAGCGATCTTGATTACGACCTTCTTCTTTAGCAATCAGATACTTGATTGCACGGTGAAGTAACAAGTCAGGGTAACGACGAATTGGCGACGTAAAGTGTGCATAGCGTTTCAATGCCAACCCAAAGTGCCCCGCGTTATCTGCGTTGTATACCGCTTGCTTCATTGAGCGTAGCAGCATGGTCTGAATCAACTCTTGATCTTGACGCCCGGAGATTTGACGTGCGAGATCAGCATAGTCCGTTGGTGAAGGCTCTAAACCACCTTTTAGCTCAAGACCAAGTTCACTTAAGAAGTCACGGAAACCTTGCAGGCGTAATTCACCTGGAGATTCGTGGATACGATAAAGCGCGGGCTCTTTCGCTTTTTCTACCAGCGATGCCGAAGCAATGTTGGCTAAAATCATACATTCTTCGATGATCTTATGCGCGTCATTACGAATTACTGGCTCAATGCTTTCGATTTTACGTTCCGCATTGAAAATAAATTTGGTTTCAACGGTTTCAAATTCGATTGCACCGCGTTGATCTCGTGCTTCTTTCAGCACTTTGTACATCTTGTGCAACTCTTCTAGATGAGAAACAAGCGGCTGGTAGCGCTCACGTAGTTCTTCATCCCCTTCTAGAATCGCGCTCACTTTGCTATATGTGAGACGAGCGTGCGAGTTCATCACCGCCTCGTAATGCTTGTAACCAGACAGCTTACCTGTATCGGAAATGGTCATTTCGCACACCATACACAAGCGATCTACTTGCGGGTTAAGCGAACATAGACCGTTCGACAGTACTTCTGGCAACATTGGCACAACTTGCGAAGGGAAATATACTGAGTTACCACGATTGATCGCTTCTTTATCCAACGCAGAGTCAGGACGAACGTAGTAACTGACGTCAGCAATCGCTACCCATAAACGCCAACCACCTTCTTTGTTCTTTTCACAGTAAACGGCATCATCAAAGTCTCGTGCGTCTTCGCCGTCAATGGTCACTAGTGGCAAATCACGTAGATCCACACGACCAACTTTGGCTTCTTCTGGTACTTCTTCGCCTAAGTTTTCGATTTGTTTATCGACGGCTTCTGGCCATTCGTGAGGGATTTGGTGTGTACGAATCGCAATTTGTGTTTCCATACCTGGTGCCATGTTTTCACCAAGGACTTCAACCACTTTACCCATCATGCCGCGTGAGCGTGAGCCACGATCAGTAATTTCAATTACGACTACGTTACCCATGCGTGCACCCGCTTTGTGCTCATTTGGGATCAGGATATCTTGGCTGATACGCGAGTCATCTGGGACAACGTAGGAGTATCCATATTCAAGGAAGAAACGACCGACGATTTGATCATTACGCTCCTCTAGCACACGCACCAAACGTCCTTCACGGCGGCCGCGCTTGCTGTTGTCTGTAGGTTGCACTAAGACAAAATCACCGTGGATGATGTTCTTCATCTGATGGTGCGGTAACAGAATATCATCATCCTTGCCGACGCTGCCTTCTGGACGTACCCAACCATGGCCATCACGATGACCAATCACGTAACCTTTCACCATTTCAAGTTTTTCAGGCAATGCATAGCACTGACGGCGGGTAAACACCAGTTGGCCATCTCGCTCCATCGCACGTAGCCTACGACGCAACCCTTCGTATTGCTCTTCGCCCTCAAGCTTTAGTGCCTCAAACAAGTCGTTACGATTCATTGGAACGCCCGCTTGCTCTAGAAACTCGATGATAAACTCTCGGCTTGGAATTGGATTTTCGTAATTTTTGGATTCACGATCTGCAAAAGGATCGTTTGGAATATTGTCTGACATAGGCACGCCTATCTAGCAAGGAAGGTATATGGCTAGTATATCTGAGTCTCTCGATAAGCTACAGAATTGCTTTGAAAAAAGAATGATCGAGATCGACTCTAGGCATGCAAATGAGTTAAGGACGAGCCAGCAAGATCAAAAGTTCAGAATTGTCACTGAGCAAGGATTCAATCGTGCAGTCATCCAACTCCGCCAGAAAGGCACTTTTTGCTTTCGCCAATTTATCTTTGAGGCGGCAAGCAGGGGTAATATGGCAAAAATCCACACCACAGTTGACTAAATCTAACGGCTCTAAATCGCGCACAACACCACCGACTGTGATTTCAGACGCTGGCTTCATCAGCCGGATACCACCGTTTTTTCCGCGCACGGTATGGACATAACCCAACTGCCCTAACCGATTGATAACTTTAACCATATGGTTGCGCGACACACCAAATAAATCCGTCACTTCGGTAATGCTGGTTAACTCATCTTCCGGCAACGAAGCCAAGAAAATTAAGGTTCTCAACGCATAATCAGTGAAACTAGTTAACTGCATATTCTCTCCCAAAGTGCGACTCAATAACCCGCTGGTGATGCTAAAACCCCAAACTTGAGCTATCGATAAAAGTGTAAATCTTTTCTTGATCGAAAGATACATTTGAGATACAACTTTAAACATGCATTATAAATACAACTTAAAGTAGGAAGCCCTTATGCTCAGCAATCAAACTATCGAGATCGTCAAAGCGACTGCACCACTCATCGCCGAAACAGGACCAAAACTGACCGCGCACTTTTACGAGCGTATGTTTACTCATAACCCTGAGTTGAAAGATATTTTTAACATGAGTAACCAGCGTAACGGCGATCAGCGTGAAGCATTATTCAACGCTATCTGTGCCTATGCTGCCAATATTGAAAATTTGCCAGCTCTGCTTGGCGCAGTAGAGAAAATTGCGCATAAGCACACGAGCTTTTTGATCACAGAAGATCAGTACCAAATCGTTGGTAAGCATTTACTTGCGACAATCGATGAGCTTTTTAATCCAGGTCAAGAAGTGTTGGATGCTTGGGCTGAGGCTTACGGCGTACTTGCGAATGTATTTATTCAGCGCGAAGAACAAATTTACCAACAAAATGAAGCTTTGGAAGGCGGCTGGCGCGGTCTACGCGAATTTGAATTAGTCGATAAAAAGATTGAGAGCGAACACATTTGCAGCTTTGTGCTAAAGCCAACCGATGGTCAAAAAGTGGCGCCGTATAAACCGGGACAATACCTTGGCATCTACATCAACAGTGACCAGTTAGAAAACCAAGAAATTCGCCAATATAGTCTGTCTTCTGCGGTCCAAGAGAACACTTACCGTATCTCGGTAAAACGTGAAGAAGGCGGAAAAGTGTCGAACTACCTGCACGATAGCCTGAACATTGGCGAAAAAGTGCAGCTTGCGGCCCCTGCCGGTGATTTCTTTATGGATGCCGAACCACAAACACCCGTTGTTCTAATATCTGCTGGTGTGGGACTTACTCCAACGCTGTCAATGCTAGAAAGTCTCTCAGCACATCAAGCACCTGTAACTTGGGTTCATGCAACAGAAAATGGCCAACAGCATGCTTTCAAGCAACACGTAAACCAACTCGTTGCAGAAAAAGAAAATATGAACGCGCTCGTTTGGTATAACCAACCAACGACAGAAGACAAACTAGGTGAAGACTTCCACTTCACGGGCTTTGTCAATCTGTATGAAATTGAAGCTGCATTAAAGCAAGATAACGTGCAGGTGTACTTCTGTGGCCCTGTAGGATTTATGCAGCACATAGCGAAACAGCTATTAGAACTTGGCGTACCAGAAGAGCAATTCCATTACGAATGCTTCGGTCCACACAAAGTGGTTTAAGCGCTATCAGCTATCGGGAAAACAACAAAGCCCACGTGACGTGGGCTTTGTTGTATGAAGTTGTTTGCAATATTGAAGCGTTACCAAAAGGTGTCTCGCCGTTTAGCTCGAGCAATAACGTTTTGTGGCATGCGCTGTTCAAGGCCGTTTCTCAATACAGTTATGCGCTTATGCTGCCGCTTATCTGCTGTGACAGAGTTATATAACCAACGATACGCATCTTCGTAATCGAGTGGACTGCCATAATCACGTAAAAGCAACTCGGCCAGATGAATACGCGCGTTTAGGTTTCCCATTGACGCAGCTTCTCGCAAATATGGAATTGCACGTTCTTTATCTTGCTGTACTAAAGTGCCACGCGAATAGTATCGGCCAATCTGCTCTAGTGCAGCAGGTAACCCCTGATGCGCTGCATTTTCGATGTAGTAAAGACCCAGTTCGACATCTTGCTCGACACACACACCCCAAGCCAACATATCTCCGTATAGAAACTCATAAGCGGGTAAGTTAATTCGAGTCGCACGAGCTACGATATCCTCCACCAGCTGGCAGTTATCAGCGCGCACACGTTGTAAGTGCTTATTTTGCTCAATAAGCTTTATCAGCTCTGCTTCGGTATAGATCGGAACTGGTGCCCCCACATCAGCAACATTGGCTTTCACTGTGGTAGCAACCAAGGTCAACAACAGTGAAGCAGCCACTGTTCGTAACTTCATAAACGTACCCTTAAGGTATCTAAGAAACCAAAGATCGGTGAAGGATCTCCTCTGCTTGATAACCTTATCGGCAAAAAACAGCTAAGCTTTAGACAATTTTTGCCTCTGATTTAGGCTCAGCGGCAAAAGCTTGCCATATGAGAGTCACGCTGTTTTTGTTCAGATACAAAAAAGCCGACCAGAAGGTCGGCTTTTGCAATCTTTAACGGCTATCAATTAAGCTTCGAATGGGTGAACTTTGATGATAGTTTCGTTACGGTCAGGACCTGTAGAGATGATGTCTACTGGAACGCCAGTTAGCTCTTCAATACGCTTGATGTAGTCAAGAGCGGCTTGTGGTAGAGCATCTAGTGACTTAGCACCAAATGTGTTCTCAGACCAACCAGGCATTGTTTCGTAGATTGGCGTTGCTTTTTCGAATGCTTCAGCAGCCATCGGAGAAACTTCTAGCACAGAGCCATCTTCCATCTTGTAACCAGTACAGATTTTTAGCTCTTCTAGACCATCTAGTACGTCTAGTTTAGTTAGACAGAAACCAGATACAGAGTTGATTTGGATTGCACGACGCATAGCAACAGCATCGAACCAACCTGTACGACGTAGACGACCAGTTGTCGCACCGAACTCGTGGCCAACTTCACCCAAGTGCTTACCAATTGGATCTTGCTTATCTAAACCGTCGTATAGTTCAGTCGGGAATGGACCAGCACCAACGCGAGTACAGTACGCTTTTGCGATACCCAAGATGTAACCGATGTGACGAGGACCAAAACCAGAACCTGCAGCAACACCACCAGCAGTCGTGTTAGAAGACGTTACGTACGGGTAAGTACCGTGGTCGATATCAAGTAGTGTACCTTGTGCACCTTCGAACATGATCTTGTCGCCGCGCTTACGTGCTGCGTCTAGTTCGTCAGTTACGTCGATAACCATTGACGTTAGTAGTTCAGCGTAGCCTTTCGCTTGCTCAAGTACTTCTTCGTAGCTCACTGGCTCCGCTTTGTAGAAGTTAACTAGTTGGAAGTTATGGAACTCCATGACTTCTTTTAGCTTCTCTGCGAAAGTCGCCATATCGAATAGGTCGCCAACGCGTAGACCGCGACGAGCAACTTTATCTTCGTATGCTGGACCGATACCACGACCAGTAGTACCGATAGCTTTTTTACCGCGAGCGATTTCGCGAGCTTGGTCCATTGCAACGTGGTAAGGAAGAATTAGCGGACATGCTTCAGAAATGAAAAGACGCTCGCGTACTGGAATACCGCGCTCTTCAAGAGGCTTCATTTCTTTAAGTAGAGCTTCAGGTGATAGTACAACACCGTTACCGATAACACATTTTACGTTATCGCGAAGGATACCTGATGGAATTAAGTGAAGAACGGTTTTTTCACCGTCAATTACGAGAGTGTGACCTGCGTTGTGACCGCCTTGGTAGCGTACCACGTATTTTGCATCTTCAGTTAAAAGGTCTACGATTTTACCTTTACCTTCGTCACCCCATTGGGTGCCTAGAACGACTACGTTATTTCCCATCTTTCCAAGTCTGATTGCTAGTTAAAAATGGATTCTAGCACCGAATCACGCTTCTTGCAGTCATTTTTTGTTCACAGAGTTGCTACCAGAATGTCATCTTGCCGCTTTGTTCATTTTGAAATCAGCATATCACTGATAGTATTTAGCTTTCTCTATTCGACTGGAAAGCGCTATGTCTGAATCCATATGGTTGGCGATTGGGCTCGTCTTGATCGTGGAAGGCATTGGGCCACTGATTGCTCCTAACGGTTGGCGGAATATGGTGGCTCAATTAAGTGAACAACCCAACAATCAGCTACGACGCATCGGTGGCTGCCTAGTAGTTGCTGGAGCCGTCATCGCCATCATGATGAGCTAGCACTTAGCATCAGATACAAAAAAGGCTCCCTAAGGAGCCTTTTATTTCAATGAGACGCGGAGATTATTTCTCCATGCTGCCCTTCGACTGGTTCATGTATTGGAAGAACTCACTCTTCGGATCAAGCACCAGAATATCGCTCTTAGAGCTGAAGGACTTCTCATACGCACGTAGCGAGCGTAGGAAGCTAAAGAACTCAGGGTCTTTGTTGTACGCTTCAGCATAAATCTTCGCAGCTTCAGCATCCGCTTCACCTCGTGTCACACGCGCAGTTTTATCAGCTTCAGCTAGAATAGTTGCTACTTCTAGTTCTGCTTGAGCACGAATAACTTCCGCCTTTTCACGACCTTGAGAACGGTGCTTACGAGCAACAGACTCACGCTCCGCACGCATACGACGGTAGATAGACTCACTGATTTCATCAGGCAGGTTGATTTTCTTCATTCGGAAATCAACGACACGAACACCCAAGTCTTTCATTGCGCTTTCACGCGTGTCTTTCAATACTTCAGACATGATTAGGTCGCGTTCACCATCAATCTCAAGCGCCTCACGAGCCGCTTCAGTTGCGACAACATCGGCACTTGCGTCTTCTGGTAGCACATCATCGTTACGTGGACCAGATACGATCTGTTTGATTTCACGAGCACCGATTTCAGAACGAAGCACGTCCGTCACTTTACGCTCAAGTAGTGCCTCTGCCGTTAGCGAGTTACCACCGCCTGTCGCGAGGTAGTAGCGACCAAAATCTTCAATACGCCACTTCACGTAGGTATCAATGATAACGTCTTTTTTCTCAGACGTTACGAAACGGTCTGCACGACCATCCATTGTTTGGATACGTGCATCAAGTTGTTTCACACGGTCAAACAAAGGCATCTTGAAATGCAGACCAGGCTCGTAAATTCGAGTGATGTCGTTATTGTCTTTCAAGACACGACCAAATCGAACCACGATACCGCGCTCACCTTCAGGAATCACAAACAAAGACATCAACATTAATGCCAGTGCGATTACCAGTACAGGGATCATTAACTTACGCATTCTTAGTATCTCCCTTGACGTGAACCTGTTGAACGAGACTGCGTGTTCGAAGTGTCTTCTTGTGTACGATCAGACTCAAGTTGAATTTGATCATAAGTTGAAGATGACTTCGATTTACGTTTGGTATCTGCTTTGCCCTCTTGTCCCGCCAACTTATCGATTGGAAGGTAAAGAAGATTGCCGCTTGATTCCGAGTCAATCAACACTTTCGAAGTGCTTGAGTACACCTCTTCCATTGCGTCAATGTACAGACGATCACGCGTTACACCAGGCGCTGCTTGGTATTCTGGTAGTAGTTTTTCGAACTGTGCTACCTGACCAAGAGCCTCGTTAGTGACACGCTCATTGTAACCTTGTGCTTCTTTCTTCAAACGCTCTGCACGACCCGTTGCCTTAGGCAAGATTTCGTTCTTGTATGCTTCAGCTTCACGAATGAAACGCTCTTCATCCTCACGTGCTGCGATTGCATCATCAAACGCATCTTTCACTTGCTCTGGTGGACGAGCAGACTGGAAGTTCACATCAACAAGTACCAGACCCATATCATAGCTATCAATGATTTGGTTCAGTGTTTCTTGCGTAGTTTGACGAATTTGCTGACGACCACTGGTTAGAATGCTATCCATCAATGAGTCACCAATTACTGCACGTAGTGCAGAATCCGTTGCTTGACGCAAGCTGTCGTCTGCATTGGTTACACGGTACAAGTATTTGTATGGGTCAGTCACTCGGTACTGAACATCCATCGCAACTGTTACAACGTTTTCATCTTTGGTCAGCATTAGACCAGATGCACGTAGTGAACGAATCGCTTGTACGTTTACCGCTTCGTACTCATCAATAAAGCGAGGACGCCAGTTAAGACCTGGGTCTACGATACGATCGTATTTACCTAAACGCAGTACAACACCACGCTCTGCTTCACCGATGGTGTAAAAACCAGCGAAGAACCAAACTGCAACAGCAATCAGAGCAATCACGCCAAAGCCAATTGCACTACCACCACCGCCGCCGATTGGAGAACCACCGCCGCCTTTTTTACCAAACTTGCCGCCCAGCTTTTGACTCAGTTTGTTGAACACTTCATCTAAATCTGGCGGACCTTGATCTCGGCCACCAGGACGCTGGCCACCACGATTATTATTACCCCAAGGGTCATTATCGCGGCCATTGTTGCCGTTGTTATTTCCAGGCTCATTCCACGCCATTAGAAAGCTCCATCATTTGATATGACGTTATACTGTAGCAGTCCTTTAAGTGACTATAAAGCCAGTCAAAACTGCCCCTTCTCTTTTTTCAAGTCTAGACCAATCTACTTGCTGCATTCGAATATCGATCAACAAGTTACCATCCTGGTCATATTCCTCACGTTGAATACACTTCATTTGGAAGAAGGTACTACGGAATCGTCCTTGATACTGTGGAGGAATTCGCAACTGATGCTCGACCATTTGTGACGCCAGACGTTCCGTCAGCGCCTCAAACAGGACATCAATGCCCAACCCATCCATTGCTGAAACCCAAACTGCACGAGGTACGCCTTCCTCGTCTCGTTCTATACGTGGTTTCTGCGAATCTAGATTGTCGATTTTGTTCATGACAACCAGAGTCGGCACTTCATGCGCGTCGATCTCTTCTAGTACTTCATGAACAGCTTGAATATTCTCACGAAAACGCTCATCACTGGCATCAACAACATGTAACAAAATGTCAGCTTCTTGCGTTTCCTGCAAGGTTGCCTTGAAGGCCGCAACCAAGTCGTGTGGCAAATGTCGAATAAAACCAACCGTGTCTGCCAAGATGGCAGGACCAACATCTGCTAACTCTATCTTACGTAAAGTCGGGTCCAAAGTAGCAAATAATTGATCAGCCGCGTACACGCCAGCTTCTGTAATACGGTTGAAGAGTGTCGACTTACCCGCGTTGGTGTAACCCACAAGTGAAACCGTTGGGATTTCAGCTCGATTTCGGGCGCGGCGCCCTTGTTCACGCTGCTTCGCTACTTTGTCTAAGCGTCGCAGGATGGCTTTGATTCTGTCACGCAATAAGCGACGGTCGGTTTCCAGCTGGGTTTCACCCGGGCCACGTAAACCGATACCACCTTTCTGCCTTTCAAGGTGCGTCCAACCACGAATCAAACGAGTAGAGATATGACGAAGTTGAGCCAGCTCTACCTGTAGCTTACCTTCGTGTGTTCGAGCTCGTTGAGCAAAGATATCGAGAATAAGACCAGTGCGGTCGAGAACTCGACATTGGCACAGTGCTTCGAGGTTACGTTCTTGGGCAGGAGAGAGGGCGTGATTAAAAATCACAATTTCGGCACCCGTTGATTGTACCGCTGTAGCAATCTCTTGGGCCTTACCCTCTCCGACATAGTATTTCGGGTGTGGGGATTGACGACTACCAGTTACTACTTGTAGCGCCTCTACCCCAGCAGAAGAAACCAGCATTTCGAACTCAGCCAGATCTTCCCATTCACCTTCTTGCGTGAAGTTGATATGAACAAGTACGGCTCGCTCACCGGATTCATAACGGTCAAACAAGCAATCAACTCCTTATTTTAAAAATACTCGATGAAGAATTAATCTTCTGATTTCTCTTGTGGACGCTCACCTTGTGGACGTTCACCGCTGTGATGGCTCACTGGACGAGCCGGCACAACTGTTGAGATCGCGTGCTTGTACACCATTTGGTTAACAGTATTCTTCAGCAGGATCACAAATTGATCGAATGATTCGATCTGACCTTGTAGTTTAATACCATTCACAAGGTAGATAGATACCGGGATACGCTCACGACGTAGCGCGTTTAGAAATGGGTCTTGTAGAGATTGCCCCTTAGCCATTTTTATTTTCCTTATTTAATTTGTAGTTGTAATTATTTAGCTAGTGGTGCAATGCAAAAGATACGGCTTTTGCATCTGAGCTAAACGAATCAAAAATGCACTCTAAGTAATTAGCAGCATAGTATAAAAACCGCCAACAACAGATCCTTTGAGAGTGCGTTCACGCAAAAACGATCACATTATACACAGCTATGTCAATCAGATGCTATTGCTTCCGACATCGTTTCTAATGCCTGTTCAATGTTCTCGCTATCCAACCAAGTTAAATCATCCCAGCTGCGTAACCAGGTGATTTGACGCTTGGCCAATTGACGAGTCGCGCATACGCCACGAAATACCGCTTCGTCACGTGTACACTCCCCATCTAAATACTCCCACATCTGTCGGTAACCGACGCATCGTATGGAAGGAAGATCGGGGTGAAGATCTTTTCGCGAATGTAACGCTTTCATTTCTTCTTCAAAGCCCGCTTCCATCATCTTCTCGAAACGGAGTTCAATCCGACGGTGAAGTTCTGCCCTATCCTTGGGAGCTATTGCAAACTGCTTGACTCGGTATGGTAGGCTTTCACCTTTCGTTTGAGTCAATTCAGTTAAAGTTTTACCTGAAATGCGAAAAACTTCCAATGCCCGAGATAAACGTTGGGGATCATTGGGATGGATTCTCGCAGCTGACACAGGATCAACCTCTTTGAGTTCATCGTGCAACACTGACCAACCTTTAGTCAATGCCTCTTGTTCAATTTGCTGACGAATTTCAGGATTTGCAGCAGGAAGTGGTGATAAACCTTCAAGTAACGCCTTGTAATACAGCATTGTTCCACCCACAAGAAGTGGAATTTTTCCTTCTGCAACAATATCATCCATCGCTTTCAATGCATCTCGACGAAAGTCGGCGACAGAGTAAGATTCACTTGGATCCAAAATATCTATCAAGCGATGAGGCGCCAAACTTAACTCTTTTTCATCCGGTTTCGCCGTACCGATATCCATCCCTTTGTAGATCAAAGCAGAATCAACACTGATGATCTCAACCGGAAATTTTTGACGAAGACGAATCGCCAGCTCAGTTTTGCCTGATGCAGTTGGCCCCATTAAAAATAGCGCCAAAGGTAGTTTATCTGTCATGGTTTTAATTTGGCTATCGTGGCAGAGAAATCAACAGCGGATACGAATTTTGTATCTTCTAATGGCAATTGACCATGTCTTAGCTGTTCAAGTTCCGCAATAATTTGAATGGCTTCAGAAAAAGTATAGTGACTCTTCACTGTCGTGACCTGTAATGCGAGCCAATCTATCAACTCAGACAGCATCTGAGCCGCTGCTATACCTTCGTTCACACAAGATTGCGCGTAAGATAACAGATCTGGTACTAAATTTTGTAAGTTTTGTTGACGCAGCGGAGCTGGGACGCCCATCACCATTAAGGCGTGCTCGTTTCTCGCTTTCAATTGAATACCAAGCAATGCCAAATCTTGTTGATAATCTTGGGCCAGTCTCACTAATTCGGCCTCTAACTTAATAGATAGAGGAACAAGCAGAGGTTGTGCCTTGAGTGCACCATCGCTTGGAGAAAGCTGGCCTTTTACACGATAAAATTCTGCTCTAGGTAACGAGACTAACGCCGCCCCACTGTCACTGCTCATCAAAACAAATTGTTCATCGACCACCATCAGCGCTTTGCCCAATGCAGTAATCGATGGCATTGATGTGTGCGAAGTTATCGTTTGGGGCGCTATTGGAGTGACTGCCTGAGCCTCAAACTCTGGCGTTTTCAACAGCTCGTGATAAGCGCGTACTTCTTGTTTAGTTGGCGCTGGTTCTACGTGGCGCTCTTTACTGTGACTTGGCTTTGGTGCAGGTTTGGATTCCACCCAATCATTACGTTTGAATGACTCCACTACGCGCGCCTCTCGCACGGAGGTTTCACTAGGACCGCTATTACGAGGCTTCACTTCATAATCACTGCGTCCAGGATAAGCCGGTGTACTCTCTATCGCTTGATAAACCCGCTCTGGTACTGGTGAAGATGCTGGCTCTTGTACTTTTTCAGGCTCTGGCGAATGCTCAATCTCTTCGGACTCAGTCGGTTCCGCGCGATGAAATGCCGATTCATTCACCTGTGGTTTATCAATCACGGCGCTTTGCGCAAGTGCATCCGTCAAAGCTTGATAGATGAAATCATGCACCAAACGAGCTTGGTGGAAACGCACTTCATGCTTAGCAGGGTGAACATTCACATCTACTTGGTGCGGATCTAGCTCAATAAAGAGCACATACGCTGCAAACTGATCTGGCTTTAAGCTCATTTCATAGCTTTGACGAATCGCGTGATTGATTAATTTGTCACGCATCATTCGGCCATTCACATAGCAATATTGTAAATCGCTTTGCTGCCTTGCTCCCTCTGGTGTGGTAATCCACCCATGTAACTTTAACCCTTGATGCTCAAGCTCGATTCTGAGCATATGCCGCACAAACGCATTACCGCAGACAGCAGCAATACGCTTTTCGGTTTGAAGCTGATTTTTCGCCGCGCGATATTGACGGATGATCTTGCCGTTATGACGCACATTGATGGTGACATCAAAGCGGCTTAACGCAATGCGTTTCAATAACTCATCAATATGAGCAAATTCGGTTTTCTCCGTACGAAGAAACTTGCGACGCGCTGGAGTATTAAAAAATAAGTCCAACACCTCAACGGTAGTGCCAATCGGGTGCGCTGCTGGCTTAAGCTTCACCTGCATATCACGCCCTTCGGAGTAGGCACTCCAGGCTTCTTCTTGTGCCGCAGGACGCGACGTGAGCGTCAAACGCGAGACTGAGCTAATACTGGCTAACGCTTCACCGCGAAAACCTAGACTCATAATGGCTTCGAGATCATCTAAGGTATGTATCTTAGATGTCGCATGACGACTGAGCGCTAAGCCGAGTTCATCTTTCGCGATACCTTTTCCGTTATCACGAACACGAATCAGCTTTGCGCCTCCTTTCTCGATATCGATATCGATTCGAGTTGCGCCAGAATCAAGACTATTTTCAACCAGCTCTTTAATCACAGAAGCAGGTCTTTCGACCACTTCCCCTGCGGCGATTTGGTTTGCAAGTCTGGCTGGCAAAATTTTAATCGTCATAATGAGTTAGAAGCTCACCTACTTGTTTGGAATGATCAGGACTTGCCCAACCGCTAGCTGATCAGAGCGTAAGTTATTCGCTTTACGAATGCTCGATACGCTAACGCCGTATTTGGACGCTATTTTGCCAAGGAACTCACCCCGAGAAACCTTGTGCTTACGAATCGGTTTATCTTTTACCGCGACCGTTATCTTCAACTTTTGCCCTACCCACAAGGTATCTGACTTCAAGTTATTCTCTCGGCGGATATCTGAAACCTTCACTTTATAGTGATTCGCAATCTTACCTAAGAACTCACCAGACTTAACCTTGTGCGTAATGGTTTCTGTCTCAACAGTAATCGGTTTACTTGGCACTTTAATCGTACCAGCAGAAGGAATGTTGAGCTTCTGACCAATTGCCAAGCCTGTCGACTTCAAGTTGTTTGCCGACATCAGCGCTTTAGAGCTAAGCCCATATTTGTTCGCGATCACCGATAATGACTCGCCACGCTTTACAATATGTACCATTGGCTTCGCTGAAGGCGAGAACACCGTCCCCTCTGGTGGGTTATCTTTTAAGTACTTGACGACCGCCTTAGTGATAGCCTGAGCTAACTTATCTTGGTGCGCTCGTTGAAACAGTAAACGCTCTTCTGTTGGGTTAGAAATAAAGCCCGTTTCCACTAGCACAGACGGAATCTGTGGAGAGCGTAAAACCGCAAGGCTGGTGTTGATCGGTTTGGTGTTATGTAGGTGCGCAACACGTCCCATCTCACCTAGGATTTCTGTTGCCAGCTTATAGCCTTCTTTTTGTGAATGACTAAACTGCAAGTCCAACAAAGTTTGGTTCACGTTACGATCTTTTGTCTTCGTGAAGAACGCATTACCCGAGCCGCCCAATAACTCAGACTGTTTCTCATGGTTCTCGACCCAACGAGCAATTTCGGTATTTGCACGACGAGTATTTAGTACGAAGACCGATCCACCGCGAGGCTTCGGTGAAGTAAACGCATCTGCGTGAATGGAGATCAGCAAGTGCGCATCATTTTCACGAGCAATCGCGACACGACGGTTTAAGTTTACAAAATAATCTCCCGTACGAGTCATGCGCGTTTTAATACCAGGAGTCGCATCGAGCTGAGCAGCAATTTTTCTTGAGATACTCAATACCGCATCTTTCTCGTACTTACGACGTGAAGGGCCAATAGAGCCAGGGTCTTCCCCACCGTGACCAGGGTCGATAACAATTAACACTTCTTGAGCTCGTTGAACTGAACTCATGTCTTTGCTGGCCGCCGCTGGCTTACTCGGTTTAGAGGTCGATGCCTTCTTACCGTGCGGTAAATCAATCACCAAGCGGTGACCATACTGCCCACCTGGTGTTGGGCTTAATTTAAATAATTCCGCTTGAACGCTCTTTTTTAGTTCAAACACCAAACGATAAGTGCCCTTCTCTGGAGGCGAGCTTTTTCGTACCAGTTTTAAAACAGGGCTATCCGTAACAGTAACAGGCAGTTTGGCCTGCATCGTCGTGCTTTTTAAATCCACGACAAGGCGATCCGGCCCTGATAAAGAGAAATAGGAATAGTCAGCTTCCGAGCCTAAATCGATGACAACACGCGTTTCATCAGGTGAAGGCCAAACTCGAAAACTCTTAACGACGTTAGCAAATGCTAAATTGGGGATGAGAAGGAGAAAAGTGGCGACAAACGTCGCCACTACTCTAAAATTTGAAAAACTCAACATAGCTCCAATCGACTGAGTAACTGCACACCATAATCATTATTAGCTGTTAGTTCGGCTACACGTTGCTCACCTTGGTAGCGAATGTTTACATCAAGATCCGGTTGTGGCAGTAAGCCATGCCCTTTTTCAGGCCATTCAACCAAGCAAATCGCATCGTCTGTGAAATAGTCTCGAATCCCCATAAACTCAAGCTCTTCAGGATCCGCAAGACGATAAAGGTCGAAGTGATATACTTGCCACTGATCCAACTGGTACGGTTCGACTAGAGTATAAGTTGGACTTTTCACGTTACCTTGATGACCAAGAGCACGGACAAAACCACGACTAAAGGTTGTTTTACCTGCACCCAAATCACCATGCAGATAAATTGTGGTTTGCTGGGAACAAAGCTGAGCCAAAGCGGTGCCTAGTGCAACCGTTTCATGCTCATCTTTTAAATTGAATTGTTTCGTGCTCATTGATGCTTCTCTAACTAATGATCGTTGACTATATAAAAATCAAAAGAACAGGAATAGTAAACCGTGTTGGTTTTGAGAGACAAGCTTTCAAATGTCATATGTGCGAAAAAAGTATCCAATAAACGGTATCTTAATCATCTTAGTATCGACCTAGATTTAGAATATATGCAAATGACTTCAATAAGCAGTATTCACAACATCAAAAACGTACCTAACTGGGTAGCACCAAAGCCAGAGATCCGTTAAGATCCGCCCCCCCTTTATTCCGGTGGTTAACATGAACTACGAACAACTCGCACAACAAATCAAAGTTTGGGGAAAAGAACTCGGCTTCCAAAAGGTTGGGATCTGCGACGTTGATCTGAGTGAACATGAAGCAGCACTACAAAAATGGCTTGATGCAGGCTATCACGGCTCAATGGATTGGATGGCTCGTCACGGTATGATGCGTGCTAGACCCCATGAGCTACTCCCGGGAACCGTTCGTGTTATCAGCGTCCGGATGGACTATCTGCCACCAGAGGCTCAATTCGCTTCAAACCTCGCGAATAAAAGTCATGCCTATATTAGCCGCTACGCACTAGGGCGTGATTATCACAAGCTCGTCAGAAAGCAGCTAAATAAACTCGGCAAACTTATTGAACAAGAGGTTGGTCAATATGGTTACCGACCTTTCGTTGATTCCGCACCAATATTAGAGCGACCTCTCGCCCAAAAAGCGGGCTTAGGTTGGACCGGGAAACATTCCCTGATTTTAGATCAAGACTGTGGATCGTGGTTCTTTTTAGGTGAACTACTTATCGACTTACCACTACCCGTAGATGAGCCAAGCGTTGATCAGTGCGGTAAATGCAAAGCATGCATTACATCATGCCCAACACAAGCCATCGTTGAAGACAAAGTTGTCGATGCCAGGCGTTGTATCTCTTATCTCACCATCGAGTTCGATGGAGTGATTCCTGAAGAGTTTCGAAAGCCAATGGGTAACCGCATTTATGGTTGTGACGACTGTCAATTGGTTTGCCCATGGAACCGCTACGCCGACATAACGGAGCAAGATGATTTCCACCGTCGTGACAGTTTCAAAAACCCTGACCTCGTCGACATGTTTAACTGGGATGAAGCGACTTTTCTAAAAAATATGGAAGGCTCCGCTATCCGTCGTATTGGTCATATACAGTGGCTACGTAACATCGCTGTCGCACTTGGTAATGCAGAATATAGTCAGCGAATCATAGATGCGCTGGAAAGTCGGCAAGGTGAAAATAAATTACTTGATGAGCACATTAAATGGGCTTTGACAGAGCAACTGAATCAACTCCCCACTGAGAGTAATTCATCTATAGAGACGAAAAAGCAACGCTTAATAAGGATAGTCGAGAAGGGACTGCCGAGAGACGCATAGAGCGTAGTCTATATGCAAGAGATTGAAAGTACTTTTGCATGTTCAATTCATGACCTTGTTCTCAATTTTGTAATGTGGAAAAAAATTTGAGATTCAAGAAAAACAAGCTAGCAGAAAAAAGTTAAACACAGCTCGGAGAAATGACTAGGATCAAAAAAACACCAGTTAATGATCGTATTTTAACGTACTCGATCCGACAAAAAACTTATTTTTTCTTTATATAACAAAGAGTTAATTGGTGTTTCTTTGTTGTTTCCACTTCATTTTAGAGAAAAGATCTTTCTTCCCCATCATAAAAAGTCAAGCTAAAAACACTTTATCAACCAACTTATCCACAGAACGACGTATGTGGATAACTCTGTTAATTAAAGTAGATAAAACACGCGAGGCCTCATCATACTTGTACGTCAGCCGATTCATATCGTGTTTTAAACACAAACGAAATCGTCCGACATCATATGATGCGGATAAAAGTTTAGCTTTTGGGGATTCATGCTTCGCAGCATTATGAAAAGAGCGATGTGATTGGTTGCGAGAAGCAGGCGTTGAATCAAGCGGCGCATCCGTAGACGACTTAACAATTGTATACTAAATAAGTACTCAATCTATCGTCTTGTATTTGGTTGCGGGGGCCGGATTTGAACCGACGACCTTCGGGTTATGAGCCCGACGAGCTACCAAGCTGCTCCACCCCGC
>NZ_JAWOVC010000026.1:0-41407 GCF_033339735.1 Vibrio sp. 2033
TGAGTAGTTTTACAGGCAAAGCCGAAACGGATGATAACCACCTACTGAAGTAGGTGGTTTAGGGCTGAAAACAAAAATGCCCACGGGAGTGGGCATTTTTTAAGACGTTTGCTTAGGCTTATTGTAAGCCAAGCTTCTTCTCTAGGTAGTGGATGTTTGCACCACCGTGTTGGAAGTTTTCGTCATTCATAATGGAGAACTGCAGTGGCACGTTAGTTTTGATGCCTTCGATGATCATCTCACCCAGTGCGTTTTTCATACGTGCAATCGCTACATCACGGTTCTCACCGTAAGTGATCAGTTTACCAATCATTGAATCGTAATGAGGTGGAACTGTGTAGCCTGTGTAGATATGAGATTCCCAACGTACACCCATACCGCCAGGAGCGTGGAAACGCTCGATCTTACCCGGAGATGGTAGGAAGCGCTCAGGGTCTTCTGCGTTGATACGACACTCAATCGCATGGCCACGGATCTTAATATCATCTTGAGTGAATGACAGAGGCTGACCCGCTGCAACACGAAGCTGTTCTTTGATTAGGTCGATGCCAGTAACCATCTCTGTTACTGGGTGCTCTACCTGAATACGAGTGTTCATTTCGATGAAGTAGAACTCACCGTTCTCGTATAGGAATTCAAACGTACCTGCGCCGCGGTAACCGATCTCGATACATGCACGAGTACAGCGTTCACCGATGTACTTACGCATTTCTTCGGTGATACCAGGTGCTGGAGCTTCTTCCACTACTTTTTGGTGACGACGTTGCATTGAACAGTCACGCTCACCAAGGTGGATTGCGCCGCCTTGACCGTCAGCAATAACCTGAACTTCAACGTGACGAGGGTTTTCTAGGAATTTCTCCATGTAAACCATGTCATTGTTGAACGCCGCTTTTGCTTCAGCACGTGTCATTGCAATGGCTTGGATAAGGTCTTTCTCTGCGCGAACAACACGCATACCACGACCGCCGCCGCCGCCAGATGCTTTGATGATTACTGGGTAACCAATGCGCTTAGCAAATGCTTTGTTTTTCTCTTCGTCATTGTCTAGAGGGCCGTCAGAACCCGGTACACAAGGAACGCCTGCTTTCTTCATTGCATTGATAGCAGATACTTTATCGCCCATTAGGCGGATAGTGTCTGCCTTTGGACCAACGAAGATGAAACCACTGCGCTCAACTTGCTCTGCGAAGTCTGCGTTCTCAGACAGGAAGCCGTAACCTGGGTGGATAGCCACAGCACCAGTCACTTCTGCTGCAGAAATGATGCGTGGAATGTTTAGGTAGCTGTCGATACCACGAGCAGGGCCGATACATACGGTTTCGTCTGCGAGTAGTACGTGCTTAAGATCGCGGTCCGCTGTTGAGTGAACAGCGACGGTCTTAATACCTAATTCTTTACAAGCGCGAAGAATACGAAGTGCAATTTCACCTCGGTTCGCGATGACTACTTTGTCTAGCATAAGGCAAGCCCCGCTTATTCGATTACAACAAGAGGTTGGTCGAATTCAACTGGTTGGCCGTCTTCAGCTAGGATTGCTGTAACAACGCCAGATTTGTCCGCTTCGATTTGGTTCATCATTTTCATTGCTTCAACAATACATAGAGTATCGCCAGCATTTACTTTCTGACCCACTTCTACGAATGCTTTAGAGTCTGGGCTTGGAGAGCGGTAGAAAGTACCAACCATTGGAGAAAGAACTTGGTGACCTGCAGGTGTTGCTGCTGGAGCTTCTGCTGCTGGCGCTTCCGCTACTGGTGCCGCTGCTACTGGAGCAGGTGCCGCCGCTGGAGCTGCTGCGTAGTGAATTGGTGCTTGAGGGGCTGCAGTGCCATGACGGCTGATGCGCACTGACTCTTCACCTTCAGAGATCTCTAGCTCAGCAATGCCAGACTCTTCAACTAACTCAATTAGCTTCTTGATTTTACGAATATCCATCTTTTCTTTCTCTTTTATCTTGTGATTAAGACAACCCTCGTAGGGTTGCAGAGTGTTAGGGTTACTTTGCCTGTAGCTTATTGATCGCTGCAGACAGAGCAAATTCATAACCTTGTGCGCCTAAACCGCAAATCACACCCTCTGCTTTATCTGACAGATAAGAGTGATGACGGAATGGTTCACGTGCGTGCACATTTGATAAGTGCACCTCAATAAATGGGATGGCGACGCCAAGTAATGCATCTCGCAGCGCCACACTAGTATGAGTGAAAGCCGCTGGATTGATGATGATGAAGTCAATCTTGCCATAGGCAGCGTGAATGGCTTCAATCAGTTCGTACTCACGATTTGATTGTAGGTGTTCCAGTTCTACCCCAGCGTTATGGGCTTGCTCTGTAAGAGTATCCACAACTTGAGCTAAGGTACTGTGACCATAGTGTGTCGGTTCGCGCAGACCCAATAGATTAAGATTTGGTCCGTTTAGAACAAGAATCCGTGACTTTGCAGACATTGTGTTGCTATCTTCCCTTATCGTGAGTGGAACGTTTATATTCCCAAATATACGATAGTTCAGCACGATTTTTTTGTTAAAACCGAGCAAATTTTAAAAAATCGACCAAGATTATAGCTAATTCATAGCAATTAGCAGCAATTTACTGGTCTAATCTCCTAATAGCCACTCTCGTTTCTGTAACCAAGTTAACAAAAACAACATAATTGCCATATTTTTTGTGTGGCCAATTTGTGCACTAAAGCAAAAAACCGCCATGAGTGATGGCGGTTTTTAAAGTGCTTTTAAAACAGTTGGTTGAATTTATGCCAATTCTGCTTTCTCTGCGATAAGTTTATCTACAACGCTCGGATCGGCAAGCGTTGATGTGTCTCCGAGGTTGCTGGTATCACCCGTTGCAATTTTACGCAGGATTCGACGCATGATCTTACCAGAACGAGTCTTCGGTAAGGAATCCGTCCAGTGCAGTACATCTGGTGTTGCAATTGGACCAATCTCTTTACGCACCCAATCTTTTACTTCTTTGTGTAGCTCTGCTGACGGGAATTCACCATCGTTCAAGGTAATGTAAGCGTAGATAGCTTGGCCTTTGATATCATGCGGAATGCCCACAATAGCGGCCTCAGCAATTTTATGATGTGCGACAAGAGCCGATTCTATTTCAGCGGTACCCATGCGGTGACCCGACACGTTTAGTACGTCATCAACACGGCCCGTGATCCAGTAGTAACCGTCTTCGTCACGACGAGCTCCATCACTAGTAAAGTACATTCCCTTGAAGGTTGAGAAGTAGGTCTGTTCAAAGCGCTCGTGGTCGCCATAAACAGTGCGCATCTGACCTGGCCATGAATCAAGGATCACCAAGTTACCTTCTGCTGCGGTTTCTTCAATGATGTTGCCCATGTTATCAACCAGTGCAGGTTGGACTCCGAAGAATGGTCGAGTTGCTGAGCCTGGTTTTAAATCTGTTGCACCTGGTAGTGGTGCAATTAAGATACCGCCGGTCTCTGTTTGCCACCAAGTATCAACGATAGGCGAGCTCTCGTTACCAATCGTTTTGTAGTACCACTCCCACGCTTCAGGGTTGATAGGCTCACCTACTGAACCCATCACACGTAAGCTTGAACGAGATGTCCCTGCTACCGCTTCGTTACCTTTTGCCATTAGTGCACGAATAGCGGTTGGCGCAGTGTAGAGAATGTTCACTTGGTGCTTATCAACCACTTCACTCATCCGAGCCGTGCTTGGGTAGTTTGGAACACCTTCAAACAGAATGGTTTTGGCCCCGTTCGCTAGTGGACCATAAATTAGGTAAGTATGGCCTGTAATCCAGCCCACATCCGCGGTACACCAGAAGGTTTCACCTGGTTGATAATCGAAGACATATTTAAAGGTCATTGCCGCGTAGACGAGGTAACCGCCTGTAGTATGTAGTACGCCTTTAGGTTTACCTGTCGAGCCAGATGTGTAGAGGATGAACAGCGGGTCTTCGGCTTTCATCTCTTCTGGTGGGCAAACGTCAGAAACGTTGGCTGTTGCTTCGTGCCACCAAACATCACGGTGTTCATGCCATTCAACATCACCACCTGTACGTTTAAGCACGACGACTTTATTGATGGTTTTTACGTCTGGGTTGGTTAGTGCTTCATCCACGTTCTTTTTCAGTGGAACAGCGCGTCCGCCACGTACGCCTTCGTCTGCGGTGATCACGACTTTAGCGTCAGAGTCGATGATACGGCCGGATAGTGCTTCTGGTGAGAAACCGCCAAATACTACGGTGTGAACCGCACCAATACGGGTACAAGCGAGCATAGCCACAGCGGCTTCTGGCACCATTGGCATGTATAGACACACCACGTCTCCCTTGCGTACGCCTTGCTCTTTCAATGCGTTGGAGAATTTACACACTTCTTTGTGCAGTTCGTTGAAAGTGAGTGTTTTGTCGTCGGCTGGATCATCGCCTTCCCAAATGATGGCGACGTCGTCCCCGTGTTCTGCAAGATGACGGTCAATACAGTTAGCCGAGACGTTCAGTGTGCCATCTTCAAACCAGCGAATATCAACATGGCCAGTGTCGAAAGAAGTGCTTTTTACTTTGGTGAAAGGTTTGATCCAATCAACGATTTTGCCGTGTTCGTTCCAGAAGCCCTCTGGATCGGTTACCGACTGCTGATACATGGCTAAGTAAGTATCATTATCCGCGTGTGTATGAGTTTTAATATTTTCTTTTACCGGATAAACGTGGGCTTCGCTCATGGCTTCTCTCCTTGTGCCTTATTTCTCGGCCTTACACCAATCTAGATAAGATTTTGAATATATTTTTGTAGGGCTGTTTTTTGGTTCTAAATAACTTGGTCGTGGTAATGACGACGTTGTGCTTATAACTGTCAGTCACCGCGCGTATTTCCACAATTAGACTTTAGGATGAGAGTGATGGAAGCGCCGGGAAATCGCTGAAACAAAAGTATTTCTGGGAGCTAGGTCAACTGATTTTTATGTATACGGCGCGGTTAGGTTGGGTAAATCGCCTTTCGTTAAGCGGACAAAGACCAAAGCGGCAGAAATCGCGTCTTGCAAGGCGTCGTGTTTGTCTTGGATAGGAAGTTCGAGGTGTTTACAAATGGCATCCAGACTTAAGTCGAAGTAGGCATTCGGCAAATGTCGTTCCAACTTATCGTGATAAATCTGACTGACCTCGATGAGTGGGTTAGGAAGTGGGAAGCCAAGTTGCCGCAGACAAGCAAGGTCTAAGATCTTTTTATCGTAACGAATGTGATAGCCCACAAGTGGTCGGTTGCCGATAAAGTCGAGCAGCTCGAGCAGCGCCTCTTTTTCACTGATGCCATCGACTAAGTCTTGGTGGCGAATTCGATGGATCTTGACCGAGCCAGAGTCGAGCGATTGTGGCGCGCGTAAGCGGACTTCAAATGGTTGACTGGTGATGATGCGGTTGTCGATGATCTTGGTGGCTGCAATAGTCACCAGCTCGGCACGATTTGGGTCAAGGCTGGTGGTTTCGCAGTCAAGAGAGACGTATTCTGTTTTATCTGGCGTGCAAAACAGCGACTGATAAGGCGAGCCTTTCAATTTGTAGTACCAGTATTTGCGTTGTAACCAGTTCATTGCTTACGCCTCTGTGATTTATGAAAATCAGGGTTAATCACGAATTTGATAATGGAAGCCTAAAAATTGCTTAAATTTCTTCACCACATGTAAGCTGTGGCGAAGCAAATCACGCTCAGTTCTATCCAGTTGTTTAATATCAATGTTATTCAACGCTTCTTGCTTTTTGAGTTGCTGATTAAGGCGAAGTTTAAAGAACAATTTCAGTGCTTCGTTGAGATTATCTGCTGTTTCGGGTTCTAAGATGCGCTTATTTCTCAGAGCTTCAATGCGTTCAAACGTGTTCTTCTCTTCAATGGCATATTCCAAAGACAAGGTGCGAATGCCGTGTACAATTGGGAAAATACCGCCGCGTTTAATATCCAATCCGTCTTTAGCACTTTTTACGTTGCCAAATAGAGTTAGGGGCACCGAAAACTGCAAGGCAGGGCGAGTAAAGTCAGACAGTATCAACATGCGATCTTTCATTGTGTCACGAAGATGCGCCGCAATTGGAGCCAGCAGATCGCAATTCCCAGCAACAGCATGGGCGTCACTGAAAATGGCTAAGTCCATGATTTGTTCTGGTTCGGCTTTAGCTATCCAGTGGTTTAGGGTGCTTATCCATTCTTGCTGTGTTTTGACCCACTTTGGGTTGTTAACCATCACTTTGCCAGGGCAAAGTGGATAACCGAGCTGTTGTAGGGTGTGTGTGAAGGATTGCATCACTTGTTCGCAATGAGGCCATTCCAGACCATCTTGAATAATCAGGGCATTGTCTTGATCGGTTTTGAGAATTTGCTCTCCTCGGCCTTCAGAGCCGAGTACGATCAAGCAACAATGGTCGTGCAAGGCTGGTGGTATCACTAACTCGAACGCTTTCTCGATAATTTGCTCGTTTACGGCTGAGATAAGCTCCATGATGAAGCGAGTGCGGATGCCGTTTTTCAATAAGCTCTCGACCAATTGACGTTGGCGGTTTGAGGCCAAAGCGAGCTCTTCCACGCTGCTTGCTCGAGCAATACTGAGCGTTAACACGTGAGAGTGGGTTGAAAACGCGCTGAGAATTTGGGTCATATCCAGCATGCCGACGGCTCGGTTGCCTTCACATACCATGAGGCGTTTCATTCTATTTCTGGTCATTGTGATCATGGCGTTGAATAGAAAGTCACCATCATCAACGTGATAAACAGGAAAGCTCGCGATCTCACCCACTGGTGTGTCGAGCGCGCAACCATCTATCATCACAGAATGCAGCATATTAGTACGAGTTACTATTGCGTACGGGTGGGCTGATGGCCATTTTTCCAATCGTGGATCATCGCCATGGAGTTGAACCAATGCAGCGTCAATCCCATTTTCTTTTAAGGAACGTGTTACCTCGTTAATTGGTGTATTTGGTTCGAGGATCATCGGTGGGTGATAAATGCTGCGGTCAACTTTAGTGAGAATAAACTCCGCTAAGTTTTGCTGTTGATGGGCCGCTTCGATGAGCTCTTGCCGTTTCGATAAATTGTTATCGAAATAGGCTGCAAACTGGCCATTTTCGTTGTAAAGGGCAAGGAAAATTTCTTTCGGCAGTAGGTAAGAGAGCGTGTCCTCAAGCGCGATGTAGTGATGACGTACCTTGTCTTCAAGTAACGAGCGTACATCGAACATATCGTCGTTGGCATAATGTGCGAACACTTCCTGTTGATCGTTGGAGCGCTCTTCTACCGCGCCTTTGATCAGAATATGTAAGTGGGGGTTCTTCTGTCCGCAGGATAAAATAACATCTCGAGCTCGATAGTAGGCGACGTCCAGAGACGATCGCAGTCGCGTTTGTTGTGCTTCAGTTAAGCGATCGAACGGTGGAGATTGCATGTTAAATTTGTCAGGCATGAGAACACCCAATAATGATGGAAGGAACACTCTCTAAGTCTGACAAATTTCTTACCGGAAGCCAGACGACTTTGGTCTAAATTACGATGTTTTCGCTTGAAGATGCCAAATGTCGCAAAGTTAGTATTCCATCGAGGAAACGATAAGTTTCTTATTCTTCCCTTTTTATAATACGCATGGCGATCCATAATTCCCGGCTCGAACGTTGGTGTTCCCGTTTTAGGATATTAGTAATGTTGAAACCTTCTCCGTATGGCTGGATTTCCCAGTACTTTCTCGGATTCTTCTTTGCGTATGGCGTGTATCTGCCATTTTGGTCACTTTGGTTTAAGGATCAGGGCGTATCTTCGACAGATATCGGTTTGCTGGTCGGGTTAGGCCTTGCGACACGTTGTGTTGCCAATATCGTGATCACCCCACGAGTACACAAAGTCGAACATCTTATGCCTGCTTTACGTTGGTTGAGTTTCGCTGCCCTCCTTTTTGTTGGATTTCACTTTTTTACGGGTGGTAGCTTTTGGTTAATGGCACTAGCGACAGTGTTGTTCAATCTTTGTTGTGGACCGATTATTCCGTTGTCGGACGCGATGGCAAATTACTACGCTCGCCTGAAAATGCTCGATTATGGCCGCACGCGGCTATGGGGTTCGATCGCCTTTATCGCAGGCTCGACGGCAGTGGGCTACCTGGTGGCTGAATTTGGCTCCGATATGATCTTGTACACTGCGATGTTCGGCGTGTTTATCTCGTTGCTGTTTGCTATGCGACCGACTAACCCAATGCCTGTAACGCACGGTGGGCAAAGCGCAGAACGTCCAAAGCTGACCGCTCTTTTGACCGACAAGCCGATACTAAAATTCTTAGTGTTGGTGTCACTAATTCAGGGCAGTCATGCGGCTTACTACGGCTTTAGTGCGATTCACTGGAAGGCTGCTGGTCACTCGGAAGATGTCATTGGCTACTTATGGAGCTTGGGGGTGGCCGCAGAAGTGGCAGTGTTTGCACTGAGTAAGCGTTTATTCGTAGGTTGGTCAATACGCGCGCTGTTTATTGCTGCTGCCGTTGGTGTAATGATGCGTTGGGGTATTACGGCGTCGACAACATCAATTATTGCTTTGGTGATTGTTCAACTATTGCATGGTGTGACTTTCGCTACCGCACACATTGCCGCGATCCAATATATCCAAAACTCCGAAGAAAATAAGATCGTAGCGTTGCAAGCGTTGTATAACGCGATTCCGTTGGGCGCATTTATCGCGTTAATGACCGTATTGAGTGGCTGGGGTTATGAGCACTGGGGACCGCTTGTGTTCTGGGGCATGGCCGCGATGGGGTTATTGGCTCTGTTCATCAAGCTTGATTCGCAAGACCCACATCAGGTGGTTGATGTATCAGACAAGCCACTTGAAACACAGAATTAGACTTATGTAACAAAGGTTAAAAACTAAGCTTTGTCTCCTTTATCAAAGCAGTGTTAAATGAAACCTCTCCCTCATGGAGAGGTTTTTTTATTCTCTTGCTTTAAAAGTAGCAAGAAAGGCAAGAAAGGATATCGGATGCAAGGATGGCTGGTGGTTCCCGTTTCTTTAGCGTATTTGGGAGCTTTATTTATCATCGCGTGGTACGGCGACATTCAGAAAAGGTGGCTAGCGCGCTGGCGGCCTTGGATTTATAGCCTTTCCATTGCGGTGTACTGTACATCATGGACCTTCTACGGCACGGTCGGGCAGGCCAGCAGTAATCCTTGGTCTTTCTTGCCCATCTATATTGCTCCCATTTTAGTGTTTACCATCGGATGGCGCGTTTTAGCTCGGCTTATTTTGATTGCTAAACGGGAACACATCACGTCGATTGCTGACTTTATCGGAGCACGCTACGGTAAATCCCAAGGTTTGGCCGTGGTTGTTACGCTCATAGCGGTTGCGGGAATTTTGCCGTACATCGCTTTACAGCTGCGTGGTATCACTATGGGGCTTGAAATTATTGCACCAGAGCTGGCTACTGATTTTGGTTATCAAAACGATAGCGTGTCGTGGTTTGTTGTGGTCGCATTGGCGATTTTTACGATGCTATTCGGTACCCGCCACATTGATAACACGGAACACCATCGTGGGATGATGATGGCAATTGCCTTCGAATCCATTATCAAACTGCTGGCTTTTTTAGTGGTCGGTGTCTTCATTGTTTGGTTGGCGATGAACACCGAGAGTTTGAGCTTACTTGATGTTGCCGCGCAGACGTATCAGTCACCAAATATCCCGACTATATTGATTCATACTGTACTGACCATGCTGGCGATCGTTTGCCTTCCGCGACAATTCCATACGATGGTGGTGGAAAATGAACGTGCTCAAGATTTGCACGTGGCTCGTTGGTTGTTCCCCATTTATCTGATCTTAATGGGGATTTTTGTTTTACCTATTGCGTGGGTAGGGCAAGGCCTCTTGAGTGGCGCTTCGCCTGATACTTATGTCATCAGTGTGCCGATGTCGGTCGGGGCGAGTGAAATCGCCTTGCTTGCGTTTCTAGGCGGTACTTCAGCGGCAAGCGGCATGGTTATCGTATCGACGATTGCCTTAGCGATCATGGTCTCGAATGACTTGGTTATGCCATTGCTATTGCGTCGCATGCGACTGACGCAGCGTAACCACCACCATTTTTCTGAATTATTACTGCGGATCCGCCGTGGTTTGATTTTAGTTTTGTTGATTGGCGCGTGGTGTTTCTATCAAGCGTTGGACACCATTCATTCACTTTCTGCTATCGGCTTTCTCTCGTTCGCGGCTATCACGCAATTCGCTCCTGCGCTGGTTGGCGGTATGTATTGGCGTCAAGGGAATAAGAAAGGTGTGTATGTTGGCCTCGCGGTGGGTTTTGCTACCTGGTTGATTACGTTAATGAGCCAAACAGACATGCTTGCCGGAGACGCCAGTAATAACTTCCTGATCTGGTTGATTACACCACCAGAGGTATTGGCTAGTTTTGATATCGCGATTTCAGATTGGGGGATGATCCTCAGCGTGGTCGCTAATGCAGTGTGTTTTGTTGTGGTTTCTATGGCTACCCGACCAAGCCTAAGTGAGCGCTTACAATCGGCATCATTCGTTGGTACACCGTTGCCTGAAAGCGAAAATATGAGTCTGTACCAGAGCCGCGTTACGGTTGCAGAACTGGAAATGCTAGCGTCCAGATTTGTAGGACGAACGCGAGTTAAAGCGGCGTTTCAAGCCTACTGGAGCCAGCAACGAGAAGAGTTAATGCCGAATCAACAAGCGCCATCTTCTCTGATTCGGCATACGGAGCGTGTGCTAGCAGGGGTATTTGGAGCATCTTCTGCTAAGTTAGTACTTACTTCCGCTCTGCAAGGAAGAAACATGCAGCTTGAAGAGGTGGCGACTATCGTCGATGAAGCCTCTGAACTGTACGATTTTAGTCGGGGTTTACTCCAAGGCGCGATTGAGCATATTGGACAAGGTATTGCGGTCGTCGATAAGCAACTACGCTTGGTAGCGTGGAACCAACGCTATTTAGAACTCTTTGAATTTCCGCCAGGCCTGATTCAAGTAGGTCGACCGATTGCGGATGTGATTCGGCACAATGCAGAGCAGGGGTTGTGTGGCCCTGGTGACCCTGATGACCACGTTCGTCGCCGTGTTTATCACCTTGAGCAAGGAACTCGGCACACCTCTTCTCGGGTTCGTCCCGATGGTCGCGTGATAGAGGTGCAAGGTAACCCAATGCCAGGTGGTGGCTTTGTGATGAGCTTTACCGACATCACCGTATTCCGTGATGCAGAGCAAGCACTGAAAGACGCCAACGAGACATTGGAAGAAAGGGTACGTCTACGGACTCGAGAATTAGAACAACTTAACAAGCAGCTGGTGGAAGCGACGCAGCGCTCGGATTTGGAATCGAAGTCCAAATCACGGTTCTTGGCGGCAGTAAGCCATGACTTGATGCAACCGCTCAACGCGGCGCGTCTATTTGCATCTTCACTATCGGAAGTCGCCAAAGACAGCGAAGCCAAAAAGCTGTCAGCACACATTGAAAGTGCTTTAGAGGCTGCCGAAGACTTAATTGGAGATTTGCTGGATATCTCGCGTTTGGAATCGGGCAAGTTGGAAGTCAACGTGCATGGCTTTGCGTTAAATGATGTGTTATCGAATTTGAATGCTGAGTTTAGTGCGTTAGCCAAACAGCAAGGTATAGAGTTCACCATGATTCCGTCCTCACTCATGGTTAAGTCGGATCCCAAACTGCTGCGCCGTGTGGTGCAAAACTTCCTGACCAATGCGTTTCGTTATAACCCGAATGGCAAAGTCGCACTCGGTGTTCGCCGCGTGAAAGGGCGAGTGCGTATTGATGTATGGGATAATGGAGTGGGGATTGAAGAAGAGAAGCAGCAAGAGATTTTTGAAGAGTTTAATCGCGGAACTCAAGTTCGTTCCGACCAAGGCCTCGGACTTGGTTTGGCGATTTCGAAAGGAATTGCTCAGGTACTTGGGCATGAAATTTCGATGCGCTCTTGGGTTGGAAAAGGCAGTGTTTTTTCCATCACCCTAGATAAAGCTGATCATGTTCAGCCTCATCCAGTTCACGTGGCAATGAGTAAGCAATCTGAACTTGGTCATCTGAGAATCCTATGTGTCGATAATGAGCCTGACATTCTAGTCGGCATGGAAAACTTACTTTCCCGATGGGGCTGCGATACACGAGTTGCGATTGATTTAGTTGAAAGTCTACAAGCGCTTGAGGATGGTTGGGTTCCGGATGTAATTTTCTCCGATTACCGACTTGATGATGGTCGTACTGGTTTAGAAGTGCTACAGCAATGCCGCCTGAGATTAGGCCACAGCTTTGAAGGCGTCATCATCAGTGCAGATCGTACCGAAGATATGCTTGATGGCATCAAAGCAAATGGGTTCAGCTTTATTGCTAAGCCAGTTAAGCCGCTTAAGCTGCGTTCGGTGCTCAATCGAGTCGCTTAGGATTGGAGTGTTTGAAAAATCGCTATAAAAGAGACCTCCGAATGGAGGTCTCGATATTTGTAATCTTAGTTTATAGGCTGAGTTTGCCGTTTATTCTGCTACGCCGCCTTGGGTCAGTTTGGCTGGATTAAGCAATCGCTCTAGTGTGGCTCTATCCAAATCAGTTTCTTCTTCCGCGACATCAATAATCGCGCGCCCCTGTTTGTAGGCTTTTTTCGCGACTTCTGCCGCTTTTAGGTAACCAATGACCGGGTTGAGAGCCGTGACCAAAATTGGGTTTTTGGCGAGTGCTACATCCAAGTTATCTTGGCGAACTTCAAACGTCGCAATGGCTTTGTCAGCTAAAGCGGTTGCGCTGTTAGAGAGTAACTCGATGCTCTCCAATACGTTATGAGCAATAACTGGCAGCATGACGTTAAGCTGGAAGTTGCCCGCTTGGCCTGCGACGGTAATGGTGGTGTCATTACCAATGACTTGCGCTGATGCCATCGCTGCGGCTTCTGGGATCACAGGATTTACTTTGCCAGGCATGATGGAAGAACCCGGTTGCAAGCCTTGTAATTCAATCTCACCTAAACCAGCCAATGGGCCTGAATTCATCCAACGAAGATCGTTTGCGATCTTCATGATCGCAACTGCTGCTGTTTTGAGCTGTCCCGACAGAGCGACGATCGCATCTTGACTGCTTAAATTGAAAAAGAAATTATCACTGGCCGTGAACTGAATACGAGTTGACTGGGTTAGGTTGCTAGCGAATAAGTCTGCAAAGCGTGGATCGGCATTGATCCCCGTTCCAACCGCCGTACCACCTTGGGCTAAGGCTTTTACAGCAGGAAGTGCTTGTTCAATCGCTTGTTTTGCGTGCTCGATTTGGAACTGCCAACCGCCAAGTTCTTGAGCAAAGGTAATTGGCATCGCGTCCATTAAGTGGGTGCGACCGGTTTTTACAACATCTTTCAATGCTTGCTGTTTAGACTCTAGTGTTTGGCTGAGGTGTGACAGTGCCGGGAAGAGCTGTTTTTCAATGGCTAATGCTGCGCTAACTTGAATGGCCGTCGGTACCACATCGTTGCTGCTTTGCCCCATGTTGACGTGATCATTAGGGCTGACAGTGCCGCCTAGATGCTGGGAGGCCAGTGTTGCAATCACTTCATTCGCATTCATATTTGAGCTAGTGCCTGATCCCGTTTGGAACACGTCAATTGGGAATTGCTCAATATGATTGCCTTCGATAATTGCTTGAGCTGCGTCAGCAATCGCGTTGGCAATATCTCCTTCAAGCAGCCCTAGCTGTGCGTTGGTGAGTGCCGCAGTCTGCTTGATGTGTGCTAACGCTTTGATAAAACCAGATGGCATTTTATGTTGACTGAATGAGAAGTTATCGACGGCGCGTTGAGTCTGGGCTTGGTAGAGAGCATCTGCAGGGACCGTTACTTCGCCCATACTGTCAGTTTCTATGCGGAATTCGGTGCTCATGGTAGGGATCCTTTTGGTTAATCGAGTGAGATTTGAATCAGGCGTAATTGTTGTTGTAGTGCGAGAAATTTCACGTCGCCTTGTTCAAACTGGTAGTAATAGCGTTTGAGGCAGAATAATGGCGTATGGATAGAATCGAGACAGACACGACGGAAGATACGACTGCGAGTTGAGTCTTGAATTGCGTCTAGTAAATGGAAATAAACCTGACGTAAAAACAGCTCACACAACAATAGATTTTCTTCATCGGCATCGTGTTCATAACAGGAAGACAACACCATTCCCCAATGAATATAGTCATGAATCACGTCTGGCTCAAAGCCATGTGGTGCGGCGAGAAGGAATCTATCTTGGGCTTTAAAAAATGCGTTAAAGATGTCCCGTTTGTTGTCCATAACCACCTCTCATTGAATGTAATGATAATTATTATCAATTAACTTGTGGGTTGGCAACCCTTTTTAGAGTAAGAGGTTGTTGAAGAAAGACTTACGGAAACAAAAGCCGACGCAAAGGCGTCGGCTGAGTAGGAATTCATTTATGCTGAGTGAAACTAAGTCACTGTCGTTTGAAGACCGGTGAATTAGCTTGTCAGCGTTATTCAGTAAATAAGGTTTCGTACTTCACAAATGCGGTTTGCGTTTCACCATAATACAGTGTGCCGCCTGATTGAATGACGACTCTTAACCAGCTTTCTGCAGATGCAGGCTTTGGTAAGGTGATGTACCAGCTTTGGCCTGCTTGATCGGCGGGCTTCATATCAATCGGTTGAGCGTTTTTCTCTTTGTCACTCACAATAGAAACTTTAACCCCTTCGAGTGGGTAAGCGGCGTTGAGTGACAATTCTAAGTTATTTTTAGTGAGTTTTTCCGAGCGAAATTTCACTTTAAAATCGCCATTTTCCATATCACACAGACCGCTGGTGTAACGACAATTAGACTTACTCGCGAGTTTGTAAGTTTCCCCTTCTTGCGCCGCGTGGGGCTTCTCGCTGAGGGCCATATCGGTACCGAAGTAAGCGATCAAAGAGAGAACTGGCGCAATCAGTAGAGCGAGAATAAAGTGCTTGTTTTTGAACATCTTGGCTTCCTTGCAACGACATACTGCGAATATGGTAACTGAAAAGTGAGAATAAAAAAGCCCCGGACGGCTGGTTCCAAACGGGGCTTTTGTGGTTTTGATTAGTTTTTAGTGATCCACTGCACTACCAGCACCTACTGGCACGCGAACGTGTTCGACTAGGTCTTTTACTTCTTGTGGCGTTTCTGCTGTTACTTTGGATACAGCGAATGCGACGATGAAGTTAAATAGTGCGCCAATAGCACCAAACGCGTTTGGCTCAATACCCAGGAACCAGTTTGTTCCCCAGCTTTCTAGATATTTCCAATCAGCAACGAAAAGGATGCCTTTGTGTTGGAATACGTAGAACAGCGTAATACTGATACCCGCAATCATACCGGCGATTGCGCCTTCTTTGTTGATGCTCTTGCTGAAGATGCCCATCATCAATGCAGGGAAGATGGATGAAGCGGCAAGACCAAAGGCGAGTGCTACCGTACCTGCGGCAAATCCAGGCGGATTTAAACCGAGATAGCCTGCGGCTGCTATCGCTACTGCCATTGATATTCGACTAGCAAGTAGCTCTTTTTTCTCGGATATGTTCGGATTGATAACCCCTTTGATTAAGTCATGGGAAATAGCTGAAGAAATGGCGAGTAGTAAACCTGCTGCGGTAGATAGTGCAGCTGCAAGACCACCTGCTGCCACAAGTGCAATCACCCAGTTTGGTAGTTTAGCGATCTCTGGGTTAGCCAATACCATGATGTCGTTATCAACGCGCAGTTCGTTGGTGGACGCATCTGAAGTGTATTGGATATTGCCATCGCCATTTTTATCGTCAAAACCGAGTAGTCCAGTTGTTTCCCAGTTTTTGAACCACGCAGGACGCTCGTCATACGCTAGGTGCTGACCCGGAGCTGGATTTACCGTATTCATTAGGTTGAGGCGAGCCATCGCTGATACCGCTGGTGCAGTAGTGTAAAGGATGGCGATGAAGATCAGAGCCCAACCTGCTGATGTACGTGCGTCGCGAACCTTCGGCACGGTAAAGAAACGGATAATTACGTGTGGTAGACCGGCAGTACCAATCATCAGTGACATGGTGTAGACAAACATATTAAGTGTGTCGCCACGTACTTGGGTCGTGTATTCACTGAATCCGAGTTCGGTCACCACTTGGTCAAGCCGATCGAGTAGATAGACATCGGTACCAGCCATGGTACTCCCTAGACCAATTTGTGGGATTGGGTTACCAGTGAGTTGCAGAGAGATAAAGATTGCAGGGATAGTGTAAGCAAGAATGAGTACGCAATATTGAGCAATCTGCGTGTAAGTGATGCCTTTCATGCCGCCAAGAACCGCGTACATGAAAACGATACACATACCAATTAATAGGCCAGTGGAGTAGTCCACTTCTAAGAAGCGACCAAACGCAACACCTACGCCTTTCATCTGACCGATAACATAAGTCACTGATGCGATGATAAGACAAACAACCGCTACGATACGTGCGGTATTGGAGTAAAAGCGTTCACCAACAAACTCTGGCACCGTAAACTTCCCAAATTTGCGTAGGTAAGGTGCTAGCAACAGCGCAAGCAGAACGTAACCACCAGTCCAACCCATGAGAAATACTGAGCCGCCATAGCCCATGAAGGCAATTAAGCCTGCCATTGAGATAAACGACGCTGCGGACATCCAATCGGCTGCGGTTGCCATACCATTTGCAATCGGGTTTACACCGCCACCAGCAACATAAAACTCTTTGGTTGAGCCGGCGCGAGCCCAAATAGCAATCCCGATGTACAGGATGAACGTGGCGCCAACGACCAGGTAGGTAATAGTTTTCAAATCCATCTGAGTGACTCCTTATTCGTCCACGCCGAATTCACGGTCAATTTGGCGCATCTTCCATGCGTAATAGAAAATAATTCCTAGGAAGGCATAGATGGAGCCTTGTTGAGCAAACCAGAAACCGAGTTTGTAGCCGCCTAGTTGAAATTGATTTAGTACGTCGACAAATAAAATGCCGCAGCCGAAAGACACGACGAACCAGATGACCATTAGGCCGATCATGAGCTTCACGTTTTTGTCCCAATAGGCTTTGGCTCTTTCTTCGCTTTCAAATGCCATTGCCGTCTCCTTACGATTGGTATTGTTGTTAATGAAATGTTTCAATATGTACATTAGCAAGGTGTTGGCAATAACTCTTTTCAACTTTAGTCGGGGTGTTAAAAATGAGGAACCTCCATACAATGGGCTTTGGCAGCGAATAAAGGGGTAAAATGTTATGTTAATAAACTGTTAAGTTAGCCAAAGGTCTAAAGGTTGATTGGATAAACAAGCATGATTAAGACTGGCCATTAATCTTTTCTTCATTGAACTTGGAGATGCTGTGTAAGTATTGGTGGTGATCTTGTGGCTCTTAAAGAGAGAAGGCGTAGATAAGAAAGCTCACAAGTAATTTATTTACATAAAGTTTTCGCATCAAATCACCGTTTTAACGCACAATAAAGTAATATAACTGAGTCATTCTCGTACAACCTCGCATTTTGAGACGGTGTAAAGGGGAGGCAGATTAGGGCATTACCTCATTAACGAAGTAGCCTTGCTCATCACAATTATTATCGTTTTTCATTAAGGGAGGGTGAGAATGGACGCAGACACCATTAACAGTTTTTTTCTAATAGGTGCGTTGTTAATCGCACTTAGCGTTCTTTTAAGCCCAGTGTCTTCTAAGTTGGGAATCCCAATTCTTTTGGTATTTTTAGCCGTTGGAATGCTAGCGGGGGAAGACGGCTTAGGCGGCATTTTATTCGATAACTTTTCGATCGCTTATTTGGTTAGTAACCTCGCATTAGCCATCATTTTGCTTGATGGTGGGATGAGAACGCGGGTCGCCAGCTTTAGGGTTGCGTTATGGCCCTCGGTCTCTTTGGCGACATTTGGCGTTGCGATCACCACCATTTTGACCGGGCTGATGGCAACGTGGTTATTCGACTTAGATTTATTGCAAGGCATATTGGTTGGTGCGATTGTTGGCTCCACCGATGCTGCCGCGGTCTTCTCTCTACTCAAAGGTCGTAGCCTGAACGAACGTGTTGGTTCAACGCTGGAAATTGAATCCGGCACCAATGACCCTATGGCGGTGTTTCTGACCGTAACTCTGATTGCTATTTTAGCGAACCCTGGCGCAGATTTAAGTGCGGGCTTTTTGGCGTTCAGTTTTCTTAAGCAGTTTGGTATCGGCGCGTTACTTGGCTTCGCTGGTGGCTGGATCTTATGGAAAGTTATCAATCGCAATCAATTACCAGATGGGCTGTATTCTATTTTAACGGTCAGTGGTGGCTTGCTTATTTTCGCTTTATCTAACACTTTGGGTGGCAGTGGTATTTTGTCGATTTACCTTGTTGGTCTTTTATTAGGTAACCGTCCAACACGCAGCCGCCACTCTATTCTTCATGTTTTAGATGGTATGACGTGGCTAGCTCAAATTGGTATGTTCTTGGTGCTTGGCTTGTTGGTTACACCATCTAATTTACTCTCTATTGCGTTGCCAGGTCTTGCGCTTGCCTTCGGGATGATTTTGTTTGCCCGACCAATCTCAGTTTGGATTGGTTTACTGCCATTCAAGAGTTTCACGCCACGTGAAAAGTGGTTTGTCTCTTGGGTAGGATTGCGTGGCGCTGTACCTATCATCCTCGCGGTATTTCCAATGATGGCAGGGTTGCCAGATGCTCAACTGTACTTCAATTTGGCATTCTTTGTAGTAATGGTGTCTTTGATAGTGCAAGGGGGGACGTTGACCAAAGCGATGTCTCTTGCAAAGGTCGAGCTACCTTCTAAGCCTGAGCCAATTTCGCGTACGGGGGTGGAGATTTACCCGACCAGTGAGTGGGAGCTGTTTATCTATAGACTTAAAGCAGATAAATGGTGCATTGGTGAGCCATTACGTAGTCTTTCGATGCCGGAAGGAACGCGTATCGCCGCTGTATTTCGCAGTAAAGAGCTATTGCACCCATCCGGCAGTACGCGCCTTGAGGAAGATGATACCTTGTGTGTATTAGCACAAGAAAAGGATTTAGATGCACTGAGCTTACTGTTTAGTGAAGCCCCAGAGAAAGCGTCGCTAGCGCGATTCTTCGGTGACTTCTTCCTCGATATTGAAGTGAAGCTTGCCGATATTGCCGTGATGTATGGTTTGAATCTGGGGGATGAACCGCTGGATAAAAGTTTGAGAAACCTTGTCGAAGAGCAATTAGGTAGCACGCCAGTATTGGGAGACCATTTCGAGTGGCAAGGTTTGCATTGGATCGTCGCTGATGTTGTTGATCAGCAGGTCATTAAAGTCGGTATCCGATTGCCAAACGAAAAAAGTAAGTCTGACGATAAGACGTCAATCTAGTCGCTCATTTCCGTCAGCATAATCACGGCTTGCGTGCGGTTCTTTACACCGAGCTTACGGAAAATCGCTGTCATGTGCGCTTTTATGGTGGCTTCTGAAACATTCAATTCGTAAGCGATTTGCTTGTTCAGCAAGCCATCGGACAACATTCCCAACACTTTATATTGCTGTGGTGTTAGCGCAGCAATCTTTTCCGCTAAGTCATTACATGCCGCGTTATTGGTGATCAACCCTTCAGGGAAATATGGGTCGCCATTCAGCACTTGATTGAGTGCGTTCACTAATTCGCGCATGTCGCTGGACTTGGGAATAAAACCAAATGCACCATGGCTTTTCACCTGCGTCACGATCGCCGGCTCTTCACTCGCTGAAACGACGACGATAGGTAAATCTGGATGCTCTGCTCGCAAATGAATCAAGCCAGACATACCATTTGCTCCTGGCATTTTGAGATCCAATAGCACTAAATCTGGCTCTTCCTCTCGCTCCAACAAAGCCAGAAGTGCGTCGAGTGAGTCCGCTTCCAGCAAATTTGCACCACTAATAGCCATGTGGATAGATTGAAACAAGGCATTCCGGAAGAGTGGGTGATCATCTGCAATAATGATGGTGTAGGTCGAATCCATGACGTTAAACACTTTTGACTATTTCGTTAAATTTATTATTGTCCAGCTTTGAGAGAGTGGACAATATTTATTCGCTAAAAGTCTGAACCAAATCGACTTTTATTAGGAAAATTGCATATAAACGCAATGTTCTTATTCAAATCTGAGCAATAAAAAACGCCAGTGGACATCACTGGCGTTTGAATATCTGGTTATCAGAACTGCTTGATATGCTCTAAGAAAGGCTCGGCTTGCATAAAGCCCGTCAAACGAGCGTTTGAAACGTGTTCACCACTGGCATCCCAAAACTCAATTGTTGGTAAACCAAGCACACTCATGTGCTTCAGTAGTTCGATGTCTTGCACTTGGTTTTTGGTCACGTCCGCTTGCAGAAGAACGAAGTCTTGCAGTTTGGCTTCGACGCTTGGGTCATGGAAGGTGTACTTTTCAAACTCTTTACATGCTACACACCAATCGGCGTAGAAATCGAGCATGACGGGTTTACCTGCCGCTTTCGCAAGTGCCAGTTGTTCTTCAAGCTCCGCCACGTTAGCAATGCGAGTAAAGCTAACAGTGGCTTGCTGAGTTTGTGTTGTGCTGTGTCCAAACCAGTAATTTAAGATAGGTTGTGCTGAGGCTAGCAAACCTAAGACGGCGATTATGCCCACGGCACTTTGTTTCCAGCCACCAAACTCTAGACTGTTTTTGATGTGGTATAGCCAACCAAAAGCAGCAATACCCAGTGCTGACCACAGAATCGTTGACCACATTTCTGGCATGATGCGTTCTAGTAAGAAGATAGGTGCGGCAAGCAGAATAAAGCCGAAGAGTGTTTTCACTCGGTCCATCCAACCACCTGCTTTTGGTAGCAGTTTGTTGCCGAAGACCGCAACAAGAATCAGCGGAATACCCATGCCCATCGCCAGCGCGTATAACGCGATACCACCGGTAAGCAAATCGCCGCTTTGTGCAACGTAAAGCAGCGCACCAGATAGAGGTGCCGTGGTACATGGTGAGCACACCAAGCCAGATATTGCCCCCATTGCAAACACGCCAGCACTGCTACCACCTTGCTGCTTGTTGCTGAGGTTGTTTAACCACGTTTGAACGCTGCTTGGTAGCTGTAATGAGTACAGACCAAACATAGACAAAGCGAGTGTGATGAACAGTACGCTCAAGCCAATCAGCACATAAGGGTGCTGCATTGCCGCTTGGAACTGCATACCTGCAGATGCCACCACAAGGCCGAGTAGGGTGTAAGTCAGCGCCATGCCTTGCACGTAGACGAATGACAAGCCTAGCGCGCGGCGTTGGCTTAGCTTGCCACTGCCAAGCACTATGCTGGTCAGAATTGGGTACATCGGCAGCACACAAGGTGTAAACGCCAAGCCCACACCAAGCGCCAAGAACAGAAGTGATGTCCACCAGTTATCATCAAGGTTGGCAGCAAGGCTATCTTGCTGTGTTACTGGCGCTGATGATATGTCACCAGACGTAGATGATTGCACCGCTGGTGGCGTTGCTGTTGGTGCCTGTTCTGCTTTTGATGCAGTTGTCGCCGTTGTTGAATCTGAGTTCGACGAAGTAAACGCGCTGATAGGAATCACGCGAGTTTCTGGCGGGTAACAGAAGCCTGCTTTCGCACAACCTTGGTATTGCACGACTACGCGAGCACCGTCTTGCCAATCATGCATTGGTACATTAACGAAGAGAGGTTGAGTATAGATATGCACGTCACCAAAGAATTCATCTTTATGCGGTGTGCCGTCTTCCATTTGCAGTTCGCCTAGCGATACTTTCTCACCAGCTACAGACAAGCGCTCTTGATATAGGTAGTACCCGTCACGTACCTGCCAATCGAGCATCAATTTGTCATCTTGCTGGTAGAAGTTAAATGGAAACGCCTGATCAACCGGAACAAAGCTGTCGCTGCTGCTACCAAAACTGTTGTTCTGGCTATTGTTAAACTGGTCTTTGCCAAATAAAGCTAAAGACGGAGTGGAAAAGGTAATGAGCCCTAAGAGTAAAACGGAAAGTAATGCGCGCATAAAAGAGTCAATTCATCTTAGATAATTGCCGTTAGTGTAACTCAATCAGACCCGGAGGCGAGTCAATAAGTTTCATGAAAATGAAGATTTATTGAGCATAAATCAAGACAACAGGCAATAAAAAAGGGAGCCGAAGCTCCCCGAGTAAGACTCTGTTTCTACTAGATCAGTAGACCACCGAATGCGAAGCCAAGTGCTACCGCAGAAGCGATGGTTACCACACCAGGTACAAAGAATGGGTGGTTGAATACGTACTTACCGATACGAGTTGAACCCGTGTCGTCCATCTCAACCGCTGCTAGAAGCGTTGGGTAAGTTGGCAGCACGAATAGCGCACTTACTGCTGCGAAAGATGCAACTGCGGTAAGTGGTGCGACACCGATTGCTAGTGCTGCTGGCATCAGCGCAACAGTGGTTGCACCTTGTGAGTAAAGCAGCATTGAAGCGAAGAATAGAACGAGTGCTAGCATCCATGGGTAGTCTGCTAGTAGCGCACCCGCAACTTCTTTGATGCCGTCAACGTGCGCGTTAACGAACGTAGAACCTAGCCATGCCACACCAAGAACACACACACACGCTGTCATACCAGAGCGGAATGTTGCTGCGGCTGGGATTTTGCCAGCATCGATTTTACAGCTCATTACGATAGCTGCCGCAGCTGCTAGCATTACCGTCATGATAGCTTCGTTACGGCCTAGAGCAGGGTTCTCGATAAGACCCACAGAGCCAGAAATTGCTGCTGCGTAACACACGACAAATGCGATTGCGCCTAGGAAGATGAAGGTTGCTTTCTTCGCTGTTGGTAGGATTTCGCGTTTTGCTTCTGTATTTAGCTTGATTAAGCCTTTTTCTAGACGCTCTTGGTATTCAGCATCGTCTTTTAGCTCACAGCCCATGAAGTTCGCCACGAACGCACCGATCATGCACGCGATGAACGTCGTTGGGATACAGATTGCTAGTAGTGTTAGGTAGTCAACGCCAAATGGGTGCAGCATTGCCGCGAACGCTACAACAGCCGCTGAGATTGGTGATGCGGTGATAGCGATTTGCGATGCTACGACCGCGATAGACAGTGGACGAGAAGGGCGCACGCCTTGGCCTTTCGCTACTTCTGCAATCACTGGCAAAGTAGAGAATGCCGTGTGGCCAGTACCCGCCATTAATGTCATTAGGTAAGTTACGATAGGCGCATAAAAGGTGATGCGCTCAGGATGCTTGCGCAAAAAGTTTTCAGCAACTTGCACCATCCAGTCTAAACCACCAGCTACTTGCATTGCTGCGATAGCGGTGATTACAGACATGATGATCAAAATTACGTCAACGGGAATGTAAGCTTGGCTTGTTGGTACGCCCAAGATCAAAGACAACGCAATGACCCCAGCACCACCGGCAAAACCAATGCCGATACCACCGATTCTTGCCCCCAAATAGATGAAGAGCAGAACCACGAAGAGTTCGACCATGACCATATTGATACCTCTTTAGTTTTTTATTTGATTCTGATTTTTTGAACACTCAGGAACAGGAGTAAATGCTCAGAGAATGAGAACCTAGTGGCTTAGCGGCAATAAAAGCATATAAAAAATGTGGTTAACCGTATGAGAGCCTAAAAAAGGGGCCTGAGTGGCCCCCTTCGGATTCGTTATTACTCGTAACGTTTTGCTTTGTAAGTAGGATGCATGAAGTTTTCTACTGACAAGATTTCATCAAGCTCCTCTGCTGTAAGCAGACCGCGCTCTAGCACGACTTCACGAACGCTCTTACCAGTTTCTGCACAAATCTTACCTACGATGTCACCTTCGTGGTGGCCGATGTATGGGTTTAGGTAAGTGACGATACCGATAGAGTTGTAAACGTAGTTTTCGCAAACTTCTTTGTTCACAGTGATGCCGTCGATACATTTATCGCGTAGGTTCACACACGCGTTGTGTAGTAGAGAGATAGACTCAAACACACTTTGTGCGATCACAGGTTCCATTACGTTTAGCTGTAGCTGACCGCCTTCTGCTGCGAAAGAAACCGTGTTGTCGTTACCGAGAACTTTGAAGCAAACTTGGTTTACTACTTCTGGGATAACTGGGTTTACTTTAGCTGGCATGATTGAAGAGCCTGCTTGCATTTCAGGTAGGTTCAATTCATTTAGACCCGCACGAGGACCAGAAGAAAGTAGACGAAGGTCGTTACAGATCTTCGATAGTTTCACTGCTAGGCGTTTTAGCGCGCCGTGAGTCATTACGTATGCACCACAGTCAGACGTTGCTTCGATAAGGTCTTCTGCTGCAACAACGTCAAGGCCTGTTACTTCCGCTAGGTGTTTTACTGCAAGCGCTTGGTAGCCAGTTGGTGTATTTAGACCAGTACCGATTGCGGTTGCGCCTAGGTTGATTTCTAGGAGGAGTTTAGATGTGTAATCTAGAGCACGAATCTCTTCGTTTAGTGTTACCGCCCACGCATGGAACTCTTGACCTACTGTCATTGGTACTGCGTCTTGAAGCTGAGTACGGCCCATTTTCAGTACATCTTTAAACTCAACGGCTTTAAGTTCGAATGCGCCTTTTAGGTACTCAATTGCTTCCATTAGCTTGTGTACGCTGTTGTATACCGCAATACGGAAACCTGTTGGGTACGCACAGTTGGTTGATTGGCTCTTGTTTACATGGTCATTTGGGTTAACAAATTCGTATTGGCCTTTCTCTTTACCCATCAACTCAAGCGCAACGTTTGCGATCACTTCGTTCGTGTTCATGTTAACTGAAGTGCCTGCACCGCCTTGGAATACGTCTGATGGGAACTGATCCATACACTTGCCAGTTTCTAGGATCAAATCACACGCTTCGATGATGTAGTTTGCAACGTCTTTTGGAATAGCGCCAAGTTCTTTGTTTGCTAACGCTGCTGCTTTTTTGGTCATTACCATGCCGCGTACAAATTCTGGTACGTCAGAGATGGTCATATTAGAGATGTTGAAGTTCTCGATCGCACGTAGCGTATGAATACCGTAGTACGCATCTGCAGGGACATGACGTTGACCTAATAGATCTTCTTCAATACGAGTGGCTGGGTTTGCTGTTTTTGGAGCATCAGATAGGGTAGCCATAGCAGGATCCTTAGATGATAATTCTGATAATAAAGTTATTTATTAGCCATTTCTGCAATCTAGAATCCATTCATCAGAATTTTTGGCTGGAAAATCCGTCCTGACTTATGTGGCACATGATACTGCACCTAGCGCATAAAAATAGTAACTAGATCACCTTTTTCGTTTTTAATGAGTCAATAATTTGCAAAGTATGAACGGGTTATTAATAACCCTTTATGGGTACTCGATTTTCCTCGACAAACATGAGTTTTTAGAGTTCGAAATTAGCACTTTAAAAGCACGAAAAAATCGGTACGCAATTGAATGAAACGCGCTCCCGCTACTTTGTCTAAAAGAGAAGGAGACCAGTATGAACACGCTTTTTTACAACGATTCGTTTGAGCTTAGTCTGCTTTTACCATTACACTGAATTAAACAAAGGAGGGCGTGTGTTTCCTATCTTATTATTAGCGTTTATTTTTGTTCCGATCATTGAAATCGGCTTATTTATTCAGGTGGGCGGCTTTTTAGGTTTATGGCCGACCATTGCACTAGTCTTAATCACGGCATTTGTTGGTGCATCGTTGGTTCGTAGCCAAGGTATACAAACACTGATGTCAGTACAGGGGCGTCTTGAACAAGGTGAAATTCCAGCCCAGCAAATTTTTGAAGGCGTAATGCTCGCGGTGGCTGGCGTGCTACTGTTAACCCCGGGCTTTATGACCGATGCCCTTGGTATGTTGGTGTTGCTTCCTGCGCCACGCGCCGCGATAGCTAAATACTTGATGAGCAAAATGGTGGTGAAAACCATGCATGGCGGTGGCTTCCAAGGTGGTTTCTCTAACCAGGGGCCATATGAGCAAGACCCGTTCCGTCGTGACCCATTTGATTCCCAGTCAGATAATGGCAATACCTTCGAAGGGGAATACGAGCGTAAAGACGATGATGATCGCAACAAGCTCAACTGATTGAGTTAGACAGTAAAGAAAACAAAAGGGCGCACCAAGCGCCCTTTTCTGTATTTGGAATTCGTGCTGCTTACAATGCGCCTTCAAAGCCCATTTGACGCCATGCTTCAAAAGCAATGATCGCAACGGCATTCGAAAGGTTTAGGCTGCGCGCATCTGGCATCATTGGAATGCGAATACGCTGCTCCATTGGCAAGCTATCGATGATTTCAGCAGGCAAACCACGAGTTTCTGGACCAAACATCAAAACATCACCTGTTTGGTATTGTGCATCAACGTGGTGACCTGTGGTTTTGGTGGTGCAGGCAAACAATCGGTAGTTACCTTGCTTCTCTTTCTCTAAATATTCTAAGAACGCTTGATAGTTTTTATGACGCGTTACGCGAGCTAAATCATGGTAATCCAAACCAGCGCGGCGGACTTTTTTCTCTTCAAGATCGAAACCTAGAGGTTCAATTAAGTGAAGGTTTGCACCGCAGTTGGCGCATAGTCGAATGATGTTGCCGGTGTTCGGCGCGATTTCTGGTTCGTATAAAGCGATATCAAACATGGTATTGAAATAGAGTTGGTCAAAGAGAGGGGCAGTATATACCCAAGTCACCGAAATATGCGAGATTCAGCAAGATTGACCTGGGTATGAAAGCAGGCATTAGCGCGGATGTTAATACCGTAAGTAGCGATGCTCTTTATAAGAGAGCGTGAGCATAGTTTTCTTCAACTGCTCGCCAGTTGACGACGTTCCACCACGCATCAATATATTCTGGGCGACGGTTTTGGTAGCTGATGTAATACGCGTGCTCCCACACGTCTAATGCGAGGATTGGTTCACCGCGCACATCCACTACGTCCATCAGAGGGTTGTCTTGATTACTGGTGGACGTAATGTGAATCTCACCATCTTTTACGATCAGCCATGCAAAGCCAGACCCAAAGGTATTGATGGCTGCTTGGGCAAACGCCTCTTTAAATTGCGCAAAGCTACCAAATTTATCGTTAATTGCTTGAGCAAGCGCGCCTTGAGGCTCTCCGCCACCGTTTGGTGACATGCAATTCCAATAAATGATGTGGTTGTAATAGCCGCCACCATTATTACGTACTGCTGGACTGAGCTTAGAGATATTGTCAAAGATCTCGTCTAATGACTGAGTTTCGAGCTCGCTCCCTTCAACGGCATTTACAAACTTATCAAAGTACGTCTTGTGGTGTTTGCTGTAATGCACTTCCATGGTTTTCGCGTCGATGTACGGCTCTAGTGAATCGTACGGGTAAGGCAGAGCGGGAAATGTATGTGACATAGTAAATCCTCCTTAATTGGAAAATTTACTTTAATGCTAACGATAATTATTATCAACTTTGATCTTTGTAAGGGTATTCTAAGAAGCCTCGCCAATTTCTAAAGTGAGGGTGGGGCTGTGAATCACTCACTCTAGAAATATGGTGCGAATTATTGTTAGTTCATCAAATTGAGACTAACAATTGATCGGTAAGGTGATACTCATACGCAATCCGCCTAAAGGACTTCGGCTGGCTGCGATCGTGCCACTGTGCTGGCGAATGGCACTTTCGGTAATGGTTAGGCCGAGACCTGTGCCGCCAGAGTGGCGATCGCGTGCCGTGGAAACGCGATAGAACGGGCGAAAAATCGCGGCCAGTTCCTCTTCTGGTACACCTTCTCCATTATCGTCAACCGTGATACGAAGCGTATCGTCATCGGCTTTGATGTCGATTTGTACCTCATCTTTTCCGTAGTAAATGGCGTTACGAACGATATTTTCCACCGCACTCATCAGCAGTTTAGGGTTACCGGAAATATTGCGCTTAGGTAATTCTGAATAGTGTAGCTGTTTGCCCATTTGCTCTGCTTCAAACTGCGCATCTTTAATGATTTCTTCCCATAAACTTTCTAGTGGCTGTGTTTCGCGAGTCATATGACTGTTCGCCTGCATGCGAGAAAGCTCTAATAGTTCGCTGATCATCTGTTCCAAGCGCTGCGCTTCGGTATCGATACGAGTCAGTTCTGGGCTTTCGCCTTGTTTACGCGTCGCTAATGCGCTTGCCATGCGCAGACGAGTTAAAGGTGAGCGCAGCTCGTGAGAGATATCGGATAGCAAACGTTGTTGTCCTGAAATCATTTGATTAACCGCTTCGACCATCTGGTTGAAGCTGCTACCTGCTTGACGAAACTCCGCCGTGCCTTTTTCTAAATTTGGGTCTGTGACAAATTCACCTTTCGCCACACGTTGAGCAGCGGCTTCAAGACGACGTGCAGGCTGACTCAAAGCCCAAGCAAGCCATAACAGCAATGGTGTACTAACTAGCATGACCGCAAGCAAGAGCTGGAATGGGTGATCAAACAGACGCAGGAGTAGAGGTGGTGGCTCATTCCATTTGAAGCCCACGTACATCAAGATATCGGAACCTGCCAAAGTGATAGGAATTGGGCCCGCAATCATGTATCGACCATACAGCTTCTGCTTTGGATTATTGTAATCTTCGATACTGGTGACAAAGTTTTGCATTGCACGCAATTGAAAATTGCTGCGTTTTTCTGTCGTAAGAACATTACCGCTGTAGTCAGAAAAAAACACCCTCGGGCGAGGGTCGTGCTTGCCGTGGCGGTTGCCCTCGATACGAAAAAGTATGCGGCCTAAATCAGTTTGCTGGCTGTATTTTTGTTGGATTGAGTCACGCGTTTCTACCATACGTTTGTAGTGTTCTTCTGGAATATCGCGAGCTTTGCGTGGGTCCAAATGTGGCAGTGATAGCACGGCTATCAATACTAATAACATGGTGAACCAAAAAATGGCAAAGATGCGTCCATACAGGCTATTGATGTTTGGCAGTTTGATGCGTGATAGGCGCATTAATCCTCCTCAAGCAGCATGTAGCCACGACCACGCAGGGTTTTGATTCGCGGCTTGCCATTGCTTTGATCTGGTAATTTTTTACGTAAGTTCGAGACATGCATATCGATAGCGCGATCAAAAGCAGCGAGTCGTTTACCAAGCACATCTAAGCTCAGTGTCTCTTTGGTCAGCACTTGTCCTGGGTTTTGTACGAAGTGGGTGAGTAGCGCAAACTCGGTTGCCGTGAGATCGAGTAGCTGTTGCTCACAATACGCTTCTTGCTTACCGGGATAGAGGCGGATTTCTTGATACTCAATGCAATCGCTGTTTTTGGTATTTTTTTGTGTGCTGCTAGTGCGGCGTAAAATCGCGCGGATTCGCGCTAACAGCTCTCGGTCACTAAAAGGTTTTGGTAAATAATCATCCGCGCCCAGTTCCAAGCCGATCACGCGATCAATTTCTTCCCCTTTAGCGGTCAGCATCAAGACGGGAGTTTCCCAATTTTCACGTAAGCGTTTCAGCGTTTCCATGCCATTGAGTTTTGGCATCATGACATCCAACAAAATCAAATCAATCTTATCATTGATCGCGGCTAAGCCGGCTTCACCGTCATTTGCGTCGCTGACGTCAAACCCTTCGAAACTGAGTACTTCTTTTAATAAGCTAGTTAGCTCGATATCGTCATCGATTAAAAGAATGTTTGCCATGGGGGCACCTATAGTAAGTTACCGATAGCCTAATATTACATTGGAATGATGCGCAACGAAGAGGAGAAAAATCACTCTTTACGATTCTTTACGCTCCCTATACGTCGCTTTACCTAGCGGGTCGTATTCTATACTCAAGCGCTGTGGGAACAGCTCAGAAGAACCACTCACCTGTGTAAGGAATCGTATTATGAAGTCTGCAAAAAAACTTGTGTTAGCTGCTGTTGTTCTACCTCTTACTCTTGGCGCCGCAAGCGCATTCGCTTACGGTGGTAAAAACCATCATAAAGGCCCTCGTGACGAATGCGGCATGGGTATGGACCGAGGTGTCATGCGTCAACTAGACCTGACTGATGCACAAAAAGATCAGCTAAAAGAAATGCGTGAAGCAAACAAAGCAGAAATGAAAGCAAAATTCGCTGATGGCAAAGAAGCACGTATGGCTGAGCGTCAAGCGCATCACGCAAAAGTACAATCGCTTTTGCTGGCGGATAACTTTGATGAAGCTCAAGCTAGCGAATTAGCAAAAGAGATGGTTGAGCGCCAAACGGAACGTCGCGTGCAAATGCTAGAAAGAAAGCACCAAATGCTTAGCGTATTAACACCTGAGCAGAAAGCGAAATTTGTTGAGCTACAAAATGAACGTATGCAAGAGTGTGGCGACAGAATGCACAAGCGTATGGAAAAGTCGCGCAATAATTAAGTCATGAATTGATGTTATATAAAGAGGCAGCCATTGGTTGCCTCTTTTTGATCTGGTTATTTCATGGTCATTCAATATACTCAACGTATGGTTTTAGTTAACTCTTTGATTATGAAACAGCAATACGCACGTTTAGTTACGACCGCCGCTTGGACTGCAACCATTGTGGCGACGCTTCTTCTGATAGTAAAAGTCATCACGTGGTGGGTAACCGGCTCAGTGAGCTTATTGGCGTCATTGATTGACTCCATGTTAGATATCGCGGCTTCGGTTGTGAATCTTGTGGTGGTTCGTTACGCCTTACAACCGGCAGACCGCGAACATACGTTTGGACATGGTAAAGCTGAGTCCTTAGCGGCCCTAGCCCAAGCAATGTTTATTTCGGGCTCGGCAGTATTTTTGATTCTTAACGGGATTGACCGATTTTTCCGCCCACATGCTTTACACGCACCGGAGTTTGGTGTGTATGTATCGCTGTTTGCGATTGTGGTCACACTTGGCTTGGTGATGTTCCAAAAACATGTGGTTCGCGTGACGGGGAGCCAAGCAATAGCGGCGGATTCTCTGCATTATCAGACTGATTTGTATATGAATGCTGCGATCATGGTTGCTCTGGGGCTCAGTTATTTTGGAGTGACTCAAGCGGATGCTGTGTTTGCGATTGGTATTGGTGTCTTCATTCTTTATAGCGCTTTCAAAATGGTCAGCGAAGCGATTCAAACCTTACTTGATAGAAAGTTGCCCGATGAAGAGCTTGAGCAAATTAACCAAGCTTGTTTGAGCGTAAAAGGGGTATTGGGCGTGCATCAGTTACGCACGCGAATGTCAGGACCGACGCGCTTTATACAGTTGCATTTAGAGCTAGACGATAACTTACGATTAATTGAGGCGCATTACATTGCTGATAAAGTGGAAGATAATTTATTGGCTCTGTTTCCTGATGCGGATGTATTGATCCATCAAGATCCATTGTCTGTCGTTTTCGGACCAGAGAAAGAGCAGAAAGCACAAGATTGGTAGGCTTGAAAAATCCATCAGTGCCCGACGACAAACAGGTACTTATTGACTATCTTTCCATCAATACTTATTAAGATTCGTGATCCTGATATGAATCAACAAAGTTTCATAGAGAAACTGTAATACTCTTACATAAGTAGAAAAGTTACATAAAAAAGTGCGTTTTCATTGGTAATCCTGTAGAGGAAATGTAACATAACGCACAGTTCTGGATTATGCAGGTTGCTTGGTAACAAGGGGCCTAAAAGAAAATTAAATAATTGATTGCCAAAGATCGAGGGTGAGCATGATTAAGAAGATCGGTGTTTTAACAAGTGGCGGTGACGCACCTGGTATGAACGCTGCGATACGCGGCGTAGTACGTACAGCACTATCCGAAGGATTGGAAGTATTCGGTGTGTACGACGGCTACCTAGGCCTATACGAAGGCCGCATCGAGAAGCTAGATCGTTCTAGCGTTTCAGATGTGATCAACAAAGGTGGTACGTTCCTAGGTTCTGCACGTTTCCCTGAATTTAAACAAGTGGAAGTTCGTGAAAAAGCGATTGAGAACCTGAAAAAACATGGTATCGATGCACTAGTGGTAATCGGTGGTGATGGTTCGTACATGGGTGCGAAGAAACTGACTGAAATGGGTTACCCATGTATCGGTCTTCCGGGCACAATCGACAACGATATCGCAGGTACGGATTACACTGTGGGCTACCTAAGTGCACTAAACACCGTTATCGATGCAATCGACCGTTTACGTGATACTTCTTCATCTCACCAACGCATTTCAATTGTAGAAATCATGGGCCGTCACTGTGGTGATTTGACTCTGATGTCTGCAATTGCGGGCGGTTGTGAATACATCATCACTCCGGAAACTGGTCTAGACAAAGACAAGCTGATCAGCAACATCCAAGATGGTATCGCTAAAGGTAAGAAACACGCGATCATCGCGCTTACTGAGCTAATGATGGATGCTAATGAACTAGCACGTGACATCGAAGCCGCGACAGGTCGTGAAACTCGTGCAACAGTACTTGGTCACATCCAACGTGGTGGTCGTCCAACTGCATTTGACCGCGTACTAGCATCTCGTATGGGTAACTACGCTGTTCACCTATTGATCGAAGGTCATGGTGGTCGTTGTGTAGGTATCGTGAAAGAGCAACTTGTTCACCACGATATCATCGACGCAATCGAAAACATGAAGCGTCCAGTACGCAACGATCTATACAAAGTTGCTGAAGAGTTATTCTAAGCAAGCTTGAAATAGATAAACAAAACCGCGGCTTTCCGCGGTTTTTTTGTATTTGAGAATCAACAAAAAAGAAACTAGCGATAGACGAGTGCTAAGACACGCTGCTCTGCTCTATGAGCGTTAATTTGCGCTCGCGCAGCGCAAACAAGTAGCCCAGTAGCCCACCCAACGTATTCCCAACCGCGATACCGATAAACAAGCCTTCAATGCTGTAGATTTGGCTCCCGACCCACGCCGATGGCAAGGTAAAAATGAACAGCCGCATAAAGCTCCACTGGAATGCACGCAATGGCTTGTGCATCGCATTCAAACCACTGACTAACATCATTACGATGCCTTGGAAGCCATAACTAAATGGCACCACCAGTAAATAATGCCAAAGCAGGTTTTTCACCGCATCTTCCTGAGAAAACAGCGCAGCCAGAGGAATGCTCAGCGGTACCATCATCAAGAAGATAAACCCTTGGAATACCACTGCAAAACGCATGCTAATAAATAAACCGGAAAAGGCTCGTTGCGGTTGTTTGGCTCCTAAATTTTGTGCCATAAACGGTGTGAGGGCAGAGGTCAGCGACATCAATACTAAAATCAATATGGACTCAATACGCTGCGCTGCGCCGTAAGCAGCAACCGCCGCTGTACCGTGGTTGGATAACAGCATCATCAGAATGGCACCGGACAACGGATTCATCGCGTTTGATAGCGCTGCAGGGGTACCAATTTTTAGTGTCTGTTGCCAGTCTTGTTTCAGCAAAGCCCATTGGGGTTGAGCAAGCAATTTTTCCCGTTTAATTAGCACATAGAATGAGCCACACAAAGCACCTAACCAGCTAAAGGCACTTGCTATGGCTGCGCCTTGAATGCCAAGTTCCGGAAAAGGGCCATAACCGAAAATCAACAATGGATCGAGCATGCCATTAATCAAACCAGCCAACATCATGACTTTTGCTGGTGTCTTTGTGTCGCCAGTAGCTCGGATAGCACTGTTGCCCGCCATTGGGATCACTAGCAGAGGAATGGTGAGATACCAGACCTGCATATACTGCTCAATAAGAGGGATGAGATCATCAGACGCACCAAGAAAACGAAACAATGGCGCAATGGTGGTAAAGCCAATAGAAGACGCGATAGCCACAAGTAACACGGCTAATAACAAACCGTGGGTGGTGAACCGTGCAGCTTGTGGTGCATGACCTTGCCCAAGCAAGCGACCAATATTGGTCGATAGTCCCATCCCAATCCCCATCGTAATGCAGTTAACCGCAAAGGTGACAGGGAAGGTATAGCTGATAGCTGCTAGCGCTTGAGTGCCAAGCAACGAGATAAAAAACGTGTCCACCAAGTTAAACATCAAAATTGCGATCATGCCCATGGTCATGGGTACGGTCATTTTCCGCAGCGTTTCAGGAATGGGTGCGGTCAACAAACCATGCTTATCGGTCGCTTGGGGTTCCAGCTTGTTATTTTCCTGCATGTGTGACAACTATCTGGTGAGCAAAATGCAAGGATACAAGAAAGCGAGATGCCGAGCGAGTGAGCATTTCTAACGCAAACCGTTGCCTAGTTGTTCGTTATTTTAACTAAGTCACAAAAATTTTGTGCCACCCCCTTGGGATCGCTGCTTCGACCCCTTATATAGGGATCACGTGTCTGGGGCTACAGTCCCTAAGGACAATTATCAAATAAACATGGAAATTTTCAGGAGAGACGACCGATGAACATTCGTCCATTACATGACCGAGTTATCGTTGAACGTAAAGAAGTTGAATCTAAGTCTGCTGGTGGCATCGTTCTGACTGGTTCTGCTGCAGAAAAATCGACTCGCGGTGTTGTTCTAGCTGTGGGTAAAGGCCGCATCCTAGAAAACGGCACCGTACTGCCACTAGACGTTAAAGTCGGTGATACCGTTATCTTCGCTGAAGGTTACGGTACAAAAACTGAAAAAATCGACGGTAAAGAAGTGCTTGTCATGTCTGAAAACGACATCATGGCGATCGTTGAATAATAGCAATCATTGAGTAATTTTTTGCTCAGATTCAATTACGAAATTACACACAAAGAATTTTAGAAAGGAAATCAAAGATGGCTGCTAAAGACGTTAAATTTGGTAATGACGCACGAGTTAAAATGCTGGAAGGTGTAAACGTTCTGGCTGACGCAGTAAAAGTAACACTGGGTCCTAAAGGACGTAATGTCGTTCTAGACAAATCTTTTGGTGCACCGACTATCACTAAAGATGGTGTATCAGTAGCGCGTGAAATCGAGCTGGAAGATAAATTCCAGAACATGGGCGCACAAATGGTTAAAGAAGTTGCGTCTAAAGCAAACGACGCAGCGGGTGACGGTACAACAACAGCAACGGTACTAGCACAATCTATCGTTAACGAAGGTCTAAAAGCAGTCGCAGCGGGCATGAACCCAATGGATCTTAAGCGTGGTATCGACAAAGCTGTTGCTGCGGCAGTTGAGCAACTAAAAGAGCTTTCTGTTGAATGTAACGACACAAAAGCGATCGCGCAGGTTGGTACTATCTCTGCAAACTCAGACGCAAGCGTAGGTAATATCATTGCAGAAGCAATGGAGCGTGTGGGTCGTGATGGCGTTATCACGGTTGAAGAAGGTCAGGCGCTACAAGACGAGTTAGACGTAGTAGAAGGTATGCAGTTCGACCGCGGTTACCTGTCTCCTTACTTCATCAACAACCAAGAATCAGGCAGTGTTGATCTAGAAAACCCATTCATTCTTCTTGTTGATAAGAAGATCTCAAACATTCGTGAGCTTCTTCCAACGCTAGAAGCTGTCGCGAAAGCATCTCGTCCACTGCTTATCATTGCAGAAGATGTAGAAGGCGAAGCGCTAGCAACATTGGTTGTGAACAACATGCGTGGCATCGTAAAAGTTGCAGCTGTGAAAGCACCTGGTTTCGGTGACCGCCGTAAAGCAATGCTACAAGACATCGCTATCCTAACTGGCGGTACTGTGATTTCTGAAGAGATCGGTCTAGAGCTAGAAAAAGTTGCACTAGAAGATCTAGGTCAAGCGAAGCGTGTTTCTATCACGAAAGAAAACACGACTATCATCGATGGTATCGGTGAAGAAGAGATGATCTCTGGCCGTGTTGCTCAGATTCGTCAACAAATCGAAGACGCAACTTCAGACTACGACAAAGAGAAACTACAAGAGCGCGTAGCTAAACTGGCTGGCGGTGTTGCAGTAATCAAAGTCGGTGCAGCGACTGAAGTTGAAATGAAAGAGAAGAAAGACCGTGTAGAAGATGCGCTAGCCGCAACTCGCGCAGCGGTTGAAGAAGGTGTTGTTGCTGGTGGTGGTGTTGCACTTATCCGCGCGGCATCTAAGATTGCTCACCTAACGGGTGACAACGAAGAACAAAACGTTGGTATCCGCGTTGCACTACGTGCAATGGAAGCGCCAATCCGTCAAATCACGAAGAACGCAGGTGAGGAAGACTCAGTGGTTGCGAACAACGTGAAAGCGGGTGAAGGTAGCTACGGCTACAACGCGGCAACAGGCGAATACGGCGACATGCTAGAAATGGGTATCCTGGACCCAACTAAAGTTACTCGTTCTGCACTACAATTCGCAGCATCGGTTGCAGGTCTGATGATCACTACTGAAGCGATGGTTACTGACCTACCGCAAAAAGACGCGCCAGCGATGCCTGACATGGGCGGCATGGGTGGCATGGGCGGTATGGGCGGCATGATGTAAGCCAGCTTATCTCATCGCTCTAGGGAAACCTTATAGCGGAAAGATAACCGACCAAACCTTTAAAAGTCGAGGCAGATGCCTCGACTTTTTTATGCGTATCACCTGAGAAACATGACGTTCTGGTGTGGCTTATCATGAAATTTTTGAGCGTAAAAAGCGCCATTTCAGAAGCAAAAAATCGAAGAGAAATATTTTTTCTTTTGAGTCAGATGGTTAAATCTGACCTATTGCTAACACTTTTTGAACGGGGACAGAGCAAAATCTGAACATTACACTATGTTGTAAATTGTTGCTTCCCATCATGGAGATGAAAATGAAAAAGCTTATGACGTCATTGGCGGTTGCAGCCGCTATCGCATCACCTGTTGCTTTTGCCGACAGTACACCTGTGATGTTCTCTACTATCGATAACACAAACGCACCTTCTAATTCTTCAGTTGGTGGCGTTCGTTTAGCTGTGCTGCATGGGCAGGTAAATGAGGTTAAAGGTGTCGACTTTTCACTGCTTGGTATGTCAGAAACGGATCGTACGACAGGTGTGAACTTCGGTCTGTTTTTTGGCGCAGCAAAAGTAAATCAAGAAATGAAAGGCGCGTCTTTAGGCTTAGTTAACTGGAACCAAGGTCAGACGACGGGTGTTAACTTGGGTGCTGTTAACATTACGAACAACGTAAAAGGCTTGAACTGGAGCGCGGTGAACTATTCTGAAGGCTACACCATGGCGGATGTGGGCTTAGCGAGTATCTCTAAGAAGTCTAATTTCCAGTTTGGTTTCTTCAACATGACCGATCAAATCGATGGCGTGCAAATTGGTCTTTTGAACTGTGCGGATAACGGTTTCTTCAAGTGTTTCCCACTCATCAACTTTGCTAAGTAATCCCTGAGAAAGTCAGAATCTTTATATACAGAAAGCCCTCGATGTTCGTCGAGGGCTTTTTAATTACAGATGGGATGAAGCGAGTTTCTCGGATCGTTAACTATTTAATTAATCGTGATGAAGTTTTGCGTTGTTGAATTCTTTGATGAACACCGCGGCGTAATGCTTTGATGTGGTTTTCTGCTTTATCCACACCTAACAACACGGTTAATGTCAGGAGAGTAATAACCACCGACTGCGTTAAATAACCTAAACCTATCATCAAACCTAAACCTGCTAGCACCCATATTACAGCCGCGGATGTTACGCCATGGATTTTTCCATCAAGTGTCATCATAACGCCAGCGCCTAAGAAGCCGACGCCAGTAATAATCTGACCAAGCACTCGTGCTTGATCAAGTGTATTTGGCGATAACGACACGGCCATCGACATAAACAGGTAGGTGCCTGAAATAATTAGTATTGCTGTGCGAATGCCAACCGGTTTACCACGAGTTTGGCGCTCTATACCGATCATGAGCCCATTAATGGCGCAGCATAGTAGGGCAGGCCAACTGAATGGGCCAAGATCGAAAATTTGTTCGAATGCTGTATGCATCTTGACCTCCAAAAGTGCGGAGTATGCATAGACTTACCGTGCAAAGCGAACAAAAATAATCAATCTAGACGACAAATTTAATTGAGCGTTGGAGCTTATTCTAAATGCAAATCCAACGGCGTTTTACTTGGCCTGCCACCAATTTCTCGTGTGAGTTTTGGCACCAGATAACCCGATACACGCGTGATGAGTCCGCGCATAATAGCTTTCGCTTCTTCGTCCGAAATAAAGTAGTGCGCTGCGCCTTGCACCTTATCAAGAACGTGGAGGTAATAAGGCAAGATACCCGCGTCAAATAAGGCCTCACTTAATGCCACTTGAGCTTCTACCGAATCATTCACGCCTTTCAGCAGAACGCCTTGGTTTAGAAGCGTAACGCCCGCTCTTTTGAGCTTGAACATCTGTTCAGCAAATTCGTCATTGATTTCGTTGGCATGGTTGATGTGAGTGACGAGGATGATTTGTAACCTTGATGCTTGCAGAAGTTGGCATAGTTCATCAGTGACTCGAGCTGGAATCACCACAGGTAAACGGCTATGAATACGCAGACGTTTGATGTGAGGAATGTGAGCAATGTGCTCTAAAAGCCAATGAATCTCATCGTCTTTTGCCATTAATGGATCACCACCTGAGAAGATGACTTCGTTCAACTCTGGTTGTTGTGCCATGTACTCTAAGCACTTGGTCCAGGCTTGTTTCCCGCTTTTGTTCTCTTGATAAGGGAAGTGACGACGAAAACAGTAACGGCAATTTACCGCGCAGCCACCTTTGACAATCATCAGGGCGCGGTTGCGATACTTGTGTAGCAGGCCAGGGACTTCATTGTCTTGCTCTTCCAATGGATCATTGGAGTAACCCGGATGCACCTCAAATTCGTCGCTCAGTGGTAAAACCTGACGTAGAAGAGGGTCTTTAGGGTTGCCTTTCTCCATCCTATCGACAAAACTTTGCGGTACACGCTGTGCAAACAGCTTGCGCGCGGCAAACCCGTCTTGCCACGGTGAAGGATCAATTTCCAGTATTTCGAGCAATTTTGCAGGATCAGAGATCCCATTCGCCAACTGTTTGAGCCAGTTTTGCTCAACAGATTCGACTTTTCGGGTTATTATGTGCGGCATTGAATTTAGCTCTAAGAATGTAAGAGGAAAAAATGGCTACAGTTAGCACCAATGAATTTAAAGGCGGTCTTAAGTTAATGCTTGATAACGAGCCTTGTGTAATTCTGGAAAACGAATACGTTAAACCAGGTAAAGGCCAAGCGTTCAACCGTGTTAAAATTCGTAAACTTCTTTCTGGTAAAGTGCTAGAGAAAACATTCAAGTCTGGTGACACTTGTGAAGTGGCAGACGTAATGGATATCGACCTAGATTATCTATATTCAGACGGCGAATTCTACCACTTTATGAACAGTGAAACGTTTGAACAGATCGCAGCAGATGCAAAAGCGGTAGGTGAAAACGCTAAGTGGTTGGTAGAAAACAACACTTGTATGATCACTCTTTGGAACGGTAACCCAATTACTGTTACTCCACCAAACTTCGTTGAGCTAGAAGTTGTAGACACAGACCCAGGCCTGAAAGGTGATACTCAAGGTACTGGCGGTAAACCAGCGACTCTATCAACTGGCGCTGTTGTTCGTGTTCCTCTGTTCATCTCAATTGGTGAAGTGATTCGCGTAGATACTCGTACTGCTGAATACGTAGGTCGTGTGAAGTAAGCACTTTATATGATTGTTAGAAAGGTCGCTTCGGCGGCCTTTTTTATTGCCTGTGACTCTTCTCTTTTAATCCCTCTGCGTAAAACATCGATATCCTCCGCAAATTTTTGATGATTTTGTATTATTCGTAAAAATCTTATTTATTCCATGAATCTGTCGATTATTCCTTAATGTAACATTTTGATACATTAGTACTTGTCGCTGAGTTGCATAGCAATCTGATTTTTATCGATTTAACTCAGTAACAATCCAAAAAGGAGAACAAAATGGAAAGCAGAGGTTTAGGAAGGGGTTTAAAGGTGGAAGAAAGACGTCAGTTACTACATAAAGGATTAAAAGCAGCCGTATTTGGCGTACCGCTGTTGGCAATAGGCTTAACGATTAATAGCTCGGTGCTGATGACCGATGCGGGTTACAGCTACGTGCATCAGAATAATATTACTGGTAAGTTGGATGTGTTTACTGAACCTGGCATTCATTTTCGCATGCCATTTCTGTCCAAAATCACCAAGTATGACCAAGTGATCACCGTGTCATTCGGTAACAGCAAGGGCGAAGATTTTTATCAACGCCTTGATGCGATTCAGGTTCGATTTGCCGACACCTATATTGGTCAAATCCCCGTAACATTCCGCTTTAAGCTCAGTAATGACCCTGAAGCGGTGAAGAAGATGCACAAAGAGTTCCGCAACAACAGTAACTTGATCGATGCGCTGCTTGTAAAGAACGCACGTAACGTAACGGTGATTACCGCAACCCAATACACGGGTGAAGAGTTTTTCCAAGGTGGCTTGAACCAGTTCAAATCGAAACTTGGCGATCAGTTACGAGAGGGGATTTATCTAACAGAGCGACGTCAGGTTGAAGTGGAAGAGTTGGATCTTGCGCCTGTTGGGGTGAATCAAGCCAATCCGAACCAATTACAGCGCACCAATCAACTGGTTTGGAAAACCGTACCTGTCGTAGACAAAACCGGGCAACCGATTCGTCAAGACAATCCGTTACAACAATACGGTATTCAAGTGACGCAGGTGACCATTGGTGACCCGCAGCCAGAAAAGCAATTAGATCAGCTATTGGCAGATAAAAAACGTTTAGTGGCGGATCGTATTCGTGCGATTCAGGAACAAGAAACGTCGAAAGCACAGGCAGAGACCGAGCAGTTACGCAAAGAGATTCAACGAACACGTGAGGTGCAAGACGCCCAGCGTGGTAAAGAACTCGCAATTATTGCTCAGCAAAAAGAAGTGGAAGTTGCACGTCAGATTGCAGAGCGTGAAATCGTTGAAGTGGAAAAAACCAAACGACTTGCTGAAGTCGAGAAGGAGAAAGAGCTAGCTATCGCAGAGGCTAACTTAGCGATTCAAAAAGCGAACGCACTTTCTGCTGAGTTTGAAGCGAAAGCGATATTAGCGAAAGGTCGCGCAGAATCTGAAGTCCTAAAAGGTAAGTATGCGGCGTTAGGAGCAAACCGTGAAGTTTACTTGGCAGAATTGAATCGAGACGTAGCGAACTCGCTGTACAACAATTTGCAAAACTTCCAAGTTCAGATGCCACAAAATTACATTGGTGGAAGTGACGAAACGGGCTTGAAAACAAACCTAGATGTGATTACTGGCTTTGGTGCTCTGGGTCTTATGGACCAGACAAAGAAGGTCGCACAGCAATAAGATCATGGGTGGTCAAAAGCTTAAAAAGCAAAAAGATCATGGGTAACCCAAAGCAATAAAAAAGCTGGCATTTAGCCAGCTTTTTCTTTTTTGGTCATGTGCCGTCCTAAATAAGGTTGACACTTTCCACCCCCAAAATTGGAGAGTGTTATGAAATCAGCAACTAAAAGAACTCAGCGCGATTACTCCCTCGCTTTTAAACTCACTGTAGTTGATGAGGTTGAAAAAGGAAGCCTC
>NZ_JAWOVC010000027.1:0-38629 GCF_033339735.1 Vibrio sp. 2033
TTCAATTTAAGATTTTGTTCGGCTCAATGAATACTGAACATTACATAAAGTAATGTTTGAATTGACTGTGCTGAATCTTTCGATTCAATGGTCACTTCGTTTCATTGAAACCTAATTTGATACCGAAGTATCGAATTGGATTATCATCAACGAGTGCCCACACAGATTGATAGGTCTATATTGTTAAAGAGCTTGCTTTGCGATAAGTTTTTCTCTCAAAGCGGAGGTGCATTCTAGCGATTTAATTGACAGTGTCAAACACTTTTTCAATTTTATTTTTCGTAGAAGCTTTCACCTCTCCGACCCTGCTGAAGCCTTATCGCGTCTGCCGTGTCGGTGGATGCGCATTATAGGGAACTCAGATCCGTTCGCAACCCTTTTTTGAAAAAAAATGGAAAAAACTGACTGTTCGATGACTATTTCATCAAAAAAGCACAAAAGAGGGTAAAAAACCCTCTTTTTCTGTATCAAAAGCCGTATTTAAATGAATGCGTACGCGTCTGCGAACATACGTTCGCTCTTCGCTTTCTTGTTCTGAGTGAACTGTTCACGTGCTGCGCCAGCCATTTCAAAACGACCTGCAATATAGATATCGTAGTTTTCTAAGCTTTCGAAATCTTCAGCTACAGCTTGTAGCACGTTACCAACTTTACCTTGCCAGTCTGCAGGAGCTTCTTCTACTACTGGCACAAAATGAACATTGGCAAACTTGTCGGCAATCTCGACCAGTTCGTCTTTAGCATAAAGCTGGCAGTTATCGCGCGCGCCCCAATATAAATAGATAGGATTGGTTTTATTCTGCGCTACGCAGTGATCCAGAATCGAGCGAACGTAACTGAAGCCTGTACCACCAGCAATTAATAATAATGGGCGTTCGCTTTCTTCTTGAACCCAAGCATCGCCATGTGGCGCATCAATTTCAATCTGACCATCAGTTTCAAGCGCCGCTTGCATTGCTTCGACAACTTCTTGTGCATAAGCGTTGTGTTCCGCAGCACCGATGTGCAGTTCAAGTTCACCTTCATGACGACAAGGGCTGCTTGCGATAGAGAAAGGACGTTTGTCTTTTTCACCCATCACCACCATTAGGTACTGACCCGCTTTAAAAGGCACTGGTGATTCTGGATGAAGAAGGATTTGGTAAGTATTACAAGCTAACGGCTGAATAGACTTTACTTTACATTGGATGGTCATGGTGTTCCTCTCGCTTACTCGTCAAAAGTAAGCACTAAATTACTTTCTGTATAGGCTTGGCAAGGGAATATCCAACCTTGCTGTTGCTCTTTTTCGGTTAGCATAGGTTCGAGGTGATAGCTCACCTCGCCCGTTAGCTTTTTACACATGCACATGGCGCAAGCGCCAACTTGGCAACGGTGTGGGAAGCGAATATTGTTGTTGAGCGCAGCTTCCAACACCGTCTCCCCTTCTTTTACTTGGAATGTAACGTCCATTGGTAGAAGGTGGACTTGATGACTCATAGAATACCTAACTGGTCCCAAATCTCATCGACTTTAGCCACAAGTTTAGGATCTTTTTTGATAGGCGTACCCCACTCGCGCGTGACTTCAGATTCGAACTTGTTGGTCGCATCCAGTCCTAATTTGGATGAACTCTCAGTCTTACCAAGCACTTGAATCGTGTCTCTATCTGGGTCCATTCGAGTTGTCACCGCCCAAATGATGTCATTCCAATCTCGTGCATTAACGTCATCGTCGCACAAAATGATGAATTTGTTATCCGTGTACTGAGCAAAGAAGCCCCATAGATGTTCCATCAATTCTTGGGATTGACCAGCTTGGTCTTTCTTCATAGTCACGACAGCAAATTGGTTGTTTGCTGTAACTGGAAGATAGACGTCAACAATCTCAGGGCGTTGCTGTTTCAACTCATTTAGTTCTGCTTCGGTAATCGCTTTGCTGTCTCGCTCAGTAACCTCGGTTCGCGTCGCCAGCTCGGCATCCCATTTAATGGTCGCATCCAAGCCCATTTTGGAGCCAAGCCCAACCACTGGTGAAGCAAAGTCGAGCGAGTCGATTGGCGTGTTATCTATCATCAAGGTATCACGTACAGGATCCATATGCTCTGACATGGCTTTCACGACATCATTCCAATCTCGTGCGTTTACCGATTCATCGCACACAATAACAAACTTGGTATACATGAATTGACGTAAGAAAGACCACACGCCCATCATTACGCGCTTGGCATGTCCTGGGTACTGCTTCTTCATGGTGACGACGGCCATTCGGTACGAACAACCTTCTGGCGGAAGATAGAAGTCTTCAATCTCTGGGAATTGCTTTTGCAGAATAGGCACAAACACTTCGTTTAATGCCACACCCAATACAGCTGGTTCATCTGGCGGACGACCTGTGTAGGTGCTGTGATAAATAGGGTCTTTACGCATAGTAATGTGCGTAATAGTAAATACGTGGTGCTTTTCTTTTTCGTTATAGTAGCCAGTGTGGTCACCGTAAGGACCTTCATCAGCAAACTCGTTCGGGTCGATATAGCCTTCCATCACGATTTCCGCGCTCGCTGGCACTTCCAAATCGTTGCTGACTGACTTCACGACTTCCGTTTTGCTTCCACGTAGCAAACCTGCAAATGCGTATTCCGATAGCGTATCTGGCACTGGTGTTACTGCGCCAAGAATGGTTGCTGGGTCTGCACCAAACGCGACCGAAACTGGGAAAGGTTTACCTGGGTTGGTTTCCATCCAATCGCGCAGATCAAGCGCACCACCACGATGGGCTAACCAACGCATGATGATTTTGTTCTTGGCAATTTTCTGCTGACGGTAAATGCCTAGGTTCTGACGTTTCTTATTTGGACCTTTGGTTACGGTTAAGCCCCAAGTAAGCAGCGGCGCTACATCTTCTGCCCAGCAGCTCATTACCGGAATTTTATCCAAGTCGACTTCATCACCTTGCCAAACAATGTCTTGGCATGGTGCTTTACGTAAACGCTTAGCCGGCATATTCAATACTTGTTTGAACACTGGCAGTTTTTCTAAAGCGTCTTTGAAGCCTTTTGGTGGCTCAGGTTCTTTTAAATAAGCCAGCAGCTTACCGACTTCTCTTAATTCTTTAACATCTTCACGTCCCATACCGATTGCGACACGCTCTGGTGTACCAAACAGGTTAGTCAAAACAGGTACGTCGTAGCCGATTGGGTTCTCAAACAACAGCGCAGGTCCACCAGCACGCAAGGTGCGGTCGCTGATTTCTGTCATTTCATAAGCGGGATCGACAGGGTGAGTGATGCGTTTAAGTCGACCTTTCTGTTCTAGGTGGTCGATAAATTCGCGTAAATCCTTAAAACTCATAGGCCTTCATGCTGGCTGATTAAACTGTCCGCAGTATAACAAATAGGAGGACGCTAAGATCCTCCTATTTTGTGTGGGTATGTGAGCCAGATTACTTTAATACTTGTTCAATCTGCCGAGTCTTTATCTGATGGTTCGAAGATACTAACTCTTCCAACCAGGTTTGATGCCCTTGTTGAGCAAGCTCTCGAGCAACCATGGTTGCTTCTTCTGATAACGCCATTTTTCTAACTAGAAACTGCTTTACTTGCGGAGATAGAGGGTTAGATTTTGTAAGTAGACTAATAGCTTCTGGCTTGAGTGATGGGTTAACTGTGGCATTCATCAATTGCTGAATGGAAAAAACGTCTCCAACCGCAGCTAAACGCTCAAGCTCGGACTGGCTGTTGTAATCGGCTTTCATCCGCCAGAGTAAGTTGTACACTTCCTCATCCTGACTAACTTGTGCCAACCTGACTATCACGGCCGTCGAGGGTAACCAACTGGTCACATTTGCTTTGGTTAACTGGGCCGTTAATGCAGCAAGCGCGTTGGGTGATAAACTGTCTAACTCTCGAATCAAAAGCGCTTCACGCGCTTGAGCTTGTTGAGATGGCCCTGTAAGCCATTGCTTTAAGTTAAGCTCTCTTCGTTCAGCTTGTAAGACAAAGTCCAAGGTACTTTGGTCTTGTTTCCAACGCTTAATCAAGCGACTCGCAATAACGGGAAAGTTAAAAGCGGGTACACTAAATTCATACCCATCACCTCGCTCTAACACTTGATAAGTCGGGGTCATACGGATCTGGGACTCAACAAACAGAGCCATTCGAGGCGTGAGAATCACATCTTGCTTTTCAAGCTTTTCCAACAATTGAAAGCGCACCACCTCTTGTTGAGGCAAAGCAAGTCGATCAAGGGCAAATTTAAGCGAGTCGACTTCATCTCTGACAGCGTAATCAAGCAGTTCAGAGACTTTAGTCTGTATTTGAGTATCCTGAAGCCACTGTTCTACTACAGACTCATGCATTTCCTTGGCAGATAATGTCGCAGGTAGAGTGATAAGTGACAAGCTCAGGAGTAATGACGACAACATTCCTTGTTGCATGTTAACCTCCCGATAACATTTCCTTCATTCTGATACTTCTATCGGGAGAAAGCAATAAAAAAGCCACCGATATACGGTGGCTTTTCGCAGAATAACTTATCTGAGACTATTGACGACGCATCGCATCGAAGAACTCATCGTTGGTCTTCGTCATCGCTAGCTTATCGATTAGGAACTCCATTGCGTCGATTTCGCCCATTGGGTGAACGATCTTACGCAGAATCCACATCTTCTGTAGTTCGTCAGTCTTCGTCAGTAGCTCTTCACGACGTGTACCTGAGCGGTTAAAGTCAATCGCAGGGAATACACGCTTCTCAGCAATCTTACGGTTCAAGTGCAGTTCCATGTTACCTGTACCCTTGAACTCTTCGTAGATAACTTCATCCATTTTAGAACCAGTATCTACTAGTGCCGTTGCAATGATAGTTAGGCTGCCGCCTTCTTCTACGTTACGTGCAGCACCGAAGAAACGCTTAGGACGATGTAATGCGTTTGCATCCACACCACCTGTTAGTACTTTACCTGATGAAGGCACTACGGTGTTGTAAGCACGAGCTAGACGAGTGATAGAGTCAAGCAAGATAACCACGTCTTTCTTATGTTCAACAAGACGTTTTGCTTTCTCGATCACCATTTCCGCTACTTGTACGTGACGAGATGCTGGCTCATCGAAAGTCGACGCAACCACTTCACCTTTAACTAGGCGTTGCATCTCGGTTACTTCTTCTGGACGTTCGTCGATAAGAAGAACCATCAACTCACACTCTGGGTGGTTGTACGCGATGCTTTGCGCGATGTTTTGCAGAAGCATTGTTTTACCCGCTTTAGGCGGAGCAACAATCAGACCACGTTGACCTTTACCGATTGGCGATGCCAAGTCTAAAACACGTGCTGTAATGTCTTCTGTTGAACCGTTACCACGCTCCATCACCATGCGCTCATTCGCATGTAGAGGGGTAAGGTTTTCAAATAGGATCTTGTTACGGGCGTTGTCTGGTTTATCGTCGTTAACGGTATTGACTTTTAGAAGGGCAAAGTAACGTTCACCGTCTTTTGGTGGACGAATTTTACCAGCGATAGAGTCACCAGTACGTAGGTTAAAGCGACGAATCTGACTTGGTGATACGTAGATATCGTCCGGACCCGCAAGGTATGAACTATCTGCACTGCGTAGGAAACCAAAGCCGTCTTGCAGAATTTCCAGAACCCCATCGCCAAAGATGTCTTCGCCGCCTTTCGCGTGCGCTTTTAAAATCGCGAAGATGATGTCTTGTTTTCTTAAGCGAGCTAGGTTCTCTAATCCTAAGCTTTCGCCCAGTTTTACAAGGTCAGACACAGGTCTGTTCTTCAGTTCGGTAAGGTTCATGGTGGTGGATTCTTGTTTAGTCAAAATAAGATCTGTTTTCTAGTTAAGATGGATTTGGTCTCAGGATCGACCAAGAAGAGAAATTTGTTCAATTAACGCGCGATAAGTTAGCACTAATTAGTATTCTAGTCCAGAGTTAGAAAAACAAAACCGTGCATTGTAACTTTGCACGGTTTTATCTGTAATCACTTGGTGATTATAAGTTTGCGTCTAGGAACTCTTTTAGTTGAGTTTTAGACAGAGCACCTACTTTCGTTGCCGCTACGTTACCATCTTTAAATAGTAATAGCGTTGGAATGCCGCGAATACCAAACTTAGGTGGTGTACCTGCGTTATGGTCGATGTTTAGTTTACCGATAGTGAGTTTGCCTTCGTACTCGTCTGCGATTTCGTCCAAAATAGGAGCGATCATTTTACAAGGACCACACCATTCTGCCCAAAAATCCACTAGAACCGGGCCTGCAGCGTTGATTACATCGTTTTCAAAACCGTCATCAGTTAGCTGCAAAATCTTATCACTCATCTTCCACTCCAATGTGTTTTTCGAAACTGGTTGGATGATAACCAGTAATTAGATGCCCTATTGGAATGTATTTACTTTCGTATTGCAAGCTTTAGCTGATATTCTATAGCCATGAAAAAGACGCATATCACAGAGCAAAAGTTCGCCGATTTGGGCTTAAAGCCCCAAGTTATTGAAGGATTGGACAAAAAAGGGTTCGAATTTTGTACCCCTATCCAAGCCTTGGCGTTGCCGGTCCTGCTCACCGGCCAAGACATCGCAGGCCAGGCCCAAACGGGTACTGGTAAAACGCTCGCGTTTCTTACTGCTACGTTCAACCACCTTCTGACGACTCCGGAACATGAAGGTCGTAAGCCTACACAGCCACGCGCAATTATTATGGCGCCTACACGTGAGCTCGCTATTCAGATTTACAATGATGCAGAATCATTAACTGAAAGCACAGGTCTAAAAACCGCTCTAGCTTACGGTGGTGAAAGCTACGACAAGCAACTTGCGAAACTGCAAGACGGCGTAGATATTCTGATCGGAACAACAGGCCGTATCATCGATTTCTACAAACAGCGCGTATTTAACCTCAACAACATTCAAGCTGTTGTTCTGGACGAAGCCGACCGCATGTTCGATCTTGGCTTTATTAAAGACATTCGCTTCTTGTTCCGTCGTATGCCTGAGCCAAAAGAGCGTTTGAACATGCTGTTCTCAGCAACGCTGTCTTACCGCGTTCAAGAACTGGCATTCGAACACATGAATACTCCTGAGCATGTCGTTGTCGAACCAGAACAAAAAACTGGCCACCGTATCCAGGAAGAGCTTTTCTATCCTTCGAATGAAGACAAAATGGCGCTGCTTCAAACACTAATTGAAGAAGAGTGGCCAGATCGCGCTATCATTTTTGCCAATACCAAGCATAAGTGTGAATCGGTTTGGGGACATTTGGCTGCCGATGGACACCGTGTAGGCCTTCTTACTGGCGATGTACCGCAGAAGAAGCGTGAGAAGATTCTTGAGCAATTCACCAAAGGTGATGTCGACATCTTAGTTGCAACTGACGTTGCAGCGCGTGGCCTGCATATTCCTCAGGTAACGCACGTTTTCAACTACGACCTTCCTGACGACTGTGAAGATTATGTTCACCGTATTGGCCGTACTGGTCGCGCTGGTGCGAGCGGTCATTCGATCAGTTTTGCTTGTGAAGAGTACGCGGTTAACCTACCAGCAATCGAAGAATACATTGAGCACACAATCCCAGTTTCAGAGTACGATTCGTCGGCACTGATTCAAGATCTACCGGCTCCGATTCGTATGCGTGCACCACGCAACCAACAGCGCCGCACGAATACTGGCGGTACCCGTTCTGGTTCTGGTAACCGTAAGCCGCAGGGACGTCGTCCACGCCAACCGCGTCAATCGGCACCAAAACAATCGTAATAGGAAACTGAGTTCGTTTATGAGTCAAGCAGGATCATCACCGCTATATGCCGCCATCGACCTCGGGTCGAACAGTTTTCACATGCTCGTTGTGCGTCACATCGATGGCAGCGTTCAAACAATGGCTAAAATTAAGCGCAAAGTTCGTCTAGCAGCGGGCTTAGATGAACATAATTCTCTTAGTATGGAAGCTATGCAGCGAGGATGGGACTGCTTAAGTCTATTTGCGGAACGCTTGCAGGACATTCCTAAGCAAAACATTCGCATCGTCGGTACTGCAACATTACGTACCGCGACCAATGTAGATGTGTTTTTAGAAAAGGCTAACCAAATTCTAGGCCAGCCTATCGAAGTGATTACTGGTGAAGAAGAAGCTGCCACTATCTATAAAGGTGTCGCTCACACCTCTGGCGGTAGTGGTCGTCGCCTTGTAGTCGATATCGGTGGAGCAAGTACCGAACTGATTATCGGTGAAGGTTTCGAAGCCAAAGCACTGACCAGCTTAAAAATGGGCTGCGTGACTTGGCTTGAAAACTTCTTTAAAGATCGCCAATTGAATGCTCGTAACTTTGACGCGGCAATTGAAGGAGCGAAACAGACCATCCAGCCGATTTTAGAACGTTATACAGAAATTGGTTGGGATGTGTGTGTTGGTGCATCAGGCACTGTTCAGGCATTGCAAGAGATAATGCTGGCGCAAGGCATGGACGAAGTAATCACTCACTCCAAACTCAAGCGTCTACAGAAGCAAGCCATGTTGGCCGACCATTTAGAAGAGCTCGATATTGAAGGCTTAACACTTGAGCGCGCATTAGTGTTCCCTAGTGGCCTCTCTATTTTGATTGCCGTTTTTGAATTGCTTGAAATCGATGCTATGACACTGGCTGGCGGCGCACTACGCGAAGGCTTAGTGTATGAGATGGTTGAAGAGCTTCGTCAAGAAGACATTCGTGCCCGCACTATCGCTAGCGTACAAAATCGTTATCAGCTCGATCACCAATACGGTGAACAAGTCGCTAGTCTGGCACACACGCTTTTACAGCAAGCTGGAGGCGATGAGTGGATTACAGAGCCTCAGGGCAAGATATTACTCGAGACCGCCGCAAAACTGCATGAAATTGGCTTAACTATCGATTTCAAAAAAGGCGGAGAGCATAGTGCTTACTTGCTGCAGAATTTGGATCTGCCTGGTTACACGCGCGCGCAGAAGTTCTTTATTGGTGAAGTGGCTCGTCGCTATCGCGAACAACTCACTTCTTTACCTGAGCAGCATGCATTATCAGGCTCAAGTGCCAAACGAGTATTGAGACTGTTGCGTCTTGCGGTTCTGCTCAGCCATCGTCGCAATCCTGATCTAGAGCCAAATGTGACTCTAACAGTTGAAGGCGACAATCTAACGTTACACATTGATGCGCAATGGCTAGAGAAAAACCCACTGACTGCGGCTGAGTTGGAAATTGAATCCAACCGTCAGACAGACATCGGCTGGCCGTTAAGCGTCGTAGCAATATAATCGACCACTTCTGTCATAACGTATTAAGCCCAGGCGTTCGCTTGGGCTTTTTTGCATCTACTTCCCCTACAAAACGTGCTGCCCAGCAAAAATCTCAGCTTCTCCGCTCTACATCGAAAAACAGCCATGCTTTATTGATAAACACAATTTAGCCAACCAAGATGCACCATCATGAAAACCGTTTTAATGACTGGCTTAACTGGCACCCTCGCCCCAAAAGTCGCTCATCAGTTTCACCTACGCGGCTGGAACATATTGGAGTGGAATCACCACCAAATCTCACCAGATGATCCAGAGCAAAGTGAACAATTTTGGCAGCAACACCACATCAATGCGGTGTGCCATATGGCGATGGGGAGTGAAGCATGGGCAGCGTGGCTTGGTGAGCAATGCAAACGCCACAATATTCCTTACCTCTTTGTCAGCACAGCAATGGTATTTGATGCCACAAAAAACGGGCCTTATGGCATCTTTGAAGAAAGAAACACCCAAGATGATTACGGCAAATACAAAGTTCGTTGTGAAGATGCAATCTGGCAAGCAAATCCAGATGCGATGGTTGCTCGAATTGGTTGGCAGCTCCATCACCAAGCAGAAGGCAATAACATGTTGGCGCATCTCGACCGCCAATATGAAGAGAACGGCGTTATTACCGCTAGCACGGCTTGGTATCCTGCGACTTCTCATATGGACGATACTGCACTCGCCTTTTTGCAGCTTATTGAGCGGAACGAAGCCGGTTTATATCACCTTGATAGCAACTTAAAAGATAAGTGGAATTTCTACGAACTCGTTTGTGCACTCAAACAGCATTACAACAAACCATGGCAAGTACTGCCAAGCAATGACTATCACCATGACCAACGTCTAACAGATGAACGAATTGCCTTGCCGCCATTGAGTGAACGTTTCACCAAGCCAGAGCAAATCCAGCAAGCCGGCATCATAGGAATCAACTGGGGACGCACGCACATTCCCCACTATCGAAACAATGGTGTATCGGTCACAACGTTATGCGCCAACCAAATAGAACCGCTTCAGCAAGCGTGCAGTGAAGAAGCAATCCCAAAGGCAGAAACGAACATCAGCGCACTCAAACTACTTGATGTCGTGACCATCGCGACACCTGCGCATACTCATGCAGAGATCATAAAGACGTTAGGTTCAACCAAGCTTATCTGTGAAAAGCCATTGGTGGGATTGAATTCTGACATCACTCACTGGCAGCAACCGAACGCCAACCTATTGGTTAATTACGCCTTTGCTCAGCTTAATACCGCCAAGACGATAGAGAAGTGGCTCACTTCGCAAACCCAACCTTGTGTGGTCAATCTAGTCACCCAAGTTAACCTACCGGGCACCTTCACGCTCAAAGAGTGGTTTCTTGAAACTGCCAGTCACCCTATATCTTGGTTGCTGCACTGCTTTGGAGACTATTATCAATCGACACTGGTTGAGGAAAACGGCCAACTGATCGTTGATCTGCAATGTGGCGACCACCAGCTAAGGTTTGTATTTGAACTAACAGGTGAACCGGGCATCGAGCACAATCTAACGATTCAATCCAACCAGACCTTAACCAGCAAAGGCTACTACCGTGTCGGAGAAAAATGGCGTTTCGAGCCCATTCTCGTTAATGGCAACGCGATAAATGATGGAGAGTACAGCGAGTCTGATTGCTGGCAGGACGCCAATCAACGCAGTGTCGGTTTGATGTTGGCGATGTTCAATCAAAGCATCAGCTGGGATAACGGCCTGCAACTTGGCGCCTTCGATGCGCAAAAAGCCATTTTGATTGAGAAGATGCTCTGTTAGCCATTTCACCAGCGAGCTTCCTCTACGTGCCGTACCTTCGATTAAAAGGTCTCACTCGGGACCTTTTTTACTGCTCATTTTTACCTTCGTACAGCTCAGGGAGCTTTTGGACACCCATGATCTAATTGCTCCCCACGCTGTACAAAACCCTCTAAATCCCAGTAAGCAGGTACAAAAAAGCCGCTTGATTTAAGCAAGCGGCTTTCGGGGTTCCCACTGATATTAAGACTGAACGCTTGTCGTCACCTTAAAGTCAGGGTTCACCGCAGTCAGCTTCTTAATTAGGTAATTCAGTAATACGCCGTACATCGGAACGAACAAACCAAGACTGATAATCAGTTTGAAGCCGTAATCCACCAGCGCGATTTCCGTCCAATGCTCTGCCATAAATGGATCTGGGCTTTGATAGAACGCAATGGCGAAGAAAGCGATGGTATCAAGTGCATTACCGAAAAGCGTTGAACACGTTGGTGCCACCCACCATTGCTTCATTTGACGTAGGCGGTTGAACACGTGCACATCCATGATCTGACCAAGTAGGTACGCCATGAAGCTAGCAATCGCGATACGAGCAACGAATAAGTTAAATTCCCCTAGGTGACCAAAACCTTGGAATTGACCTTCGAAGAACACCACCGATAAGAAGTAAGACACTGCCAAAGCAGGCAACATCACTAAGAAGATGATCTTACGCGCCAACTGAGCACCGAAAATACGCACCGTTAAGTCAGTCGCTAGGAATATAAATGGGAAAGTGAATGCGCCCCAAGTGGTATGGAAACCGAAAATAGTAAACGGTAGCTGAACTAGGTAATTGCTAGATGCAATAATGACTAGGTGGAATAGAACCAGATAGATAAGGGCGTTGCGCTGCTGCGCAGGGGTAAAGTTACTCATGCGATACCTTTTTAGTTTGGTTTGGGGGTGAGGGAACCCAAATCGAGTCACTGAATAAAGTGGCTCTTACCAACAATGTAAAATGAAAAATAAACTGGCTTGGCTCTTTCTGAGCGAAGCGGTGGGCGATTATACATTAACCACTTTTCGCCGCAAGTCGTCTGTTTTACGCAAACGTTTGAGCATAAAAAAGGGTGTTTCATGTGAAACACCCTTTCAAGAAAAGTTCTATTTTTAGAAGCCGCGTTGAAACAATCCTGCGAGATAATCCAACTCTTCCCTGCTCTCTTCAATCGCTAACGCTTCAAACCAAATCGCTTCGCTGTAATGCTCTGCTTTCATAAACAGTCGGCAACCTTCAAAGTCGATCAGCCAAGAGTGAATGTCCGCATCCCACTGCTTTTCCACCACAGTAGCAGAAAGCAAACTAACTAAACGCTCACCTAAAGCAGGAAAGCTATCAAGGTCAAAGCTCGGCGCGGTAATGATTAAGCGCCCTTCTTGTGGCATGTAGTCCGCTAAGCCAAATTCCTTTTGCATCTTGGTTCCTTATCCGTGGTGAGTAATGTGTTCTTGAATCAAATCAAGGAATGGATCGGCGTACTTCTCTAGTTTGCGCTGACCAACACCGCTGACTGCCAGCATTTCGCCGTAAGACGTTGGCAGAATTTCCGCCATATCAATCAAAGTTGCGTCACTGAAGACCACGTATGGTGGCAAACCATCTTCATCAGCAATCGACTTACGCAGCTTACGTAACTTAGCAAACAGCTTTTTGTCGTAGTTCTTGCTGGTCAGTTTATCTGACTTCGCCGCACGTGCTGCGGTGTCTAAACGTGGAACCGCTAACTCTAGGGTCACATCGCCACGCAAAAGCGGACGTGCCTCTTCGGTTAATTGCAGCGTTGAGTTACGCGTGATGTTTTGAAACAACAGCCCTTTGTGGATTAACTGACGGAAGATACTCACCCAGTAATCGTGGCTGTGGTCGCGCCCTATCGCGTAGGTAGAAATCTTATCGTGCCCGTTTTCACGTACACGAATGTTTTGCATGCCACGTAACACTTCTACCACGTAGCCCATACCAAAGCTCTGATTAACACGGTACACACAAGACAACGCCTTACGTGCTTCTTCTGTTGCATCAAAGTGCTTCGGTGGATCTAAGCAAATATCGCAGTTGCCACATGGCTTCTCACGATACTCACCAAAGTAATTCAATAGCACCTGACGACGACAAGTCTGCGCCTCAGCAAAGGCACTCATCGCATTCAGTTTGTGGGTTTCCACCTGCTTCTGTGGACCATCGTCTTTCTCATCCAACATACGGCGCAGCCAACTGATGTCCGCTGGGTCATACAACATCATCGCTTCTGCAGGTAAACCATCACGCCCTGCACGACCCGTTTCCTGGTAGTAGGATTCGATATTGCGCGGGATATCAAAGTGAACCACAAAGCGCACGTTTGGTTTGTTGATGCCCATACCGAATGCCACGGTCGCCACTACGATTTGGATGTCATCCCGTTGGAAAGCTTCTTGAACGTAAGCGCGCTCATCGGCGTCCATACCTGCGTGATAACCAGCAGCACGAATGTGGTTGTTGCACAGCTTCTCGGTCACCATCTCAACTTTCTTACGGCTACCACAATAGATGATGCCGCAATTCCCCTTTTGGGTTTCAAGATAACGAACGATTTGCGAAACCGGCTTGTGCTTCTCAACTAAGTTGTAGCGAATGTTGGGACGGTCGAAGCTGCCTAGGTAAACCTCTGGATTATTCAGTTGCAGACGTTCAAGAATATCTCGGCGCGTTGCGTCATCTGCGGTCGCCGTCAGCGCCATAAATGGCACATGGGAAAACTGCTGCTTAAGTTGACCAAGCGCGGCATATTCTGGACGAAAATCGTGTCCCCACTGGGAAATACAGTGCGCTTCATCAACGGCAATCATCGATAACGGCAGGTTTTCCAAACGTTCAATGAAGTCACGCATTAATACGCGTTCTGGCGAGACGTACACCAACTTAAGATGACCAGTGTGCATGCGGTTATACACGCTGAGCAGCTCTTCACGAGGCATGGTCGAGTTAATGCACTCAGCCGCTACACCGTTGGCTTTAAGCTGGTCCACTTGGTCCTTCATCAGCGAGATAAGCGGAGAGATCACCAAAGTAATGCCAGAGCGAACCAAAGCAGGAATTTGATAACACAGCGACTTACCGCCACCAGTAGGCAGGATAACTAAGCTGTCGCGACCTTCTACCGCAGCGTCAATCACCAACTGCTGACCATCACGGAACTCTTGGTAACCAAACACATCCTCCAACACACGTTGAGGCGTTACAGGCGAATCAGATTGTTCGGCTAACAAGGTCGAGGTCATGAAAAGTCTCAGATTGGGTCTTAAAAAAAGAGGTGCTTATGCATACCACTGGCACACAAAGTGAGGGCACATTGTAATGGGGTTTCATGGTGAATAAAACCGCAAATTGTTAGGTGTTTCGCATCACGACTCGTATACTGATTTTCTGCTCTATAAAACACACAATTAGGTGACACTTCATGACACCAGAAGACGAACAACAACGCGCGCGGCAAGGCATCTTGCTAGCGATTGGCGCGTATACCATGTGGGGCATTGCGCCGATGTACTTTAAGTCCATCGCACAAGTATCTCCTTTGGAAATTCTAAGCCACCGAGTGATATGGTCTTTCTTTTTGCTTGCTGCACTCCTCCATTTTGGCCGTCACTGGCGCTCGGCTTACCACATCGCGAAAGACAAAACGAAAATCGCTTACCTGATCGCAAGTTCCATGTTAATTGGCGGCAATTGGTTGATTTTCATTTGGGCGGTAAACTCGAATCATATGCTCGACGCCAGCTTAGGTTATTACATTAACCCACTGATCAACGTCTTACTCGGGATGGTATTTTTGGGAGAGAGACTGCGTAAATTACAGTGGTTCGCGGTTGTATTGGCAGGTTGTGGCGTACTCGTTCAACTGATTGTATTTGGCTCCGTACCTGTTGTTGCGATGGCGTTAGCAATGAGCTTCGGCTTTTATGGCTTATTAAGAAAGAAAGTCAGTGTCGATGCAAAAACTGGCTTGTTTATCGAGACATTACTTCTACTGCCAGTGGCCGCTGTTTATTTGCTTTTTATTGCCGATACACCAACCTCAAATATGCTTACGAATCCACTTACGTTAAATAGTTTGTTGATCGCGGCTGGGGTTATAACAACCCTGCCACTGCTGTGCTTTACGGGTGCAGCAACAAGACTCAAATTATCGACTTTGGGCTTTTTCCAATATATAGGCCCAAGCTTAATGTTTTTACTTGCAGTATTGATGTATGGCGAACCCTTTACCATGGATAAAGCGATCACTTTCGTCTTTATTTGGGGAGCACTAGTCGTGTTTAGCTTTGATGGATTACGTAATAACCGTCGCTCACGCCGAATCGTTCAGCCACAGTGATCGTTTTTTACAAGACAAGTTAGAAATTGCCAGATAAGCTTGGTCATAATGTGACCAAGCTTTTTTATTTAATGGAACATATTCAGTACTACGCAACCGACCATGACAACTTGAGTCTAATAGAGGCGAAATACCAGAAATTTGCTTTTCAAAGGCATTACCATCTGGATTTTCATCTCGGCCTGATCACGCATGGTGCGCAGAAGTTCCAATACCAAGGTAACAGCCACCAAGTTGGTCACGGGCAAATTGTGATTATGCCGCCGGATGAGCTGCACGACGGGCAATCTAAGCTCGAGAGTGGCTACGAAGTAAATGTGTTTGCGATCGAACCTCATCTATTGAGCGATCTGGCTGATCTTAAGCAAAACGGTCAAATAATACACTTCAACGAACTGATCATCTCGGATCCGCAGATATTTTCACAACTTAGTAACTTACACGGGCTGCTTCGTCGTGAAAACCTCAGCCAACTCACCAAAGATTGCCTTCCTTTTGAAGGATTTAACCAACTTTTTGATCGCTACGGATCGCTTGAGCGACAAAAAGTGGTGCCGCTAGGAAACCAATCGCTTGGGACGTTAAAAGATTATCTAATGGCTAACCTTGACCAAGCGGTGCGTTTGGATTCACTTTCAGAGCTGTGCCAACTGAGCCCAACTCAGTTCCAGCGCCACTTTAAAGCGCAAACTGGCATGACGCCTTATGCATGGTTCGCACGCCTGCGCCTTGAACAAGGCATGAAGTTACTGCAAGCTGGTCAATGTGGTACCGACGTCGCTCATCAAATCGGTTTCTACGATCAAGCGCATTTCAGCAAAGCGTTTAAACAGACCTACGGCGTTTCCCCTTCTCAAGTGGCTCGTTAATTTCATTTACCGAGAAAGCTGTCAGTTTTTTACAAGCGCCACAGGTGACTTGCCACGACAATAGCCACATTGGTTAAATTTGAGATGTGTTATGAATGAATCCACCATATTGCTGACACTCGCCAGCATTCACTTTATTGCCCTAATGAGTCCAGGTCCGGACTTTGCGCTGGTCGTACAAAATGCGACGCGTCATGGTCGTCAAACTGGCTTGTACATTGCGTTGGGATTGTCCGTCGGTATTTTGCTGCACTCTTTGTTCAGCCTGACAGGTGTGAGTTTTGTCGTCCACCAGCACCCAGTGCTGTATTCCGTGGTACAACTGCTCGGTGGTAGTTACCTGCTCTACTTAGGAATTGGCGCATTGCGTGCCGTGATCTCGATGATCCAAAACCCACTGACGGATCAACCTAAGAAGCAAAATAACCTAGTGATCAGCAATAAGCGTCAAGCGTTTGCTAAAGGGTTTGCGACCAACATTCTTAACCCAAAAGCCCTGGTGTTCTTTGTCAGTTTGATGTCGAGTTTAGTCCCAGCAGGTATGTCGATTACTGGCAAAGGTATTGCACTGGTCATCCTGTTTGGCTTGTCGCTATTCTGGTTCTCTAGCCTTGCATGGATGCTGTCGACACAGCGCTTACAGCGTAAATTGCAACAAGCGGGTATCTACATCGACGGTCTATGCGGCGTGGTATTTACTCTAGTGGGCGGCAGTATTCTATACCAAACTATCAATACTTTTATCGGATAAAGTACTGATTTAAAAGCGTAGCACAATCGACATTTCTAAGATTGCTGACTCGACGTGACTCTCCATAACTGCCAAGCTCAAAGCACAAAACTGGCAACATGGAGAGTCATCATGCATTGGACGTTCAACCGACTCGTGACCACGGGTCTTTTTCTTACTTCCCCACTAATCTTATCTACCTCAGTCTTTGCTAACCAAGCAGCAGATGCGGTTGCGCCGGAGCACAGCACTGGCTTCGAGCAAAAACAATTGATCAAAGCGAAAGATTATATGGTTACCGCTGCTAACCCAATTGCAACCCAAGCTGGTGCGGATGTTATTGCCCAAGGTGGTAATGCTATTGATGCTATGGTTGCCGTGCAGCTGATGCTGGGCTTGGTAGAACCGCAATCATCAGGCATTGGTGGTGGCGCCTTCTTAGTGTATTGGGACAGTGAGAAACAAAAACTGACTACGTATGATGGACGCGAAACCGCACCGCTCGCCGCAACGCCGAAACTCTTCCTAGATGACAAAGGACAACCACTGCAATTTTACGATGCGGTTGTCGGTGGGCGTTCCGTTGCCACTCCTGGTACAGTGAAACTGCTGTGGGACACGCACCAGAAATACGGCAAGTTGGAATGGAAGAAGATAATCCAACCCGTGATTACCTTGGCTGAGCAAGGTTTCGAAGTCAGTCCTCGCCTCGCGAGTCTGATTGAGAAAGATGCTAAGCGCCTATCACGCTTCCCTGCGACTAAGGCTTACTTCTTCAATCCAGACGGCTCACCAAAAGCCGAAGGCACGTTGTTGAAGAACCCTGAATACGCGCAAACTCTGACGGCAATTGCAGAGCAAGGGGCAAAAGCTTTCTATCAAGGCGATATCGCCACAGACATCATCAAGACCGTACAAAATGTACCGGGCAATCCTGGCGTATTGGCACAACCTGACTTTGATGCGTTCCAAATCAAGCAACGTGAACCGGTTTGTGCGGCTTACCAAAGCTATGACATCTGCGGCATGGGACCACCTAGCTCTGGCGCATTGACGGTTGGACAGATTCTCGCGATCACCGAGCAATACGATCTTAAAGGTTGGGGAGCCGAAAGCGCGAAATCATGGCAAGTGATCGCCGATGCATCGCGCCTTGCGTTCGCGGATCGTGGTAAATACATGGCTGACCAAGATTATGTGCCAATGCCAACCGAAGGCTTGCTTGATAAAGATTATCTCAAACAACGTGCTGAGCTCATTCAAGTCGGTAAAGCCTTGAGTAAGGCTGAAGCCGGTAATCCTCCTTGGTCGCACGCCATGAACTTAAGCATGGACCAATCGATCGAGCTGCCTTCCACCAGCCATTTCAATATCGTCGATAAGCAAGGCAATGTGGTTTCAATGACAACAACCATCGAGAACGCCTTTGGCTCACGCTTGATGGTACGCGGCTTCTTGCTCAATAACGAACTGACCGATTTCTCTTTCCGCACGCATCAAGATGGTGTGCCAATCGCAAACCGATTAGAACCGGGCAAACGCCCACGTTCATCTATGGCACCAACCATTATGATGAAGGATGACAAGCCTTACATGGCAATTGGCTCACCGGGTGGCAGCCGCATTATTGGTTACGTCGCACAAGCCATTATCGCCCACACGCAATGGGATATGGACATCCAAAGCGCGATTAATCAGCCACGATTGCTGAACCGTTTTGGCACCTTAGATATTGAGCAAGGTACCGCCGCAGAGGGCTTACAGCCTGCTCTGGAGAAGATGGGCTTTAAAACTGATGTTCGTGATTTGAACTCTGGACTGCATGCGATACGTATAACAAAAGACGGTCTTGAGGGCGCAGCCGATCCAAGGCGTGAAGGTGCCGCTATCGGGCAGTAAGAGTCTTTCGCTCGACCCCTTGTGCGAGATCTCTCACAAAGGGTTGAGCAAACCTCTCTTTTTTAATGGTAAAACCGTACAACAAAGATAATAAGCCATTGAATTTAATACTTATGTATCTTTTTTGAACGCTAAGAGTGTAAAAAAATGTGAGATTAGCCCGTTGTTGGAAATCGTTAAACACGTAATATTAAACCTGTCGGAAGGATGCTGACACGGAACAGGAAACACCACGGACTTGGTGAACTTCAGGAAGAAGAAACGGTTATTCAGGATGAATAGTCGGGCATGGATTGCAAAATTGGACATTGAACGGAATCAATAGTGACTAGGATGGTTGCTACTAAGGACGGGAAATGGACACCTCTGGACGAGGCAAGGATTTGAACATCAGGATGATGTCAGGGACACCGCTCAGGGAACAAGTGATGAGAGCTAACGAGGATAGTTAGCAGACCAGGATAAGGTCACTAAGGACACCGCTAGGAAGGCGACGTAAGGATTAAGCTGACGGATTCAGCACACTATCATGGATTAGATGCATGGAGCACTCTTAGTAGCTGGATTGCTGCGAGTAAGACTATAACCCCGATGGGCGCAAGCCCTCGGGGTTTTTCTTTGCCTAAAGTTTTTCTCAGTAGATCTGCTGAAAACAGGCATTCACCCACAACGCCCACCTTTCACTTCAAACGGCATCGTTAAGTCGCGCTTTTGTACTCCATTTATCATTCCATTTTTTACTGCGTTAGCGACACCAAAACTGCACAAACAAAAAGAGCCGCCGAAGCAGCTCTTAAGTTGATGATACCAATCACAGTAAATAAGTGATCAGAAATAGCGTAGGGAAAATGCTTGAGAACAAGGCGCAATTTTTCGATAAGTAGTTATTCTACAATCAAAAATTGCAACGCAGTTATCGAGTATTTTAACAAGCTAGAATGACCAGTTATTTACTACGATTGGTATGAGTTTTGGTCAAGCCTTACAGTTTCTCTAGTCGTGCGTAAGCAGTTACCAACCATTTGATGCCTTCACCGTTAAAGGCAATCTGTACACGGCTCTGTGGACCACTGCCTTCGAAGTTGATGATGGTGCCTTCACCAAACTTTGGATGCATCACACGAGAACCTAGCGTAAAGCCGGTTTCATTAAAGCTCTCTTTCACAACAGTTTGGCTAAATCGACCACTGCTTGAAGGACGGCTAACTTGCGCCTTCATTCGTACTTCATCTAAACAAGTTTCTGGCAGTTCACGGATAAAGCGAGACGGTTTATGGTATTTATCCTGACCGTACAAACGACGCATTTCAGCATAAGTGATGTACAGTTTCTGCATCGCACGGGTCATGCCTACGTAACACAGACGGCGTTCTTCTTCTAAGCGCCCCGCTTCTTCTGCCGACATTTGGCTTGGGAACATGCCTTCTTCCACACCGACCATAAACACCAATGGAAACTCTAGACCTTTCGCACTGTGTAATGTCATGAGCTGAACCGCATCTTCAAATTCGTCCGCTTGTCCTTCGCCCGCTTCTAGTGCTGCGTGGGTTAGGAATGCCGTCAGCAGTGACATGTCTTCGGCTTCTTCTGGTTTCTCGAATTGGCGAGTTGCGGTCACCAATTCCTCCAAGTTCTCAATACGTGCCTTAGACTTTTCGCCCTTCTCTTGCTCGTACATCGCGAACAAGCCCGAGTATTTAATCACATGGTCAGTTTGGTGATGCAGCGGCATCTCTAAGGTGTCGTCTTCTAGCGCGGTGACAAGCTCGATAAAACGGCTCAGAGCACCAGCAGCGCGACCAGCAAGCACCTTCTCGTCCAACATTGCCACACTCGCTTCCCACATGGTGCAACCACGATCACGAGCCGCAAAGCGGATGGTTTCAAGCGTCTTATCGCCCAAACCACGCGTTGGCGTATTCACCACACGTTCAAACGCCGCATCATCGTTACGGTTGGCAATCAGACGCATGTAGCTCAAGGCATCTTTGATTTCCTGACGTTCGAAGAATCGCATGCCGCCGTAGATACGGTAAGGCAGACCGGCTTGAATTAACGCTTCTTCCAGAACACGCGACTGGGCGTTGTTACGGTAAAGCATCGCAGCGTCATTCAGAGCACCGCCCTTGTCTTGCCACTCTTTGATTTTGTTCACCGCAAAACGGGCTTCATCTAATTCGTTGTAAGCGCTGTAAACCGAGATAGGCTCACCGACCACGCCATCCGTCCACAACTCTTTACCCATACGCTCGGTGTTATTCGCAATCAGGGTGTTAGATGCTTCCAGAATGGTCTTGGTTGAACGGTAGTTTTGCTCAAGACGAATGGTATTTACGCTTGGGAATTCGAGCGTAAACTTCTCAATATTCTCGACTTTTGCACCACGCCAACCATAAATCGACTGGTCGTCATCACCTACGATCATCACGTGACACTCAGGACCCGCCATCATACGTAGCCAAGCATATTGAATGTTGTTGGTATCTTGGAACTCGTCCACCAAGATATGCTTAAAGCGTGCTTGGTAGTGTTCACGGACGAACTTGTTATCACGCAGTAGCTCATGTGCGCGCAGCAAGATTTCCGCAAAATCGACTAAACCAGCACGATCACACGCTTCTTGGTAAGCGGTGTACAACTGCAGATATGTCTTGGTTACTGGATCATGGTACGCATCAATGTGCGACGGACGCAGACCTTCGTCTTTCTTACCGTTAATCCACCATGCCACTTGGCGTGCAGGCCATTGCTTCTCATCGAGGTTTTGCGCTTTGATCAAACGCTTTAGCAGACGCTGCTGGTCGTCACTGTCAATGATTTGGAAATCTTCCGGTAGCTTCGCATCAAGATAGTGTGCTCGCAGAATACGGTGACAAATGCCGTGGAAAGTACCATTCCACATACCGCCTGCACTGCCCATCATTAGCTCTTCGATACGTCCACGCATCTCTGCCGCCGCCTTATTGGTAAAGGTTACCGACATAATTGAGAACGGAGAAGCTTGCTCGACCGACATCAGCCAAGCGATACGGTGAACAAGAACGCGTGTCTTACCACTTCCTGCGCCAGCAAGAACGAGCAAGTTTTCTAGAGGTGCTGCAACGGCTTCACGTTGTTTATCGTTCAAACCGTCGAGTAATAGAGATGGATCCATCATGATGAGAGCTACTGGTTATTTATACATAAAAACCGATTATAACCTAAACAACCGGGTGCTGTTTAGACAAAACTTGATAAAAAAATCGATGTTTTTTTGCCCAACACATCAATTAGTTATACCCATTTGACCCTGCAAACCCATTTACTTCGGAAATTTTTCTGAAAGTTTTTTAGCCAGTTTCCTATCTTTTAAGTTAAGCAAGTTGATAACAAAAACGCCAAAACAGGTGATTCATCTTGCCAACTTAAAGTAAAGGAAATCATTCAGAGGAATTTATTATGAAAAAGTCGAATCTAGCTGTTACTGCTGCTGTTACTGGTCTTCTAGCTCTTGGTGGCACAATGCTAACTGCAGCTCCAGCTGTCGCTGCTGAAAAAGAAAAGTGCTATGGCGTTTCTAAAGCAGGTAAAAACGACTGTGCAACAAAAAGCAGCTCATGCGCTGGTACTTCTAAAGAAGATAACCAAAAAGACGCATTCGTAGTCGTACCAAAAGGTCTTTGTGACAAACTCGCTGGCGGTAGCACTTCTTCTTCATAATCTTTTATCGCTAGCTATTGTGAGGATGCGTTGACGCTCAACCAACGCAAAGCCAAGACGCATCCTTCTCTTCCCGCACGATTTGAAAAGGAGTTTCACGTGAAACACCACACCTTCCACGACCTTGTTGGAGTTGGATTAAGAACCCCTCACCTCGATTACTTTAGCCAATCCCAACCTGAGTTGTCTTGGTTAGAAATCCACAGTGAAAACTATTTCCAACCCAACGCTGCAGAGCGCCATCAGCTACAAACGCTTCGCGAGCAATATCAAATTAGCTGCCACGGTATTGGTTTGTCGCTAGGTTCGGTGGAACGTGTTAGTCAAAAGCATCTTGCGCAACTTAAATCACTGATTGACTCAATCGACCCAATTCTTGTTTCTGACCATTTAAGTTGGAGTGAAAACGGCGGTCACTACTTTAATGACCTGCTTCCACTTCCGTATACGGAAGAAGCGCTCAACGTGTTCACTCGTAACGTGAATGAAGTGCAGAATTATTTGCAACGCGAGATCTTGATAGAGAACCCATCTAGTTATGTGAAGTTTCAACATTCGACCATCAGCGAATGGGAGTTTCTTACCGAAGTGCAAAAGCGCACTGACTGTCGTTTATTGCTCGATTTAAACAATGTTTATGTTTCGGCGTTCAACCACGGTTTTGATTGCGACACATACCTAGATGCGATTCCAGCCGACAAAGTGGATGAGATTCACTTGGCAGGTTTTATCATCAAACAACTCGACAAAGGTGAGATATGGATTGATACCCATAGCCGCCCGGTTAGCGATGAAGTTTGGCAGTTGTTTTCACAGTGGACAAAAAAACACGGTCCACGTCATACGTTGATTGAATGGGATTTGGATATCCCCGCGCCAGAAGTCTTATTAGGAGAAGCACAGAAAGCATCGCAACTACTGTTGCAAGGCACACTTCCAAGTGAACAAAGCGAGCCAAGGAAGGCATCATGAATCTAGCCACCTTACAAAGCCAGTTTGCTAAAGCCCTGCACTATCAAGCGCTCGGTGAAGACTGCGATATTGCCAGTGATGAGTTTACCGCTGATGAACGCATACAAATTTACCGCAATAACTTTATCGTCAGCTTAAGCGAAGTGTTGTCCGCGACCTACCCGATGGTTGAAGCGCTGCTTGGTGAAGAATGCTTTGAGCAGATAGCTCGCCAGCATGTTCTTTCTTACCCATTAAAAGAAGGAAATGTGGTGCATTATGGCGAAGGCTTTCAAGACACCATCATGCAGTTTAGTCAGGTGATCGCACAAGCCCCTTACAGCCCTGAAGTCGCACGCTTCGAGTGGCATATCGACCTCGCTCGTCAAGCGCAGTATGAACAACCCAATGCGGCACAATTAAAACCGCTTGCGTTGCTTGGCGAAGTGAGTGAGGAGCAACAACCCGCTTTGGTTTTGCACCTTAAACAAGGCTGCCGAAGCTTTGACTCCAGCTACGCAGTATTTGATTTGTTTAGCGCGATTCAAACTGGCCAATTCGAACAACTTAATATCAACCAATTACAGCAAGGTGTCATCTCGATTCAAGCCAATGGAGAAGCCTTGTGTCACGCACTCGATGCCGATGTTTTCCAACTGCTGCAATGTTTAGAGCAGAAACAGAGTTTGAGCGAAATGCCTGAAGTTTTACTCGCTCATCTCAATAGCATCATGGCACTCGATCTCGTTGACGGCTTTACATTGAAATCAATCTAAGGAGCACTCTATGACGGATACGGTTAAAAACTTAGTGTATCGGTACGACCATTTAATCAATACCTTACAAGCTGGCTTTGTCCCTTTACTACTTCTCTTTTGTCGCTTGTGGGTTGCATGGGTATTCTTCAATTCAGGGCTAATCAAAATCTCGTCTTGGGATAGCACACTGTACTTGTTTGAGCTGGAATACCAAGTGCCAATACTGCCATGGGAATTGGCGGCTTACTTAGGTACGGCTGCAGAATTGGTTCTACCGGTGTTCTTGGCACTAGGATTGATTACCCGCCCGATGGCAGCAATTCTGTTTGTGTTCAACATCATCGCAGTGATCTCTTACCCACTGTTGTGGGAGAAAGGTTTTTATGACCACCAACTTTGGGGATTGATGATTCTTATCGTAATCGTATGGGGGCCAGGACCGCTGTCTTTGGACCACATCCTGAAAAAGAAAATGACGAGCTAAAAAAATCCCCGCATCATGCGGGGATTTTTTATTATTTATTCAAGTAAGCCAGTAGCTCTTCTGCTGAGATACCTTGCTGAGCGAGGTCTTTTGCCATCTGCTCGACTTGTTCATCTTTGCGTGACTCAATCACTTGCTGAAATTGGTACACGATATCACGCAAAATTGGCAGAGGTACTTGTTTAGCCGCACTACGAATACGCTCGGAGCTTTGATTACCCAGCTCATTAAGCAACTTGCCAAACATCACCTTTTCTGGTGAATCTTCCATTTGCTCTAGAATACGAGCCATTTCATACGTGGTTAACGACATTACTTTTTGAGTTCCGTTATGGTGTCAGGAAAAGTCTGAGTGACAAATATACACGCCTTACTTACATTGGAAAATACTAAATTACACTGATTTACGCTTTCGCAAAGCTCGAGTGCCAGTTCTTCCCTGCTTTTGTAAACAGAACGACCAACGCAGGTAATAGGACCCACATATGAATTGCGATCAAGGTTTGTGGATCCAGAGATAAGCGTTGCAGTGTACCCACCAACAAACCAGAGCCACTCATTTGGAACAATCCAAGCAGTGCAGCTGCCGTGCCCGCCTTATCACCAAACGGTTCTAACGCTTTCCCTGCCGCTGCACCCAGAATGAATGCAAAACCTACAGAAGACATAAAGATAGGTAACATGAAAGAAAGCGCGGTATTCTGACCATTCATCACTAGCATGATCACACCTGCGAGACCCAGAGTTGAGATCCCGGTGACCAAGGTGTTGTGAGTTCCAACGCGCTCCATAAACTTAGGCGCCAGCATACATGCCGCAATGTTTATCACCGCATTCACACCAAACCAGAAAGTGAATTCATTCATCGACAGCCCCATCCCCGTCATCAATACCGACGGTGCGGAGGTAACGTAAGCAAGAATAACCGCCATCGCCATCAAGCATAATGACGCATGGAAAACAAAAGATGGTGTGCTAAGCACTGCCCAATACCGACTAAGCTTAAACACGGCTTGCTTTTCTGTTGACGGGTTAGTCTCTTTCATCATGAAAAACATCAATGATCCAGACACCACAGCAAAACCCGCCATAAAGCTAAAGTTAGCACGCCAGTCAAATTGCTGAGTTAACCAGCTACCTAGAATTGGAGCTAAAGCAGGAATGAAACAAATCGCACCGTTAAGGTAGCTGATCATTTTGCCGCTTTTTTCCGGGCCAAAGATATCGCGAACTGTTGCAAAGGCTGCTACCGATGTCGCACACGCACCTAAGCCTTGTAGCAGTCGGGAAACCAACATCCACTCAATATTTTGAGCACTCCACGCCAATAAAGCGCTCATCGTGTAAATGGTGATACCGCCCAATGCAACAGTTCGACGTCCGAGTTTATCTGCTAGGGGACCTGCGAATAGCTGACCAACACCCATAGCAAATAAGAACCAAGTGATCGTGTCTTGTGCTAGCGCATTATCGACCTGAAAAGTGGAAGCAATAAGAGGTAAAGCAGGTAGATAAATATCAATCGCTAAAGGACTGAAAAGAACCAAAAGGGTCAATAACGCCATCTGTTTTTTACTATTAGAAAACTGGCTAGACACACAACACTCCGAATTGGATAAAGAACTTTGGGTAAAGCTTAATCATCTGATGATATGAATGGAAATGATGTATAATCATGAGCATTATTCCTCAGAGGAAATTCACTGTGAATGTCGAAAAACTGGCTCGTATCGATTTAAATCTATTGGTCTGCTTTAAAGTGCTGATTGAAGAGTTAAACGTTACTCGTGCGGCCCACCGATTGTGCTTAAGCCAATCTGCCGTAAGTAAATCACTGGCTAAACTGCGCATTCAATTTGATGACCCTCTTTTCACTCGAAACTCACATGGATTAACACCTACGCCGCGCGCATTGTTTCTTAAACCGAAACTGGATCTGTTGATAAATCAGTTAGAAGTGCTGACTCAACCCGAAGAGTTTTCTCCGCAAAGCAGTGAATACCGTTTTCAAATAGCAGCGGTAGAGAGTGTCTACCCTCTCATTCTACCCCATTTCTTACCGGCGATTTTTCAACAAGCACCTGGCGTGACAATTAGCACACACCCGTGGTCGGATAATACATTTAAAATGCTTCAACGCGGCGAACTGGATTTAGGCTTAACTGGAAAAGATATCGATATAAACGATGCCAAGCTGACTCTTCAACCACCCGATGACATTTGCGAGTTGGAAATTTATCGTGATTACCAAATGTGCATTATTCGCAAAAACCACCCTGCGCTAAAACAACCTTGGAATCTGGAAGCCTATCTCGCCCTACGCCATGTACAAGTACGTTGTGATGGCAACGACCGTTGGTTGCTGGATTATCGCCTTGCAGATATTGGCGCCGACCGCGATATTGCCGTCACTGTGCCCGACTTTAACAGTGCCGCAAGTCTATGTTCATACACCGACTTTATCTTTACTGCGCCAAGTCATTTTGTGCAACTTGCGGCCAAACAGCTTGATTTGGTCGTGCTGCCACTACCGTTAGAATTCCCACCTATGGCTTACACTTTATTCTGGCACCGAGACAGAGAAAACGACCCTGCATTAGGCTGGCTACGTACGATGATCACACAAAAAACCGATCACCTTAGATAAAAACACCGCGCTCAATTTGCGCTTAGCGGCTAAAATGAGTAGCTTAACTGTCGTAGTCCTTTTTGGCTCATCTATGGCCTAGTTGTACTCCGACTCTATTGAAGTGATTGCGAACCTCAATGGAATCGTAAACTGCATGAAGCAGATGGAAACAGCTCCCACACCTGAGCATGAAGGAGCGGTAATTTGAAGGAATAACACAGATGCACAACGATACCCAAAGCCGCGTGAATGCAATTCGCGAATGGCTAGCACAACATAATATTGATGCCCTACTTGTCCCTCATGAAGACGAGTACTTGGGTGAATACGTACCAGCGCACAACGAGCGTTTACATTGGCTAACTGGCTTTACTGGTTCTGCTGGTGCTGCGGTAATCACCAAAGACAAAGCCGCTATCTTTGTTGATGGTCGCTACACAGTACAAGTAACAAAGCAGGTTCCTGCTGATCTATTCGAATACCGTCACTTGATTGAAGAGCCTGCACTAGATTGGATTAAAGACCATCTTGCAAATGGCGCGTCTGTGGCAATCGACCCTCGCATGCACAACGCTGCTTGGCTAGGCATGGCACAAGCAAAACTTGCTGGCGCACTTGAGCTTAAGATTCTCGATAGCAACCCAATTGATGAACTGTGGCACGACCGCCCTGCTCCTGTGGTTTCTGATGTTCGCCTAATGGCAACAGAAGCAGTTGGTCAGTCAAGTGAAAGCAAACGCCAAGAAATCGCAGAGCTCGTGAAAAAAGCCGGTGCAGACAGCGCAGTGATCACAGCACTTGATTCTATCTGTTGGTTGCTCAACGTTCGAGGTCTAGATGTCTCACGTCTACCAGTTCTGCTTTCTCACGCGATTCTGCACTCAGACTCAAGCGTGGAATACTTCCTAGATCCTGCTCGCCTACCTGCTGAGTTTGACGCTCATGTTGGTGCCGGCGTGACGGTTCATCACCCAGAAGCATTGCAAGCACGACTAGAAAACCTAACTGGCAAGAATGTACTGGTTGACCCTGCGACAAGTAACGCGTGGTTTAAGCTGGTTCTTCAAAACGCAGGCGCATCTGTGGTGAGTAAAGCTGATCCATGTCTAATGCCAAAAGCAGCAAAGAACGCAGTTGAAATCGCAGGCATGAAAGCATGTCATATCCGCGATGGCGTAGCGATGAGTAAGTTCCTGTCTTGGTTAGATGCTGAAGTCGCTGCTGGTAACCTGCATGATGAAGCGACACTGGCAGACAAACTGGAAGCATTTCGTAGCGAAGACCCGACACTTATGGACCTTAGCTTCGATACTATTTCAGCGGCAGGTGGCAACGCGGCGATGTGTCACTACAATCACGAGAACCAACCTGAACCTGGCAAGCTAGAACTGAACACACTTTACCTAGTGGATTCAGGCGGTCAGTACCTAGATGGCACTACCGACATCACGCGTACCATCGCGATCGGTCAGCCTTCACAAGAGATGATTAAACAATTCACTCTCGCGCTAAAAGGCCACATCGGTGTTGCACGTGCACGTTTCCCGAAAGGCACACGTGGTTACCAAATCGATACGCTAGCTCGTCAGCACCTGTGGGCGGAAGGCTACGATTACGATCACGGTACCGGTCACGGTGTTGGTCACTTCCTAAGTGTTCATGAAGGTCCAGCAAGCATTTCGAAGAAGCAAATCGACGTGCCTCTAACAGAAGGTATGGTGCTATCAAACGAGCCAGGCTACTACCGTGCAGATGCGTTTGGTATTCGTATCGAGAACCTAGAGCTTGTTGTTGAAACCCCAACTAACGGTGACTTCCCTGTTCTATCATTTGAGTCGCTAACACGCTGTCCAATCGACAAGCGCAATATCAACGTTGATATGCTAACTCGTCCAGAGCTTGCTTGGTTGAATGATTACCATCAGAAGGTATGGGATGAGATCAGCCCACTTGTTGAGGGTGATGTGAAAGAGTGGCTTCGTCAAGCAACGCTACCAGTAGCACACAGCTAGAAGCTAGAAGCTAGAAGCTAGAAGCTAGAAGCTAGAAGCTAGAAGCTAGAAGCTAGAAGCTAGAAGCTAGAAAAAGTAGAGGGTTGATGTTTTGCATCAACCCTCTTTTCTTTACTTATGTTTCACGTGAAACATAACGATGACCTGTGGCTTGCTTTGCTACTTAACCAGAATAAGCCGAGTGCCAATCTCGCCATACAGGGTCAAACCCGTTGGCTCGAATCATATCTTCCACAGAACCTGCGCTTCGCTCATCACTGATCTCAAACTGCTCGAGTTCAACATCATCCATCGCATAACCACCCGGCTGAGTTTTCGATGCGGCAGACATACTGGTAATGCCTAAAGGCAATGCGTTATCTCTAAACTTCGGTGACTCACGAGTCGATAATGACAACTCCACTTCTGGATTCAACAAACGATAAGCGCAAATCAGCTGAACAAGTTGCTTATCCGTCATGACTGATTTTGGTTGGAGCGCGCCCTCACAAGGACGTAAACGTGGGAATGAAATTGAGTAACGAGTCTGCCAATACGTGCGCTCAAGATAGTCCAAGTGCGCTGCCACATAAAAACAGTCGGTACGCCACTCTTCCAACCCTATCAAAGCACCGATACCGATCTTATCAATACCCGCTTTTGCAAGACGATCGGGTGTATCCAATCGGTATTCGAAATCCATCTTGTTGCCACGCAAATGGTGCTCGGCGTAAGTCGAAGGATGATACGTTTCTTGATAGACCATCACCGCATCCAAACCCAATGTCTTGAGCTCAGCGTATTCGTCTTGATCAAGTGGCTGTACTTCCATCGCCAAATAGTTAAAGCGCTTCTTAATCATAGGCACCATTTCGCGGAAGTATTTCATACCCACTTTAGTTTCGTGCTCGCCAGTCACCAGCAATACGCTATCAAACTTCATGCGTTTAATGGCTTCAACTTCTGCAGCCACTTCGTCCCTATTCAAAGTACGACGCTTGATTCTGTTCTCCATAGAGAAGCCACAATAAGTACAAGCATTGGCGCACAAGTTAGAAAGGTACAGTGGAATGTAAAGCGACATGGTATTACCAAAACGCTTGCGAGTTGCCGAGTATGACAGCTGCGCCATTTGCTCTAAGTACGCTTCAGCCGCTGGTGAAATTAGCGCTTTAAAGTCTTCCAAATCACGCTTGGGTTTATTCAATGCTCGCTCGACATCTTGTGCCGTTTTCGCGTAGATCGACATCGAGATGTCATCCCAATTAAGCTGCTTAAATTGTTCAACGAAGCTCATGTTTTCCTCGCTTAATAGCTAAACCAATCTAGGACTAAAGCTCATCTAGGAATGACGTCAGTGGACTCGACGCAACCGCATGAGAAACCTTACCGGCAAGTCCAGCTTCATAAGCCATACGCCCGGACTCTACCGCCAACTTAAATGCCTTCGCCATCGCAACGGGATCGCTCGAAGCTGCAATCGCTGTATTGACGAGCACGGCATCCGCGCCCATTTCCATCGCACGCGCGGCATGTGAAGGAGCACCAATACCCGCATCAACAACGACAGGAACATTAGCTTGGTCGATGATGATCTCTAGGAAATCGTGAGAAACTATCCCTTTGTTAGAACCGATCGGCGCACCTAATGGCATGACTGCAGCACAGCCTACTTCTTCCAATCGTTTACACAGAACCGGGTCAGCATGACAATAAGGAAGGACAATGAAACCCTCACGAACCAGCTGTTCAGCGGCTGCAAGTGTCTCAATTGGATCTGGCATCAAGTACTTCGGGTCTGGATGAATTTCCAGTTTTAGCCAGTTAGTACCCAACGCTTCTCGCGCCAGTTGTGCAGCAAACACAGCATCTTTAGCATTCTTTGCACCTGATGTGTTTGGCAATAAGTTCACACCCGCTTGTACTAACGGCAGCAAAATATCGTCTTGTTGGTCGTTCACATCCACACGCTTCAACGCCATAGTCGCAAGTTGAGATCCCGACACTTGAATCGCTTCTGCCATTAATCGGCTGTTGGCAAACTTCCCGGTTCCCGTGAACAGTCTTGATTCGAATTGTTTATCACCAATTTTAAGCATCGACTTTAACCCCCTGCGATCGCTTGAAACAAAGAGATGCTATCTCCCTGTGAAAGAACTGTGCTAGCCCACTCACTGCGCGGCACAACATTGTTATTAATTGCAAAAACACAGCCCATTTCAGGCAGCGCAAATTGACTAATGATTTGCTGTAGATTCGACTCACTGGCAACTTGATGTGACTGGTCATTAATGACAATAGTGATCATATCTAGGTCAGCAGCGGTCATTTGTGTTGTTTGTTGTTCTGATAACGTCATTGCTTCCAACTCTCTTAATTCTGCCCATTACTCGTAAACTAAATCTGAGCACACACTTGGCACTGTTTGTCTTTGCTTATCGCCATGGTTTGCCATTGCAGCTTCAATCCATCGAACAGGTGTAACTTGGCAGTCTCGACATGAAACTTTCCCGTCGCCATTTTTTGAATTGCCGCTATCGCTTGGTAGTTGCCAAGTGTACCCACCACCGGACCGACGACACCGCTCTCACTGCACTTTTGCGTTTGCGGTAATTCGTCGAACGGATACAAACAGCGGTAACAGGCTTTACTCTGCGCTTCTTGTTCACTTGGTGTTTGGTAATCAAAGACAGCGAATTGCCCTTGCCAACCAATTGCCGCCGCCGAGATGAGCGGCGTATTTTGCTCGAAACAAACTTGGTTAATTAGCTGGCGCGTTGGCATGTTATCGGTGCAGTCGAGCACCACATCCGCTAGCATCACCTCAAGCTGCAGCTGTGCTTTGTCTAATCGCTTATTAAGAGCGCGAATTTGAACCATAGAATTAAGGTCAGTCAGTTGCTTTACAGTCGCTTTTGTTTTCGCAACTTGGAGGTCTTGTTCGCGATAAATGATCTGGCGTTGCAGGTTACTGCTATCAACTTCATCGTCATCGACCACAACCAATTTACCAACACCCGCTGATGCCAAGTACAAACTCGCTGCGCTCCCTAACCCACCACAACCGATGATCAGCACATGCGATTTGCTCAAACGCTCTTGCCCACTTTCAGCAATTTCAGGCAGAGCTACTTGGCGTTGATAGCGAAGGAACTGCTTATCCGTGAGCATTCTCGCCTCTCTTGGTATGCGCTAATTCACTATTCTGATCAGTAAACGTTAGCTGTCTTTCTTTCATCAGTTGTGCAAAGAACTCAATGACGGACTGAGGTGATTCTGCCAACGTAATAGCTCGCACAACTGCCAAACTAGAGACGCCCATGCGCCAAACTTGGTCTGCATTAGATTGGTCAATACCACCAATCGCAACCGTCGGAAAGCCAAGCACATAGTCACTTACTTCTTTGTCTTTTGAAGTTCTGAAAGCAGCCTCTGTATTTGTATAAGGAATGCTATCAATCAGCTTTTGATACAAAGCCAAGCGCACCAAACCTTGTGGTTTCGATGGCATCTGTTTTGTGGTGGTTGGGAAAATATGCCCTAGCGCGATGTAACTAGGATGAATTTGTACGATGCGCAGTAGCTCATAATAACCATGAGTAGAAAGACCAAGACGAATGCCGGCTTTAGTTATCTGAGCCAAATTCGATTCTTCTATGTCTTCTTGTCCTAGGTGAACGCCATAAGCGCCATGCTTGATTGACAACTGCCAGTAGTCATTTATGAACACTTGTGCTTGATACTGACGACCTAGCTCAATTGCTCGAATGATCTGTTGTTCTAAATCGGCTTGTTGTGGGTTCTTGATTCGCAGTTGAATAGTGTTGATGCCTAGTGGCAGTAGACGCTCAATCCAAGCAACATCATCAACGACTGGATAGAGCCCTAGACTTTGCTTAGTCAGAGTTGGAAAGCTAACGCTCTCGCCTTGTGCAGACCAACCAACTTGAATACCTAGTCGGTTATCCTCCAGTACAGGTGTGGGGAAATCATCAAATTGGTCAGCCCACCGAGTAGATCTTCCCTCATCAAGGTTGTCATTCAACAGTGTTTCACGTGAAACATTCGCTTGCTGAGTTAGCATTCCTCGAGCAAGTGTTAACGCATCTTCGATAGGAAAATCGAGTACTGTCAGCGTTACTATCCAAGCAAGGTGATGTTCAGGATTGAACATTGCGTTGAATTTGGACTTAACGGAAAGCGCTCTCACTTCGTTGTTAATTGGGTGACGCCAGATATCAAGCTGAAGCACTTTCTCCTTTTCATCGGATACCTGCGTATCAGCAATGCCAATATAAATCGCTTTCGACGGTTGCTTAGCACACGCTTCTACCGATAAAGCAGAGCGGTAATGGAACACAAATGAACTCTCATGCTCAGAGTCATAACCATCAATAAGATCTGTCGTTATACGTGTGGTCTGTTGGTCGCGAACAAGCTGAATAGATTGAGTTGGGCTCACACCCAACTCAATGTCTTCGATGCTAAAACCCTGTTCTTTCGCCAACAACAAACATTGCTGAACTAAACCAGTCAGTTCAATCAATGATGACGGAATAAGGATTTTGCTCATTAGTCACTTACCTCGGCATGTGCTGCTGGGTGGTATAGTTCAGAACCTGACTCTCTAAATTCTTGCGATTTCTGACGCATCCCCTCAAGAGGATCATCCAGCATTTTGATCGATATAGCTTGGTCCGCAGCAACTTGCTCAGTGTCTTTCGCATACTCTCGTACCTCTTGCGAGATCTTCATCGAGCAGAACTTTGGTCCACACATCGAACAGAAGTGAGCAACTTTGCCGGACTCTTGAGGCAAGGTTTCATCATGGAAAGCACGAGCAGTATCTGGGTCGAGCGACAAGTTAAATTGATCTTCCCAACGGAACTCGAAGCGAGCTTTAGAAAGCGCATTATCACGAACTTGAGCGCCAGGGTGCCCTTTCGCTAAATCAGCGGCGTGCGCAGCAAGCTTGTAAGTGATCATGCCTACTTTCACGTCTTCTTTGTTTGGTAAGCCAAGATGCTCTTTAGGAGTTACGTAGCAAAGCATTGCACAGCCATACCAACCAATCATGGCAGCGCCGATGCCTGAAGTAATATGGTCGTAACCAGGAGCGACGTCTGTCGTCAGCGGACCAAGGGTATAGAAAGGAGCCTCATGACAGTGCTCTAACTGCTCTTCCATGTTCTCTTTGATCATATGCATTGGAACATGACCAGGACCTTCGATTATCACCTGTACGTCGTATTCCCACGCTATCTTGGTCAACTCACCAAGAGTGCGAAGCTCTGCAAATTGCGCTTCGTCGTTAGCATCGGCTACCGAGCCAGGGCGCAGACCATCACCAAGAGATAGTGCGACATCGTACTTAGCACAGATTTCACAGATCTCTCGGAAGTGGGTATATAAGAAGCTTTCTTGGTGATGCGCTAAACACCATTTCGCGATGATAGAACCACCACGAGAGACGATGCCAGTAACGCGTTTTGCAGTCATTGGCACATAACGAAGTAGTAAACCGGCATGGATAGTAAAGTAGTCAACGCCCTGCTCTGCTTGCTCAATCAGGGTATCGCGCATCACTTCCCAGTTAAGGTTTTCCGCAACACCGTTCACTTTCTCAAGCGCTTGGTACATTGGCACGGTACCGATCGGAACCGGACTGTTACGTAGAATCCACTCGCGAGTTTCGTGAATATTGCGTCCAGTAGAGAGATCCATAACGGTATCGCCACCCCAGCGCGTCGCCCACACTAGTTTCTCTACTTCTTCTTCAATCGAAGAAGTGACCGATGAGTTACCGATGTTGGCGTTCACTTTGACCAAAAAGTTACGCCCAATGATCATTGGTTCGGATTCTGGGTGGTTGATATTAGAAGGGATAATAGCGCGACCTTCGGCGACTTCTTTACGCACAAACTCTGCAGTAATGTCCTTTGGTAGGTTCGCACCAAAGCTTTGACCCGGATGCTGTTGATTCAGCACTTCATCGCGATACTTGGCACGCCCCATGTTTTCACGCAGCGCGATATATTCCATTTCTGGGGTAATAATACCTTTGCGAGCATAGTGCAATTGGGTCACACAATGGCCATCTTTGGCACGTCGAATACGTGGTAGATTACCGTAACGAAGATCGTCTAGTGTTTCGTCTTCTAAGCGTTCTTTGGTGTACACCGAGCTTACTTCATCAAGTAGCTCAGTATCGGCACGCTCTTCAATCCACCCTTCTCTCAGCTTAGGTAAGCCGCTATAGAGGTCTATGGTGTGCTCTGGATCTGTGTATACACCCGAGGTATCGTAAACGCGTACTGGCTCATTAGGCTCGAAAATAGGCGCTTCTTTTGTGCCTCCAATAAGGCTATCGGCGAGTGATATTTCACGCATTGGCACACGAATATCTGGACGTGAGCCTTCTACGTAGACTTTGCTTGAATTGGGGTACGGTTGTACCGAGAGTGTATCAATGAACTGTTTTGCTTCCAGTCTCGCTTGTTTGCGACTCGACATAGCATTTTTCCTTGCTTTGTTATACTAGATAAAAAGTAATTGGATAAAAATGCTTGGCGGATAGATGCGACAAGAGGAGTCAAATTAAGGCTAGTTAAAGCTTACGATATTTGCCTGTAACAACATTCGACTTTTGATAGATCAACCAGAAAGAACTCCGGTGTGAATATCTTCTCTTGTTCCCTTCGCAGATTCTAATCTGATCAGGTTCAACGGATCCCGAATTAACGGTCTCAGCCTTATGGCACTCCGACAAGTGATGTCAGTATATAAAAACGGCTTGGTGAAACCAAGCCGACCTGTTCAATTTTTAACTACTTTGCTAGCTGCGCATCAATAATTGAAAGCCTATCCACGCAGCTGAAATACTTAACACGACATTCAACAATACGTTCAACCCCATCTTAAAGAAAGCGCCCTGCTGCATAAGCAACACATTATCCATCGAGAAGGTGGAAAACGTCGTTAGTGCCCCTAAAAAACCCAAGCCAATCACTTGTCGCCAAGGTTCCGTTGCCAAAAGTTCATTATCGAAAGCTGCTATCAATAAGCCCATCATAAATGAGCCAACAACGTTAACGGTTAACGTACCATATGGAAAACCACGCCCCAATAAAATGACACAAAGTTCAGAAATTAAGTAACGAGAACATGCACCAAATGCACCACCCAATGCAATAAAACCCAAAACGGATAGTTGTCCCATAATTCCCCCAGAAAATTTAATGGCGACATTGTAATCAAATTTACGGCAATAGTGATTATACAATCTTAGAATTCAGCAAAGTATAGCGCTTAAAACTTATCAAGATTTTAAAAGTTACAGGAGTCACTTTACTTCAATGTAACCCATCAAACCCGTCTTCATATGTTCAATTACATGACAATGGTACATCCAACGCCCTGGGTTATCTGCAACAAATGCCGCTTTCGCACTGCCGTTTTTTCCAAGTAAGACCGTATCGGTATGAAACGGTTCGTCGAGTTTTTTGCCATCTAACTCAAGAACCGTAAATGTGTGTCCATGAAGATGAATAGGATGATGATATTGGGTGACGTTCTTTAGGTTGAAGATATAGGTTTTTCCCATCTCCAATGTTGAAAGCGGCGCTGGAATATTATCTTTGCTCATTCCCTCCCAAGCCCGTTTGTTCATCAGCCAGAACTTAGGTATCGCTTTGCCCGATTTATCAGCAGGAGTGATCGCCCCCTCCCACTCAAACACATAATCGATTTGCTCTGCATTTTTCAAATCGAGAGCTGGCACAGGGTTGAGAGGTAATAAAGGCAGTTTCTGGTTGCTCGGCAAGTCAGACTCAACAACGTCAAACTCGCACAAAGGGAATGGGAAGCGTCCTTTCATTTGACGCACATAAACACGTGTTCCAGCCTTCGGAGCAATCAATCCGACATCTAACCTCATTCCTGGACCAATTTTATGCTGAGTGAGCTTATAAGGCGTTTTAACAGGGTTACCATCAATAGCAATAACCCAAGCCTCTGCACCTTCAATAGCGATCGGGTAAGTAATGGTGTTATCGACGTTAGCAATTCTTAATCGCGTGGTAGCATTCTGCTTCAGCGTATAAACAGGTTCATGCACACCATTGACGCTACTCCACTCTCCGGGAGTCCCCATACGAGCGCTCAAGCGCGGTACCATAAGGTTCTTCCACTGACCTTGTTTGTCTAAATGCCAATGCTTTAGAACTATTTCCTGTTCTTCATCAAATAGAACAGGCTCAGCCTCTTCAACGATAATTAGCCCAACTAAGCCCATACCAAGTTGCTTAACGCTATTCATGTGGGGGTGATACCAAAACGTGCCTGCATCTGGTGGTGTAAATTCATAAACGAATGTTTCACCCGGCATGATAGGCGGCTGGCTTAAGAAAGGTACACCATCCATTTCAATAGGGATTCGCAAGCCATGCCAGTGGATTGTAGTCGGCTCTGAAAGCTTGTTAGTAAACCGAATTATAACTTTCTCGCCTTGGCGACAACGAATCACAGGCGCTGGAATCGAACCATTAAATGCGAGTACGTCTGTGTTAAACCCAGGGACCAATTCTGCAGTAGAAGGTTCTGCAGTGATATCGTATATATATTGCCCCTGCTTATTAGTGCTCCTAGATAGAGAACATGCAGGTAGAACGGCAAGCGCGGAGATTGCTAAGGATGATTGAAGAAAGCGTCGACGAGATATATCCATACATAGTTACTCATTAATCCAGATCGGTTGAGTGTAACTAAATATAAATAGTGATTCCCCTTTATTATTAAAATTTCGGGCCACTGATCATTACAGCTAACTGTAGTTTCGTTCGTTCAGTAGATTAAATGCTGCCAAAGTACAGCAGAAAACCATACTTACGGGATAAGAGTAGAAATAAGCTGTAATAATGAGAAGAAACCAGATACAAAAAAGGCTCTGACCTAAGTCAGAGCCTGATATGTGGCAGGGGTGGAGAGATTCGAACTCCCAACACGCGGATTTGGAATCCGCTGCTCTGCCAATTGGAGCTACACCCCTATAGAATTTTCATATTCTAGATTTGACAAAACCTCGCATAAGCGAGGTTGTCGATATTAAGTGGCGGAGTGGACGGGACTCGAACCCGCGACCCCCGGCGTGACAGGCCGGTATTCTAACCAACTGAACTACCA
>NZ_JAWOVC010000028.1:0-35972 GCF_033339735.1 Vibrio sp. 2033
AGCGTTCAATCTGAGCCATGATCAAACTCTTCAATTTAAGATTTTGTTCGGCTCAATGAATACTGAACATTACATAAGTAATGTTTGAATTGACTGTGCTCTTATTGGTTTTCACTTTTGAAAAGTAAAACAAAACAGCTCAAGGCTGCTTCCCAATTCGAATGGTCACTTCGTATCATTGAAACCTAATTTTAAGCCGAAGCTTCTAATTGGATTATCATCAACGAGTGCCCACACAGATTGATAGGTCTATATTTTTAAAGAGCACACTTCGAAGTTACCTTCAAAGTGGACGGCTATTTTAGCTAGATAACTTATCGTGTCAAACACTTTTTTAAGTTATTTATCTGCGAGTTAATTTTAACTCACTAACCGTAGTTGTTTAGGTTCCGCTTCACTTGCTTTCCCGTGACAACGGAGGCGCATTATAGGGAGTTCATTAAAGAACACAAGTGCATTTTTTAAAAAAACTCACCTTTTTAGTTTATTCGTATAGAAAACAGACAAAAGACTCTAAAAAACTACAGAAAAGGGGCCAAACGGCCCCTTTAGTGTGATTTTTATCTCAATTTTACTGTATCCATACAATTATTGATGAGCACAAATTTGGTCATTAGTAACAATTAGCTGCACTGTCTTGTCTGGAACGATTTCACCAGAAAGAATTGATTTGGCTAACGGGTTCTCGACATTCTGCTGAATTGCACGTTTTAAAGGACGCGCACCATACACAGGATCGAAACCAACTTGAGCGATCAAATCGAGCGCTTTGTCGGAAACTTCTAGTTGATAGCCTTTTTCCTCTAGTCGTTTCGCCAAACGTTCCAATTGAATAGAAGCAATGGACTTAATGTGCTCTTGACCAAGTGGATGGAACACCACGATTTCGTCAACACGGTTCAAGAACTCTGGGCGGAAGTGTTTGCTAACCACATCCATCACTTCACTCTTGATACCTTGATAGTCTAATGTTGCGAAATTCTCTTGGATACGAGATGAACCCAAGTTAGATGTCATGATCACAACCGTATTACGGAAGTCAACAGTACGACCTTGACCATCCGTTAAACGCCCATCATCGAGAACTTGCAGCAGAATGTTAAATACATCCGGATGCGCTTTCTCTACTTCGTCTAACAAAATTACCGAATACGGCTTGCGACGAACCGCTTCAGTTAAGTAACCACCCTCTTCATACCCGACATAGCCTGGAGGTGCACCAACCAACCTTGCCACTGAGTGTTTCTCCATGAACTCAGACATATCGATACGGACCATCGCATCTTCACTGTCGAACATAAAGCTCGCAAGTGTCTTACAAAGCTCTGTTTTACCCACACCAGTTGGACCTAAGAATAAGAAGGAGCCAATTGGTCGGTTTGGATCAGAAAGCCCAGCTCGACTACGACGAATGGCATTCGATACAACAGAGACCGCTTCGCTTTGACCTACTACACGATTATGCAGCACGTCTTCCATGCGAAGTAGTTTCTCTTTTTCCGCTTCTAGCATCTTGGATACCGGAATACCGGTTTGCTTAGAAAGTACTTCTGCAATCTCGTTGTCGGTTACTTTATTACGCAATAGCGTCATTTCCTGCATTTCAGCTTGGGTTGCAAGATCTAACTGCTTCTCAAGTTCAGGAATACGACCATATTGAAGCTCCGACATACGGTTTAGATCGCCAGCACGGCGAGCAAACTCCATGTCCATACGAGCTTGTTCAAGCTCAGACTTAATATGTTGAGTACCAGAAAGAGCTGCTTTTTCTGTATTCCAAACCTCTTCTAGCTCAGCATACTCTCGCTCTTTTTCATTGAGTTCTTCATTAAGCGCTTTCAAACGCTTTTCACTCGCTTCATCGTGCTCGTTACTTAGTGCTTGTTGCTCAATTTTGAGTTGGATAATTTTACGCTCAAGCTTATCCAAGGACTCTGGCTTAGAGTCAATTTGTAAACGAATGCTTGAAGCCGCTTCGTCGATTAAGTCGATCGCTTTATCCGGCAACTGACGGTCGGAGACATAGCGATGTGACAAGCTCGCCGCAGCAACAATCGCTGGGTCAGTAATTTCGACGTGATGATGAAGCTCATAACGCTCCTTCAAGCCACGTAAAATCGCCACGGTATCCTCAACGGTCGGCTCATCCACCAGCACTTTTTGGAAACGACGTTCTAATGCTGCATCTTTTTCGATGTACTGACGATATTCATCCAATGTTGTTGCGCCAACACAGTGCAGCTCACCACGAGCTAATGCCGGTTTTAGCATGTTGCCCGCATCCATTGAGCCTTCACCTTTACCAGCACCGACCATAGTGTGTAGTTCATCAATGAAGAGGATGACGTTGCCTTCTTCTTTAGCAAGTTCATTCAATACTGATTTTAAACGCTCTTCAAATTCACCACGGTACTTAGCACCAGCAACCAGTGCGCCCATGTCTAATGACAGCACACGGCGACCACGCAGACCTTCAGGTACTTCGTTGTTAACTATGCGCTGCGCTAAGCCTTCAACAATTGCTGTCTTACCTACGCCTGGTTCACCGATAATCACAGGGTTGTTTTTAGTACGACGCTGCAATACCTGGATAGTACGACGGATTTCATCATCACGGCCGATAACCGGATCCAATTTACCTTGCTCTGCACGTTCGGTAAGGTCTATGGTGAACTTTTCCAATGCTTGACGAAGCTCTTCTGCATTCGGATCATTGACCTTTTGACCACCTCTGATCTTTTCGATTGCCTGGCTGACTTTTTGCTCTGTTAAGCCGATCTCTTTGAGCAATTGCCCCAATGGTCCGCGATCTTCTAAAGCGGCGAGCAGGAAGACTTCAGACGAGATATAGGAGTCTTGACGCTTTTGCGCCACTTTGTCACACAGGTTAAACAATGTGCCCATCGAGCTAGAGAGCTGAACATCCCCACCGATGCCACTGACTTTTGGTAATCGATCTAACATTTCACTCAATTTAGAGCGTAAATGCGTTACGTCCACATCCAGCATAGTAAGCAATGGACGAATTGGACTGCCATTTTGATCAAGCAAAGCCACCATGAGGTGAACTGGCTCGATATATTGATGATCGCGCCCTAACGCTAGTGATTGAGCATCAGAGATAGCGATTTGAAACTTACTTGTGAATCGATCAAGACGCATATCTACCTTCCTAACCTCAACTAAAGGAAATTCTTTTGACAGTTAGAAAGATGGATACTCGGGTGGGGAATTTCAAGGGAGTGAATGAATAAAGATAGCTTTGCAAAAATAGTAGTATGCATCTTAGCACTTTGGTGCTTATAGCTAGTCTTCGATCCAAATAAAGGTTGCTTGTCGACCAGTCTTACCATCACGGCGATAAGAGTAAAAAGAGGCTTTATCTTGGTAAGTACAAAGTCCAGAATCAAACACTTGTGTCACACCAGCCCGGTTTAGACGTTGCGTTGCCAGCACCGACATGTCAGCAAACCATTTACCGTCGATATCGCGTGGAGCAAATGCTTGATTCGCCTGTGAATCAAAATCAACAAAAGCTTGCAGAACATCTTCACCCACTTCGAAGGCTTGAGGGCCAATGGCAGGGCCAAGCCACGCTATCACTTCACCAGAAAACAACGCTAACGCATTTTCGACAATGCCATTTGCTAAGCCGCGCCAACCTGCGTGAACAGCGGCTACTTGCGTACCTTGTGTATTAGTCAATAATACAGGTAAACAATCGGCGGTCATCGCTGAACAAACAACATGGCTTGAAGAAGTAAATACACCATCCGCATCAAGCACCTGTGTTGTTGGTTCATTTGCTTGAGCCACAACGGTTGAATGCGTTTGGTTTAACCAGATTGGCGCATTTGGCATGCTTGCCTGTTGCGCCAACCAAGCTCGGTTCTTCTCTACTAAAGACAAATCATCCCCAACGTGAGTACCTAAATTTAGCCCTTGGTAAGGGCCTGTCGAAAATCCGCCTATGCGTGTTGAGGCGAAAGCTTTGACATTTTTAGGCGCTGGCCAATTCGGAATGATCGTCTTCATATTAGAATTCTTCCGGTAAGCCGTGCTCTTCTGTATCTTGACGAAGCGCTTCAGTCATCACAACCATGTCATCAGGCACTGGAGCATGAAACTCAAGAACTTCGCCCGTAATTGGGTGCTCAAAGCGCAGCATTACTGCGTGCAATGCTTGGCGATCGAAGCCCCGGATCATTGCCGTTAGCTCTTCAGACGCACCTGTCGGGATGCGAGCACGTCCACCATATGCAATATCACCGAGCAGCGGATGCTGAAGATAAGACATGTGCACACGAATCTGGTGCGTACGACCCGTTTCTAGACGCAAGCGAATACGCGTGTGTTCGCGGAAGCGTTCAGCAACACGGTAGTGCGTTACTGCTGGTTTGCCCATTGGTGCTACCGCCATAAGCGTGCGCTTAGTAGAGTGACGACCAATAGGTTGATCCACTTTACCGCCCGCAGTCATACGACCAATAGCGATCGCTTCGTACTCACGAGTAATATTACGTTTTTGCAGTGCGCGAACCAGACGAGTTTGTGCAGGAACGGTTTTCGCCACCACCATCAAACCCGTTGTGTCTTTATCCAAACGGTGCACGATACCTGCACGAGGTACTTCTGCAATATCAGGGTAATGATGCAACAACGCATTAAGTACAGTGCCATCAGGCGTACCAGCGCCCGGATGAACCACAAAGTCACGAGGTTTGTTGATAACGATAATATCTTCATCTTCATAGACGATATCTAGCGGGATATCTTGCGCTTCCCAGCGTTCTTCATCTTCTAACTCGGCTTGCAATGTAATTTCCTCGCCACCCATTACTTTGGTACGAGGTTTAGTGACAACTTCACCATCAACTTGAACTTTCCCATCAAGCAGCCACTCTTTTAGGCGCGAGCGAGAGAAGTCCGCGAATAATTCGGCGATAGCTTGGTCTAAACGTTGACCTAACTGGCTATCTTTTACGGTATTTGTTAATACAATCTGCTGAGCCATATCGAACTTTTTTAAAAACTGTGAGACTAATGCTCACGACTGTGAAAAAATAGACTATTACGTCATTGTATCTGTTACTGGAAAGAAAGTAACGGCAGCTTAAGAAATATTTAGATTCAAGGAACAGACTCCTGATATGAAACGTCAGACTTTAACAGGCCTTTTAGCGGTATCCCTTCTGTTTGGATGTGCAAGCAAAGAAGAAATCGTTCCTGATGTGCCGCCTTCGGAACTGTATGCAGACGCACAGATTTCTCTTCAAAGTGGTAATTGGCTTTCTGCAATTGAGAAACTGGAAGCATTAGACTCACGTTACCCATTCGGTGCCTACTCAGAACAGGTGCAGCTTGACCTAATCTATGCGTACTACAAAAACGACGACCTTGCTTTGGGCTTGGCAACCATTTCTCGCTTTATGCGTTTAAACCCAACCCATGAAAAGATGGATTGGGTGCTGTACATGCGAGGTCTAAGCCACATGGCGCAAGATCGTAACTTTATGCATGATTTATTCAGCGTAGATCGAAGCGATCGCGATCCTGAACCGGTAAAAAAAGCGTTTGATGACTTCAAAAAACTACTTCAACGCTACCCGAATAGCCCATATGCAGAAGATTCACAAAAACGTATGGTTGCGCTGAAAAACCGTCTAGCGAACTATGATTTAGCGACTGCTGACTTCTACCTTCGCCGTGAAGCTTGGGTCGCTGCTATTAATCGCAGCCAAGAGCTACAAAAAGCGTATCCAGACACAGAAGCTGCACGTAAGTCACTGACTATCCAGCTAGAGGCCTACAAGCAACTTGGTTTGGAAGACGCCGTAGCAAGAACCGAAAAGCTTATCGAGCTCAACCCTGTGAAGTAATTGAACTTGCTTTAAACTGAACCGCCACCGTTTTTACCGTGGCGGTTTTTTATTACTCTCAATAGTGTATTCAGCCCTTTCTTGATGATCTTCCTAGCTCCACATATGCTTAAAGTTCTCCTCCCCCCTTTATAAAAAGGATGTGAACGTGACGATATCTAAGCTTTGCGCAGTTATGCTGCTCCTATTGTCTGCTTCCGTTTGCGCACTGCAAATCTCGCCGCTCAAACAGCCTCCTTATACTGGGGACCTCGACGTCATCAAGGAGAAGAATGTACTGCGCGTCTTAGTTTCTGCTGATTTAGGCTTTTACTACATTGAGGGCGGCACACCAAAAGGCATAGGCGCGGAATTGCTGGCGCATTTCGAAAAAGACCTTCGTAAACTCAAACCAAAGCTTAACGTACAAATTATTCCTGTTGCTCGCGACCAGCTACTGCCAGCCTTAGAAAACGGTTCAGGTGACTTAGTTGTCGCCAACCTGACTATTACCGACACGCGCAAACAGAAAGTGGAGTTCAGTTCACCCATCCTCACTGGTATTCAAGAGTGGGTAGTGACAAACAAAAGCACACCAACGATGACGAAAATCGAACAATTGAGCGGCAAAGAGATTTGGGTGCGCGCCAGTTCTAGCTACTTTGAAAGCATTCAGACACTAAATAAGAAACTAAACAAAAAAGGCTTACCGCCTGTTATCGTGCACTTTATTGAAGAAACACTTCAAGATTATGAGCTGGTCGGAATGCTCAACAATGGTTACGTCAAAGCCATTGTTCTCGATAGCCATAAAGCCAAGCTTTGGCTGAAAGTGATGGATGATATTCGGGTTCACAAAAAAATCCCTATCCGCAAAAATGGCAAAATTGCTTGGGCAATGCGAGAAAATAGTCCCAAATTAAAAGCCGTCGTGAATAAGTTCATCCAGAAGTCTCGCTCTGGGACACTACTCGGTAACGTTATTTACGGTAAATACATCGATAATACGGGATGGTTGAACAGAGCTCTTAACCCTAAGAAAATTGCTCAACTAGAAAAACTCGCGGCGCTATTTTCACGCTATGGTGAGAAATACGATATCGACTATTTACTGATCGCTGCAATCGCTTACAAGGAATCAGGATTTAATAACGACCTAGTTGGAAGTCGAGGTGCCGTTGGCATAATGCAAGTCCTACCTAGCACCGCTCAAGATCCGAATATCAATATCAAAAATGTTCGACAATTAGAAAACAACATTCATGCTGGAGTGAAATACTTAGCTTTTTTGCGTAAGCAGTACTTCAGTGATCCTGATATTACTGCACAAAATAAACTCTACTTTACATTGGCGGCTTACAATGCGGGCCCCGGCAATGTAGAGCGTATTCGTAAGCGTGCAGCCCAACAAGGTTACGATCCTAATGTTTGGTTTAATAACGTTGAAGTCGTTATGCGGAAAAGTTTAAGCTCAACGGTTGGGTACGTCACAAGCATTAATCGCTACTACATAATATACAAACAACTAGAAAGTTTGGACCAAGTCAAAAGTCTAGAAAGGGTTTCACTAGCCCCAAAAGACCCCATTTTCATGATACCGCTACGAAAAGTCAGCCAAATGCCAGACAGTAAAAAGCCGCTTGTACAGTAAGCGGCTTTTTAAATGGATTCATTGGAGAGACTCAGTGATCGTCATCACACCTTACGTGTAGTTAAATTTTAACCACCTCAAATATTAGGCCGTAAAACTTCCCTAAAAACGAGGCCGTTTTCAGCTGAGTACTCTATCCAATCTACGGATTTACTAACCGATAACAAGCAATTTCACGATAAATCTCAGAAGTTCTTGAGTGAGATCACATTCATTTTTCATCATAAAAAACCCGAGCAAAATAATGATCTGAATCACATTTTTTTATGCTTAAAGCGGTAATCTGAACTCAACCCATGAGGGATGCAACAGAGGAAAAACACTTATGACAATGAATATCACTGGCAAAAACATCGAAATCACCTCTGCAATCCGAGCTCATATTGAGAGCAAATTTAAAAAACTGGAGAAATGGCAAGTAGACCTAATTGGTTGCCAAGCAACTTTCAGTGAGGAACCAAACAAACAGAAGAAATTCGAAGCGGTTATCAAAGTTCCTAAAGGCCAGCTCATTGCCTCAGCAACTCACGAAGATCTTTACGCAGCTATCAACGAAGTGGAGCAAAAACTAGAACGACAATTGAACAAGCTGACCCACAAACCTGAAGCTCGACGTGCAAGTAAGCCTGAGCTAGTGGAAGAAGAAGAGTAAACTGAACAGATTGAGGAAATAGCGCCGAAAGGCGCTATTTTTTTGCTTGACGCTCTCCCCAGCCTTGCTTATTGTGTTTAAACACTCATAAATTAAGCACTATTTATGCATTTAACCTCACTGTTTATTTTTGACTTCTTTTTCCTCCCATAGTTGGAGGGGCGAACTCGTTTGTGAAAGAAAAGTCAAAAACAAACAGAAAGCCTCCCAAATCGGGAGGCTTTTTTATAAGGAAAGAATTGATGACTGACCAACCTATTTCCCTCGAAGAAATTCGTTTACGCTTGAATGAGTTGGATGACCAACTTCTCAGCTTATTGTCTGAGCGCCGTAAACTCAGCATTGAAGTAGCCAAAAGCAAAGTACAAACCTCAAAGCCTGTTCGCGACGCCGTCCGTGAACAGCAATTATTGGTCAAGCTGATTTCTAATGGCCAAGATAAATACGAACTTGACGCGCAGTACATCACCAAACTTTTCCATACCATCATTGAAGACTCAGTTCTGCTTCAACAAAGTTATCTGCAAAATCTCGTTAACCCACAGCAAAGCCGTAAGCCACTTGCTCGCGTCGCTTTTTTAGGAGCCAAAGGCTCTTATTCGCACTTGGCAAGTCGCGAATACTTCAGTCGTAAAAATACGGAGCTTATCGAGCTCAACTGCGAGCACTTTAAAGAAGTGACTCAAACGGTTGAATCTGGCCATGCTGATTATGGCGTTCTGCCAATCGAAAACACCAGCTCAGGCTCTATTAATGAAGTGTATGACTTACTACAACACACGACGCTTTACATCGTTGGAGAGCTAACTCAACCAATCGAACACTGCTTGGTTGCGAAAAAAGACATTCGTCTGGAAGATATTAAAACGCTGTATTCACACCCTCAGCCACACCAACAGTGCAGTGAGTTTTTAAGCCGTATGAAAGGAGTAAAGCTGGAGTCCTGCGCGAGCACAGCAGATGCAATGCAGAAAGTCCAAGAGATGGATCGTGATGATGTAGCTGCAATTGGTAATGCATCAAGCGGTAAGCTATATGGCTTGCAAGCAATTCAAGGCAACATCGCAAACCAAACCGAAAACCATACTCGCTTTATCGTGGTTGCTCGTAAACCGGTTGAAGTTTCTACTCAGATTCCAGCAAAAACCACATTGATCATGTCGACCTCCCAAGAGGCAGGCTCATTGGTTGAAACACTATTAGTGCTGCAACGTTACGGCATCAATATGACCAAGCTAGAATCACGCCCAATTATGGGGAACCCGTGGGAAGAGATGTTCTACGTAGACTTGACATCACATCTTGCTTCGACAGAAATGCAACAGGCACTTGAAGAGCTAACAAAAATCACTAAGCACTTGAAAGTATTAGGCTGTTACCCGAGTGAGAACGTAAAGCCTACGCAAGTAAAATTGAGTTAATAGACACCAGTGAGTAAAAAGATCATGGCAACCCAAAAAGTCGTAATCGCATCGCTAAACCCAGCCAAAATTAATGCAGTTCAAAGTGCATTTCGTAATGCATTTCCGCATCAAGAGTTCAACTTCGTTGGCATCAGTGTACCGAGTGAGGTCGCAGATCAGCCCATGACGAATGAAGAAACTCATCGTGGTGCGCTAAACCGCGTTAAAAACGCAAAAGTAGAGATGCCAAACGCGGATTACTATGTCGGTCTCGAAGCGGGAATTGAAGCAAACGTGACGTTTGCTTGGATGGTGGTTGAATCAGAGACTCACCGCGGTGAATCTCGTTCTGCAAGCTTAATGTTGCCGCCAAAAGTCTTGGAAAAACTCAAGGATGCGAATGAGTTGGGAGATGTAATGGACGAAGTGTTTGGTACTGATAACATCAAACAGAAAGGTGGCGCTATTAGCCTGCTAACCCAAAACCAGCTAACTCGAAGCTCAGTCTATCACCAAGCCTTGATTCTGGCTTTAATTCCATTCACAAACCCTGAGCACTTTCCTTCAAATTTATAACACTCAGCCTAGTCTCTAGATACGCAAAAAGGGCGGATATTTCCGCCCTTTGTAATACGTTATCTTAGTCACTTGTAACACCAAGGCCTAAAAGCAAATTGGATATACTGTCTACTTAGATACCGCAACTTGTTCTAACAAGACTTTCAACTTGTCTTTTTCTTCATCAGATTTCGACTTTAGTTCGTTAGAGCCTCGAGTAATGGTGGCAATGCCCACACCAAGCATCTGACTGATCTGACGTTGAGATAATTCTCCTTTAAGAAGTTCGTTAATTATATTAACGCGTGATATTAATGACTCTCTCTCATCACGTGACATCAGCATAGTTAACAGCATGTCATCTTGCTGGGTGCCCATACTTGTTCGAATTAGCTCAATAATCTGTTGCCAGTCTTTGTACTCGGGTTCGTGCGACATCAAGTTACCTCACTCAATACTTGGTATTGATCTCATGTTGATTCAAGAACGCGCCATCGATACCCAAAAGATCACGATAGTATGTTTCAAACATCAAGATGTTTTGCACATAACCGCGCGTCTCTTTAAATGGAATTGCCTCAATAAAGGCATAAGCATCCACTTTTCCTTGGGTACGCTCTCGCCACGTTTTTACTCTGTTAGGACCTGCATTATAAGCAGCAAGAGCAAAAATACGATTATTATCGTAATCCTCTAATAAACCTTGCAAATAATGGCTACCAATTTCGATATTTTTTCCTACATTGTAGAGATCCTGCGTACCTTGATAACTCAACTTATATTTACGTGCCGTGTACTTCGCCGTCGCAGGCATGATCTGCATAAGACCACGAGCGCCAACTGGAGAGCGGGCTTCAACATCTAACGCACTTTCCTGTCGAGCGAGAGACATCATCGTGACGGGATCAATGTTGTGCTTTTTCGCATAAAAGTTAAACCACCAGCGGTGTGCTATTGGGAACCTAAGTTCGATATTATCCCACATCTGCGCTTGAATACTCGCGGTCACCGTTAGGTGATGCCAACGTTTAAATGATGCATAAGCCGCCAACATCGCCTTTTCATCTTTCCCTACGCGGCGCAGTAAGTGTGCCCATTCACTCTTCGCTGCTGCGATTTTATCCGTCGCGATCAACTCTTCGATACGAGCTAACGAGTCTTGATAGGGTTGAACAACTTTCTTATCCAACTTAACCGTATGCGTTGGGTATTTGATTGATTGCCCGATTGCATTGGCGGCAGCCACACTGTAGAAGTTTCGTTGCCCAAGCAGAGTTGCTAAACGCTGTTTCCCCGCGATGTCATCACCTAACGCTATTTCACTTCTTCCAAGCCAATATTGCCAGCGTAGCGTGGCTTGTTCTTCTTTATTTAGAACAGCAATCCACTCTTGTACGCCTTTCCAATCTGCATTTTGAATCGCTAAGCGGATGCGCGTTTCAATCAACGGTAAGTACTGACTGGTTTTCGTTTTATCATCGCGCCATTTAGCTAATGACTCAGATTCCGTACGAGTCAATCGAAATGCAATATAGTCGGCAAGTTCTTGCGCTTTTTCTGGAGAAAACTTCTGTCCTTTAATGACAGCATCGTACGCACCTTGTGCTTGGCTAGTGTTCATGCGAGCCAACTTTTCTAACGCATATTCACTTTGCGCTCGATTAAAATCATTCGCAGGTTTTTTCTTCGCGAATTCCGCAACACTTGAAGGATTATCAAACAACGCTTTCATTTCTTTGGCTTGTTGCTTTGCCTGCGCTGATTTAGGCAGTTTGAGCAAGTAACTCATCAAACCGCCATTACGAGCATCAAACGCCAGTAACATACGCTGTAGAATCAGTTCATCGGTACGCTCACCCGCCTTGTCCCATGCTTCAAATAATGGGTCACACTCATAAGCAATGCTGATGCCACGTAACCACATATGTTCAGCCCCTTTAAACGCCGCGACTTTCTTGCCTTGCTTTAATTGAGCGACGTAGAAAATACATTGGTAACGCTCACCACTAGGAATGACTTTTTGAAACTCAGTAATGGTTTTCCAATCTTTTTGCTTATAAAGATGATTGAGGTATGGAGCGCGAACTCGACGAGAAAATGGAAAAGACTCGTGCTCAGAAATAAACTCGTTCACCTGTTGTGGTGACTTTTCCGGTAACTGTCTAATAAAAGTGCGGTAATCCACATAAGGCGTTAGTGGATAGTCAGAAATTTTAGGACGAATCGAAAGGTATCCGTCGATGTCATTTTTATCTAATAAATCTTGAGCTTGCTCATATACTTCGCGCTGCTTTTCCAAACTCAGCGCGGCATTAGCACTCAAACTCATAGCACACAACGCGGCGGCGCAGCATACGTTTTTAGCCAATTCAGATACGTTGAATCTCATTTGTGTCATTTTCCCCAGACATATACTGCCCTAAAGCCTAGTTTTGTTAGAGTTCATGTGATGTTAAGGCAATTTTCACACATGCATCTATTTACACAGAATGCAGATGTCCATGTAAAGCAACTTAGTGTATTAAAAATTGTACTCGTCAAACTTTTAAGACGATGGAGACAAAGCGTTTCTAACTCGCATAGAAAACACTTCGTCATTCTTAACGAATAACAAAAGTGTATACCCTAACCGTGTAAGTTTCCGGTCAGCTCAAAATAAGAAATCCATTCGTTAGGGAAATTCTTGCAATGCGGTAACAAAAACAAAGCACTTGGTATAAAATGATGGGTTTGAATGACAGTTAATTTAGGAACGATCGGCAATGGCTGAATACGTATATACCATGTCGCGGGTGAGCAAAATTGTGCCACCTAAGCGTCAAATTCTTAAAGACATCTCTCTGAGCTTCTTCCCTGGTGCGAAAATCGGTGTTTTAGGTCTGAACGGTGCAGGTAAATCTACACTGCTACGTATCATGGCAGGTATCGACACGGATATCGACGGTGAAGCGCGTCCACAACCTGGTCTAAACGTAGGTTACCTACCTCAGGAACCAGTATTAGACGAATCAAAAACCGTTCGTGAAGTTGTTGAAGAAGCGGTTGCTGACGTTGCTGACGCTCTGAAACGTTTGGACGCAGTCTACGCAGCATACGCTGAACCAGATGCAGACTTCGACGCACTTGCAAAAGAGCAAGGCGAGCTAGAAGCCCTTATCCAAGCGAAAGATGGCCACAACCTAGAAAATGCGCTTGAGCGTGCGGCAAACGCACTTCGTTTACCTGAATGGGACCAAAAAATTGCGCACCTATCAGGTGGTGAACGCCGACGTGTGGCTATTTGTCGCTTGCTACTTTCTAAGCCAGACATGCTACTGCTTGATGAACCTACCAACCACCTAGATGCAGAATCAGTGGCTTGGCTAGAGCGCTTCTTAGTGGATTACACAGGTACCGTAGTAGCCATCACCCACGACCGTTACTTCCTAGATAACGCTGCGGGCTGGATCTTAGAACTGGACCGTGGTGAAGGTATCCCATGGGAAGGCAACTACACCTCATGGCTGGAGCAAAAAGACGCTCGTCTACAACAAGAAGCCTCCCAAGAGAGTGCTCGCCAAAAGACTATCGAGAAAGAGCTTGAGTGGGTACGTAAAAACCCTAAAGGTCGTCAAGCGAAGTCAAAAGCACGTATGGCTCGCTTTGAAGAACTGCAAAGCTCTGATCATCAAAAACGTAATGAAACCAATGAACTATTTATCCCACCAGGTGAGCGTCTAGGTGATAAGGTTATTGAAGTGAAGAACCTGACCAAGTCATTTGACGGTCGAGTTCTAATTGATGACCTGTCATTCAGCATCCCTAAAGGTGCAATTGTTGGTATCATCGGTGCTAACGGCGCAGGTAAATCGACGCTATTCAAGATGTTAAGTGGTACTGAACAACCAGACTCGGGCACAATTGAGATGGGCGATACAGTAAAACTAGCATCTGTCGATCAGTTCCGTGACAGCATGGACGATTCTAAAACCGTATTCCAAGAGATCTCTGAAGGTGCTGATATCATTAAGATCAACAACTTCGAAATCCCAGCTCGTGCATACTGTTCACGCTTTAACTTTAAAGGCAGTGACCAACAAAAGATTATTGGTGAACTATCGGGTGGTGAGCGTAACCGTGTCCACCTTGCGAAGCTTCTTAAAGCGGGCGGCAACGTGTTGCTACTCGACGAACCAACCAACGACCTTGACGTTGAAACACTGCGTGCTCTAGAAGAAGCATTACTAGAGTTCCCTGGTTGTGCAATGGTTATCTCGCACGACCGTTGGTTCCTTGACCGTATCGCGACCCACATCATTGACTACCGTGACGAAGGCCAAGTTAACTTCTACGAAGGTAACTACACAGAGTACATGGATTGGTTGAAGAAAACATTGGGTCCTGAAGCCGCAGAACCACACCGTATCAAATACAAGCGTATTGCGAAGTAATCGCAACCCACAAAGTTTGATTGTAATTTGTACAAAGGCCGCTATCATAGCGGCCTTTGTTTTCTTTGTTATAAAAAGAGCTCATTAGCCCGTCTCGTTCGTTAAGAACATGACATTGCACTTACGTCACTCTGTAGCGATCTCGACACTTTTCAAACAACAATCGAACACTTTTTGTTCGTATTGATATACTATTCAATTCTGTTTGACGACCTGACGAGAATATTCATATGACAGAGAGACGACGCTTTTCACGTATTCTCCATCAAGCTCCAGCTAAGATAGAACAACGTGACTTGGCAATTGAAGCTAGGATTCAAGATCTTTCCTTGCATGGTTTACTCATGAAAGTGGAAGAGACTGAGGCTTTGGATCCAACCCTTCCAGTCCATGTGACTTTTTCATTTGATCAATCCGAACAAGTGATTACGTTAAAAGCGCAAATTGTGAATGTCTCTAAGTGTGAGATTAGGTTGAAGATCGCTAAGGTAGACATCGAAAGCATTAGCCAACTAAAACGATTTATAGAATTGAATGTAGGCAATAACGACCTTCTGAATCGAGAGTTAGAGCACCTCTCTGGTTTTTAGGAGAAAAATAAATGAACGCCTATTTAAGTAACAATAACTATGTCTAAAAAAATCATCATGCAGATCCCGACGAAAGACGGCGATCAGCAGTTCTATTTGGGCCGCAGTTCGGTCCTAGCAGTATTTGCTTCAGTATTGGCATTACCCGCCGTCGTTGGTGGCGCGTGGTACCTTAATCAGCAGCAGATGCACAATAAAGACGAACTAACACAAATCATCGCCAAACTGGAAAGTGAAAAGGCCGAAGTGACGGCTCTTTACGAAGAACAGCTTGATACCAATCATTCGCTTTCCCAGTCTTTGACGGACAAAAACAATCAAATTCAGCTATTGGGCAAACGGGTATTCGACGTTGAATCGGTTTTAGGTCTCGCAGACGAAGAGTTGATGATCGATGAGAACAGCATGGGGTTAGAGGAGCGAATTGACGCAGCCGCTATCGATTCTGCTGTTCGAGCGACGATGTTCCGTTTGATACCAAATGACAGCCCAGTCACATACCAACGTATTTCTTCTTCTTACGGCAGTCGTATTAATCCGATTTCAGGTAAGAGGCATGTTCATACTGGTATCGATCTGACTTGTAAAAGAGGAGAAGAGATCCTGGCACCGGCTGACGGTGTGGTGGAAACCGTTCGCCCGAGCAATCGTGGTTATGGTAACTATGTCACCATTCGTCACTCATTTGGCTTTATGAGCTCCTTTGCTCATCTACAACGCTTCAAAGTGAAAAGCGGTCAGTTTGTTAGTAAAGGCGACATCATTGCTCAATGCGGTAACTCTGGCAACTCCACAGGGCCACACTTGCACTATGAAGTACGCTTCCTCGGACGAGCACTCAACCCTCAATACTTAATGGAGTGGACGCCAGAAAACTTCAATGACGTCTTTGAAAAAGAGAAAAAAGTGAAATGGGGACCTTTGGTTCAATTGATTGATAACGTTGTACGCCTGCAAGTCAATTTAACCAATTCACCCTATCGCGATACCAGTATCAACACAGTATCAAGTGAAGATACGAGTAATACTGCGACGAACTGATTTGTCCATCAACACGAAAAAGAGCAGCTTACGCTGCTCTTTTTGTTTCGGACTCTGCACGGCTAAATGACCCGTGATTAGCCGCGATGAATATTATCATTCGCCTGTTTGAGTAAGTTTTGGCTCTCATTCATAAATTGTTGAGAATAAGTACCAAACCAATCACTCACCTGCTTAAAGCTTTCGATGAATCGCGCTTTGTCTCTGCTATCCAGAATCGCTACCGCATCACCTAAACACTGATGGAATCGCTTGATCATATCGATATTCTCTTGAGAAGAGAAAATGATATCACCGTACAAGTTCGGATCCTGACCAAACAGTCGTCCCACCATCGCCAATTCAAGGCGGTAGATTGGCGAGCTTAACTTCAACAACTGATCGATGTTCGGATTCTCTTTGCTAAGGTGCATACCGTAAGCAAACGACGTGAAGTGGCGCAACGCCTGAATCAACGTCATGCCATGATCGTGCTCTTGTGCATCGATTTGGCACAAGCTTGCGCCCCAAATCCCAAACTGTTGCAATAGCCATTGGTAATGCTCGTGACCACGGCCATCACAGTACACAATAACCTGCTTGGCAAGGCTCGGAACATCTGGGCCAAACATTGGGTGCAAACCAACCACAGGACCTTGGTGCACATTCAACATTGCTTGCAGAGGCTTCGACTTGATAGAAGTCAGGTCACACAGAATGCAGTCTTGCGGCAAGTTCCCCAGTTTTTCGATCACCCCTTCCGTTAGATGAATCGGCACCGTGACCACGACTAAACCCGCGTTGTCTAGAATCTCATCCGCATGATCCCAGTCTTTACTGCCGAGAACTTTGACCCGGTAGCCCGACAATTTGAACATACGCCCAAACAGGCCACCCAATTGACCATTACCACCAATAATAACAACTGAGCGTAAATCAGGGTTCAAACACTTAAAACCGGAATCTTTCTCGCTGGCATAAGACTCACGCATTGTTCGACGCAGAATATCTTCAATAAGCTGTGGAGGAATTCCCATTTTTTCAGCTTCAGCGCGACGAGAAGCTAACATCGCCGCTTCGCGGTCTGGAGCATAAATTGGCAAACCATGTTCGCTTTTTACTTCCCCAACTTTCTCTACGAGCGCTAAACGCTGAGCCAATAGCTCCAACATTTGCTTGTCGACTGCATCAATCTGATCGCGTAATGCGTTAAGTTCAACTGCCATTGATGTTCCTTAAATCCTGTATTAATTAGCCTTTAGACGATTTTCTAAGAAAGGCACTAGCTCTTCATGTGCATGACGTAATAGTGCCTCAGTTGAATCCCAATTGATACATGCGTCAGTGATAGATACACCGTATTTCATCTCTTCAAGAGCTAAGTCAGAAGATTGATTTCCTTCATTGATATGGCTTTCAATCATAAGACCGATAATAGATTTATTGCCTTCACGGATTTGATGAATCACATCCTCCGCGACTAATGGCTGGCGACGGTAATCTTTACGTGAGTTGGCGTGACTGCAATCCACCATTAATGAAGCATCAAGACCAGATTTCGCCATCTCTTGCTCACACTCAGTGACTGATACCGAATCGTAGTTAGTTTGCTTACCGCCACGTAAGATCACATGTCCATTAGCATTGCCCTGGGTGGTTAACAGTGCGACTTGTCCCTCACGGTTAATTCCCATAAAACGGTGACTAGAGGACGCAGCTTGCATCGCGTTAATTGCGGTTGCCAAACTGCCATCGGTGCCATTCTTAAAACCGATTGGCATAGACAGGCCGCTTGCCATTTCACGGTGAGTTTGTGACTCCGTCGTACGTGCGCCGATTGCAGCCCAGCTAAAAGTATCCGCCAGGTATTGTGGGCTAATTGGGTCTAGAGCCTCAGTCGCGAGCGGGATTTCCATCTCTGCCAACTCCACCAGAAGTTCGCGTCCAACATGCAGACCGTGTTCAATATCGAAACTGCCGTCTAGGTGTGGGTCATTGATCAGGCCTTTCCAGCCGACCGTGGTGCGTGGCTTCTCAAAGTAAACACGCATAACAATATACAGTTGGTCACTTAGTTGTTCAGAGAGTGCTTTAAGGCGCTTTGCGTAATCCTTCGCCGCTTCTACGTCGTGGATAGAACATGGACCGCATACAACAAGCAGGCGGTGATCCTTCTTGTGAATAATATTAGCGATAGTTTGACGAGACTCTTGAATAAAGCGACGTGCTTTTTCACTCAAAGGAAGCTTGGTTTTTAGTTCCTCCGGAGTAATAAGAACCTGTTCTTCGATAATATTAATATTGCTCAACTCACTTTTCTGCATAACTCTAACCTGTATATTTATTTTTACACCCAACCAAACCCTTGGTGAGACAACTAAGCTTTAACGACAAGATAACAGGCTAAAAAAGAAAAACAAGCGTACATAATAAAAAACATTTAGTGTAAACTAAAGTTTACAGTTAAATAAAAAGCCAAAGCATAATTAACTTTGGCTTCTCATCGCTGTTTTGAATCTTTTACAAGAGGTTTAGCTAGTCAAGCGTTTCATCGCTTCACTCGCCGCTTTCCACTCTTGAGATAGCTTAAGTTCGCTTGGAGAAAATGACTGTTTTTTCAGTAATGCATCCGCGAGTGGCACGGTTGAAACCGGTAAGTTGTCTAATACTTCAACGTGCGCTTCTCGTTTATTACACATTAACAACATATCGCAGCCAGCTCTCAATGCTTGAGCACCTCGCTCGGCTGGGCTGCCCATAATCGCAGCGCCTTCCATGGTCAAGTCATCCGAAAAAACCAAACCTTTAAAACCCAATTGCTGACGCAGAACCTGTTTTAACCAGTATTCAGAACCGCTGGCTGGTTGAGCATCATAATGTGGGAAAATCACGTGAGCAGGCATCATGGCATCTAAAATACCGGCATCAATTTGCGCTTTGAAGATCGCCATATCTTGTTCAAAAATATCACTGCGCTCGTCGTATGGTGTTTCTAGATGTGAGTCTGCAATCACGCCACCATGTCCAGGGAAGTGTTTGCCTGTCGTTGCCATGCCAACACTCTTCATTCCTTGCATATAAGCAGTGCTATAGCGAAGAATGGTATCGGCATCTTCACCGAATGCACGGTTACCGATCGCTTTACATTGATGGCCTTGGTCAAGTACCGGGGCAAAGCTTAAATCAATATCATGGGCAATCAGCTCTGCTGCCATTAACCAACCGCCCATACGAGCAAGCTCTTCACCATTTTGATGTTTAGCGTACTCATCAGCAGCAGGAATTAATGAGAAACCTTCACGAAAGCGCTGCACTCGGCCGCCTTCTTGATCCACACCGATCAAAAACGGGCGCTTAGCCGCCTTTCGGATGGATTGAGTAAGTGCTTGAAGCTGTTCGCTATCATGATAGTTGCGAGCAAATAGAATTAAGCCACCAACCGTAGGATGCTCCAAGATTTCTTTGTCTTCAGCGGTCAGTTCATACCCCGCAACGTCAACCCATAACGGTCCCATGTTTTCTCCTCAAAATCGGCTGAATATCTCGTATTCGATGAGGTTATTCGCTTCAGATTTGCTTTACAATAAGTGAATGAAGAATTGACGAGATCGGCTATGAAATTTAACGAACTGTACATTGGTGTGATGTCTGGAACGAGTATGGATGGTGTTGATACCGCTCTAGTTGAAATAAGCGATGAGCACGTTCGTCTGATTGCGCACGACGACTACCCAATGCCCGCAGCACTAAAAGACATGCTGTTATCTGTTTGTATCGGTCAAGCAACAAATTTAAAAGCCATAGGTGAACTTGACCACCAGCTCGGCCACCTATTTGCAGATGCCGTGTTACAGCTGCTCAATAAGTCTGGTTACGTCGCAGAGCAAATTCGTGCGATTGGTAATCACGGTCAAACAGTGTTCCATCAGCCTACCGGAAACTTGCCGTTTACCACTCAATTAGGCGATGCCAACATTATCGCGGTCAAGACAGGCATTGATACGGTAGCGGATTTTCGTCGTAAAGACATGGCGCTGGGTGGACAAGGTGCCCCACTCGTCCCTGCTTTCCATAAAAGCATTTTTGCGATGCAGGATTCCACAACTGTGGTACTTAACATTGGAGGCATTGCCAATATCTCGGTACTGCATCCAGAACAACCAGTCATTGGCTATGACACAGGCCCGGGCAATATGTTGATGGACGCATGGTGTGCGCTGCATACTGGGCAAAGCTTCGACGAAGATGCACAATTTGCACTTAAAGGAACGGTAAACGCTACTTTGTTGACTCAATTACTCAAAGAAGCTTACCTCGCCATGCCTGCCCCTAAAAGTACCGGGCGAGAACTGTTCAATATTGACTGGCTGCATCAACAACTGGCCCATCACAATTTACCAATCGAAGACGTACAACGTACACTTTGCGAGTATTCTGCAATTACCATTGCCAACGAAGTCGACAAGTTTTCTCATGGCATCACACCTCAACTATTGGTCTGTGGCGGTGGAGCAAGAAACCCACTTTTGTTGCAGCGACTAGCCAAGTTATTGCCACAATGGAGCGTTGCGACAACGGCAGAAAAAGGCGTTGATGGCGATTACATGGAAGCAATGGCGTTTGCTTGGCTTGCGCAGCGCCATATTCACGGCCTCCCTAGCAACTTACCGGAAGTTACGGGGGCAAGTCGTCTCGCTTCACTGGGTGTACTCTATTCAAAAAATTAAGGGCAATAGATCCTAAACAAAAAGGCTTAATTCATTATGACAAACGATGCACTTATCGCAGCTTTATCCCATCTGGTATCTGAAGGGCGAAACCCAGACACCATGGACATCGACTTGCTGCCTTCTCTCGATATTGTTCAACGCATCAACCAACAGGACAAACTCGTTCCTCTTGCCGTTGAAAAAGTATTGCCTGAGATCGCTGAAGCCGTTGATAAGATCACGGAAGCATTGAAGGTCGGAGGTCGGTTGTTTTACATCGGTGCGGGTACCAGTGGTCGACTTGGCGTTTTGGACGCTTCAGAATGCCCACCAACTTTTGGCACAGATCCAGAGATGGTCGTTGGTATTATTGCCGGTGGAAAAGAGGCAATGTTCCGTGCAAAAGAAGGGGCGGAGGACGACCCTACATTAGGCGAGCAAGATCTTAAAGAGAATACGCTAACACAACGCGATGTCGTCGTTGGTATTGCGGCAAGTGGACGAACACCTTACGTGATTGGTGGCTTAGAGTATGCGAACGAGCTTGGTGCCACCACTGTAGCACTATCTTGTAACCCTGACTCTCCGATTGCAGATATTGCTGATATTGCGATTAGCCCCGTTGTTGGACCTGAAGCGTTAACGGGATCCACTCGCTTAAAATCAGGGACGGCACAAAAACTCGTACTGAACATGCTCACTACCGCAAGCATGATTCGCCTGGGCAAAAGTTATCAGAACTTAATGGTAGATGTGAAAGCGACGAATGCAAAGCTAGTTGCAAGAGCGGCTCGTATTGTTATGCAAGCAACAGATTGTACTAACCAAGAGGCTAAAACGGCGCTCAAAGAAACAGACTACGACGCCAAGTTAGCGATTTTGATGATTTTAACCGGGCTGGATAGAGAAAGCGCGACTGAGCAACTGAACGCCAAGCAAGGATATTTAAGAAAAGTCGTGATCGCGCAAACTTATCAATCTTAATCAATAAAGCGCCTCACTTATTTAAAAGTCAGGCGCCTTTTATGGCTTAATTTAGTAGTTCAATCGTTCAATGTGAGTAATACCGACTTTACCTTCAAGGTCACTGAACATATGAACCATTGCTGGGTATGGTTGTGCTCCAGGGTAGACAACTTCTGCATTACAGAAAAACGCATAGTTTTGTCCGGCTACGACTTGAGTAGCCACAACCAAAGGGGAGTATTTGACACCGACAAACCCCTCGATACCTTTAGCAAATACTTCTTTATTCTCTGCTGTGAGTTCATGAAATGGACTCCAGCCACCAGCCATTTGCGTTGACATAATGTGATTCCTTTTTTTCTGTGCTCACTATCAAGCAATATGAACATGGTTTAATAAGGAGAATTTTGCCACATTTATGTGATGCAGACAGTGTAACAACGGCTTTATTGACTATTAATTTGAGTATTCATTCCAACCACGTTGCCATTCCATGCGGAATTTTTGCGCTTGCTCAGTACCTTCACAAACCCCTTCGTAATACTGACCAGACAAGCCCATTTGGTAAGCAAAATCAGGATTACAATATTCAGTTACCCCTTCAAGGTAACCTTGGTCATAATCGCCTTGCTTTACATTTCCTAACGAGCGAAGTTCTTTCATGGTACGAGAGGTATGCCCAGCGACACCATCTTGATAACCGATCTGGTACCAATCTCCGGACTGCGCCAGTTCTTCCGTTGTTGCCGCACACCCTGCTAGTAAAGCCAGCGCCAAGCCTAACGTTGCCTTTTTCATCATTCTTCCTTAACTAATTGTTTTCAAAACAAGCTTACCACTAAAGCCTGTGCTTTGCCGCTTATCTGTTGATTTCACCACTTAACTCTCGAGTGTAGCCACTCCCCCTTAATAGCCACCGCTTAATGGTTAATAGAACCGCTCAGCCCTAAGCTCGACCACTAAGCAAACGATAAAACCACTTAACCGTTATATCGACCACTCGCTTCTCTATTCGACCACTCATCCATAGAGCGAATGCACTTAACAAAAGAGATGAATACCATACATCCTGAGCTTAAAAAATTACCCTACCTAACAAACCAAGGACAATTGCTATGATGTGGTTTCTAACCTGTGTCGCAGCCCTCATCGGCGGATACTTCATCTACGGTGCTTTCGTTGAGAAGATTTTCGGCATCAATGAGAATCGTCAAACGCCAGCTCATACTAAGACGGACGGCGTTGACTACGTTCCAATGTCAACTAAGCGTGTTTACCTTGTTCAGCTTCTGAACATCGCAGGTGTTGGTCCTATCTTTGGCCCAATCATGGGTGCCCTATACGGTCCTGCTGCAATGCTTTGGATTGTTGTTGGCTGTATCTTCGCAGGTGCGGTACACGATTACTTCTCAGGCATGCTTTCTGTTCGTAACGGCGGTGCATCAGTACCAACAATTACGGGTCGCTACCTAGGTAATGGCGCAAAACACTTTATGAACATCTTTGCCATTGTCCTATTGCTTCTTGTTGGTGTGGTATTCGTATCAGCGCCAGCAGGCATGATCACAAACCTAATCAACGACCAAACGAGCTTTAGCGTAAGCATGACAACCATGGTTGTGTTGATTTTCGCTTACTACATCATCGCGACAATTGTTCCCGTAGACAAAATCATCGGTCGCTTCTACCCATTGTTTGGTGCGCTACTGATCTTCATGTCTGTAGGTCTAATGACTGCTATTGCTTTCTCTAGCGAACACACTGTGATGGGCGATTTCCAAGTAAGCGACATGCTAACTAACTTGAACCCGAACGATATGCCTCTATGGCCTGCACTATTTATTACTATCGCATGTGGTGCTATCTCTGGCTTCCACGCAACTCAGTCTCCACTGATGGCGCGTTGCATGGAAAATGAGAAAAACGGTCGCTTCGTATTCTACGGTGCAATGATTGGTGAAGGTGTTATCGCGCTAATTTGGTGTGCTATCGCTCTGTCTTTCTTCGGCTCTCTAGACGCTCTATCCGAAGCTGTGAAAAACGGTGGTCCTGGTAACGTGGTATACAGCGCATCATTTGGTCTGCTAGGTGTGTTCGGTGGTATCCTTGCGTTCCTGGGTGTGGTTATCCTACCAATTACGTCTGGCGATACAGCGTTCCGTTCAAGCCGCTTGATCCTTGCTGAATACTTCAACATGGAACAAAAAACGCTACGTAACCGTCTACTGATGGCACTTCCACTGTTCGTTATCGGCGGTATCTTAACTCAAGTAGACTTCGGCATTATCTGGCGCTACTTCGGTTTTGCAAACCAAACAACAGCGGTAATGATGCTTTGGACTGCGTCCGCTTACCTACTGCGTCACAACAAGCTGCACTGGATTACCACTATCCCAGCTATCTTCATGACCACGGTATGTGTCACGTTCATCTTAAACAACAGCTCGCTAGGTTTTGGTCTGCCAATGCAACTATCAACTATCGTAGGTATTGTGTTTGCCCTAGCAGTGACAGGTTACGTTATCAAAACCTCTAAGGGTAAAGGTGAAACTGAACTGGCTGACGAAGAGAAACCACAAGCCGTATCAGAAACAGCGTAATACTCGTCACATCTGAGTGACTAAGATAGGAGCCTGCCAATTGCAGGCTCTTTTTGTTTTATACCCAAGTCACTTTAAGACTCAGAAAGCACAGCGCAGCATCATTTACTTAGCTGTTCTTATCTATCTGAGCCAAGCATCTTGAGGTTACTTAGGTATACAATAACAACATTGATTCTAGGTTAGGTTCACTATGGAACTGGTCATCTCCCTTTTACAACAGATGTGTGTGTACTTAGTTTTGGCTTACATGCTAAGTAAAACGCCAATCATCTTACCTTTGCTGAGTATTTCTTCGCGCTTAAGCCACCGCCTAATTTGTTACGTACTCTTCTCTGGCTTTTGTATTCTCGGCACCTATTTCGGTCTGCACATCAACGATGCTATTGCCAATACTCGTGCGATCGGCGCAGTTATGGGCGGGCTGTTTGGTGGACCTGTTGTAGGTTTCGCCGTCGGATTTACTGGTGGCATCCATCGATACTCTCTTGGTGGCTTTACCGACCTAGCCTGTGCAATTTCAACCACCGCCGAGGGCGTAATTGGTGGCTTGCTCCACGTTTACCTTATCAAGCGAAATAAAGGTGCATTGCTGTTTAATCCAAGCGTTGTATTCAGCGTCACGTTTGTTGCAGAAGTGGTGCAAATGATTTTGCTGCTCGCCGTCGCGAAACCTTTTGATCAAGCCTATGAACTGGTGTCCGCTATTGCAGCGCCTATGATCATCGCGAACTCATTTGGTGCGGCGTTGTTCATGAGTATCCTGCAAGACAGAAAAGCAATCTTTGAAAAGTTTTCTGCGACGTTTTCGCGTCGAGCGCTCACCATTGCTGATCGCTCAGTGGGAATTCTAAGCAACGGCTTCAACACCGAAAACGCAGAGAAAATCGCACGTATTATTTACGAAGAAACCAAAGTGGGCGCTGTCGCGATTACTGACCAAGAAAAGATCTTGGCGTTTGTGGGCATTGGCGATGATCACCATAAACCAAACACGCCGATTTCATCGCAAAGCACATTAGACTCCATGGAGAAAAACGACATCATTTATCTTGATGGTGCGGAGCGTCCATACCAATGCTCCATTGCAAAAGATTGCAAGCTCGGATCTGCGCTGATCATCCCACTGCGTGCAGGGAAAGAGGTCATTGGTACCATAAAGCTGTATGAACCGAAGCGTAAATTGTTCTCGACGGCCAACATGTCGATGGCGGAAGGAATAGCCCAGCTTCTATCTAGCCAAATCCTTTATGGCGATTACCAACAACAACAAGCCTTACTCGCCCAAGCAGAAATCAAATTGCTTCACGCTCAGGTGAATCCACACTTTTTGTTTAATGCTCTCAATACTATTAGTGCGATTACTCGTCGTGACCCTGACAAAGCGCGCGAGCTAATCCAAAATCTATCGCACTTCTTCCGCAGCAATTTAAAGCAGAACATTAATACCGTGACGCTAAAGGAAGAGCTTGCACATGTGAACTCGTACTTGAGCATCGAAAAAGCGCGTTTTACGGACCGCTTAGAGGTTGAAATCGATATTCAACCTGAATTGCTGGACATCAAATTACCAAGCTTTACACTCCAGCCTTTGGTTGAGAATGCCATTAAGCATGGCATTTCAAACATGCTTGAAGGTGGTAAAGTTCATATCTACAGCGAAGCACACCCACAAGGTCACTTGATTACCGTCGAAGACAACGCAGGCAGTTTTGAACCGCCAAAAGAAAACCACTCAGGGCTAGGTTTAGAAATTGTCGACAAACGTCTCACTAATCAATTTGGACGTGATGCAGCGCTAAAAATTACGTGCGAGCCACATCAATTTACTAAAATGAGCTTTATCATTCCCCCAAAATCATAAAAGCACGCTGAAGCAATAAAGGTAATGTTGGATGTTAACCGCACTCGTCATTGATGATGAACAGTTTGCTCGTGAAGAGCTAGCAGAGTTACTGGATGAAACAGGCCAAGTTGAGGTCGTGGGCGATGCCTCAAACGCAATCCTTGGCCTAAAAAAAATCAATGAACTCAAGCCTGATGTGGTGTTTCTCGATATCCAAATGCCTCAAGTCACGGGGATTGAATTACTTGGGATGCTTGATCCAGAAACCATGCCTTATGTGGTTTTTGTCACGGCTTATGATCAGTATGCGATTCAAGCATTTGAAGACAATGCCTTTGATTACTTGCTCAAACCTGTCGACCCATGCCGGTTAACTAAAACGGTCAAACGACTAAACAAAGTCATTAGCCAATCCGCCCTAACGCAACAACTGTCTGCTATTACACCTGACACGTTGGAGCAGATACCGTGCATCGGACACAACCGCATCGTTATCATGGCCACCGACACGGTGGAATGTGCTTACAGTGATATCAGCGGCGTACATGTACGCTCCACCAGCCAAACCGCGAGCACCCAACTGACATTAAAAACGTTGGAAGAGAAAACCCCTCTAGTCCGCTGCCATCGTCAATACTTAGTCAGTATTAAAGCGATTAGCGAAATCAAGTTACTGGAAAATGGGTTAGCGGAAATCATCACCAAAACAGGCTTTGAGATACCAGTAAGCCGCCGCTACTTAAAGGTGCTCAAAGAGATGCTCGGCATTAGCCACTAACACAAAAACTTCACACATCATCGCTGAGTTTCCGCTAGCGTATAAATAGGACGCTCTGAAAAGACGAGGCGATGATGTATAAAGTTTTATTCATATGTAAGCACAACGCTGGACGAAGCGTCCTCGCGGAGTCAATCGCAACCAATATCCTGCCAGCAGATTTTAGTGTCACCAGTGGAGGCTCACATCCCACAGGCAAGGTGCACCCAGTGGTGCAAAAATATTTAGATGACCACCAACTCCCCATTCCGCATATCCACACGCATTCATGGGAGGAGCGAACTCAATTTCTTCCCGACATCGTTATTATTCTCCGTGATTCTTTACATCAAGAAACCGCTCCTCAGTGGCTTGCAGGTGGTGTTCGAGTAAACTGGCAAGTTGATGCTTTTCCGACCGATGGTTCTGATGAAGACATGTACGCACATTGCGAAAAGGTTGCTCAATCGCTTGAGCGAAGAATCACGAAGATGTCTGATATGATTATCGATGGTTTAGGAAAAGACCAAATTCGTGATTACCTAAATGAGTTAAGAGAGATGTAAAAAAGGCGACCCACAGGTCGCCTTTTGAATATTCGATAAATGGAGACTAATCCACTTGCTTGATTTGAAGTTCTTTAGGTACTTCAAAGAACATATTCTCTTCACGGCCAAGTACTTCATCAACCGCTTCGGCACCAACGAGTTCTTTGATTCGCTCTAGAATCTGATTAACGAGCTCTTCCGGAGCAGATGCTCCCGCAGTCACGCCGACCTTTGTTTTGCCTTCGAACCACTCAGGTTTGATATCTTCCGGACAGTCGGTTAAGTAGCCAGGTGTCCCTAGCTTTTCAGCTAGCTCTTTAAGACGTGTAGAGTTTGATGAGTTTTTAGAACCCACCACAACCATCACATCTACGTCACCAGCTAATTCACGTACGGCATCTTGGCGGTTTTGTGTCGCATAACAGATATCGTCTTTACGTGGACCTTGGATATCTGGGAACACGCGGCGTAGCTCTTCGATAACATCGGCAGTTTCATCGACAGAAAGCGTCGTTTGGCTTACGTAATGAAGATCGGATGGATCTTTCACAATCGCCTTCAGTTTCTCAACATCGGCTGGAGTTTCAACCAAGTACATACCACCGGTTTCACTGGCGTATTGCCCCATCGTACCTTCGACTTCAGGGTGACCTGCGTGACCAATCAGAACCACTTCCATATTACGACGGCTCGCACGCGCCACTTCCATATGCACTTTGGTTACTAAAGGGCACGTTGCGTCAAATACGGTCAAATCACGCTGCTTGGCTTCCTGACGAACTGCCTGCGATACACCATGAGCGGAGAAAATCACAATGTTGTTGTCTGGCACTTCGTGCAGTTCTTCAACGAAGATAGCACCACGCTGTTTTAGACCTTCAACCACAAAACGGTTATGCACCACTTCATGACGCACATAAATCGGTGGCTGATACATCTCTAGCGCACGCTCTACGATGCTAATCGCGCGGTCAACACCAGCACAGAAACCACGTGGGTTAGCTAACAGGATTTTCATTTCATTGCTCATGGAAGTTATCTTTTATTTGGTTCGCTATTCTACTGACAAAATTTCAACTTCGAAAGTCACGTCTTGTCCCGCGAGTGGATGGTTGAAGTCCACAGTTACTGAGTCGCCAGCAATCTCAGTAATGATGCCTGGGATTTCCATGCCATCAGGGCCACTGAAGGCCATGATTGTACCAACTTCCACTTCTGCATCACCTACAAATTTAGTGCGATCCATATAGTGAATATGATCAGGGTTTGGCATACCAAACGCGTCTTCTGCCTTTAGCTCAATCGCTTTTTGTGCGCCTGTTTCGAGGCCGATCAAGCATTGCTCAAAGTTTTCACTCAAGCTGCCATCACCCATAACAAACTTCGCTGGTTTACCCATGTTATGAGTACTATCTGCAACCGATCCGTCTTTCATTTTAATCGTAAAGTGAAGGGTTACTACCGATTCATTGGTTATTGTTGTCACGTTAATGCTTCCTTGTTCTTGGGTTATTACGCTGTCAGCTTGGTCTTTTTATACATTGATATGCTGATTGGCGCTCCAACATAATAAAAAGCGTCGCTCGAATCAACGGACGACGCTTAGGGTTATTCGATATACCGCAAAAGATTACTTGTCAGCGTCTTTTTTACGGAAGCCATCCAGAATAATCATTGCCGCACCAATACAGATCGCCATGTCAGCAAGGTTGAATGCTGGCCAGTGGTAGTTACCCCAGAAGAAGTCTAGGTAATCAACAACAAAGCCATGAACGACGCGGTCAAACACGTTGCCCACTGCACCACCAATAATCAGTGCATAAGCAATGTTGTTCCATTTTTCTTTTGCTGGAAGCTTACTCATCCAGTAGGTCAAAAGACCCGTAACAACAAACGCGATACCTGTAAATAACCAGCGCTGCCAACCAGCTTGATCGCTCAAGAAGCTGAAAGCGGCACCGTAGTTATGAACGTAAAGTAGGTTGAAGAATGGCAACACCTCAATTCGGTTTGCCCATCCGTAGCCCATGTTGTCCATCACCACCAATTTGATGCCAATATCTGCAATAAATACCAGAATTGCTAACCACAGCCAGCGAACTCCAGATTGCTTTAACGTCAGTGCTTTTTCACTCATTACTTTACCTACAAACAGCCCCAGTAAATACTGGGGCTGTTAATTTTAAAAAAAGTTCAGTCGTTCTAGGCAATTACGCGAATTTACGTACTTCACCTTCGCCGTCTACGTTAGACACACAACGACCACAGATTTTCTCGTGACCTTCAATTGTGCCTACGTCTGGCGTGTGGTGCCAACAACGGTCACACTTCTCGCCTTCAGCTGCTGCTACTTCAACAAACAAGCCTTCGATATCTGTCGCTTGTGCTGCATCCGTCTTCTCACCTAGAGGCTTAACTTTCGCAGCAGATGTTAGTAGAACAAAGCGCAGTTCATCTTCAAGCTTGTTGATCTTCGCCGCTAGTGCGTCATCAGCAAATAGAGTCACTTCAGCTTGTAGTGCACCACCGATGGTTTTCTCTTTACGCGCATCTTCTAGAAGTTTGTTTACTGCACCACGAACCGCTTGGATCTCAGTCCAGAATTCGTTGTTCAGCTCTTCACCTTCAGCAAGACCGAATAGGCCGTCGAACCACTCACCAGTGAATACGAACTTGTCGCGTTGACCTGGCATTTCGTTCCAGATTTCATCTGCAGTGAACGACATGATTGGCGCCATCCAACGAACTAGCGCTTCTACGATGTAGTAAAGTGCTGTCTGACAGCTACGTTGAGCGTTGCCGCCACGTTTTGCTGTGTACTGACGGTCTTTAATTACGTCTAGGTAGAAAGAGCCCATTTCGATTGAACAGAATTGCATTAGACGCTGAGTTACACCATGTGTGTTGTACTCTTCGTATGCTTTAACAATCTCTTCTTGTGCTGCTAGTGCACGACCAACCGCCCAGCGGTCTAGCGCAACCATCTCTTCCACAGGAACGATGTCTGTTTCAGGGTTGAAGCCGCTTAGGTTAGCAAGGAAGAAACGCGCTGTGTTACGGATACGACGGTACGCATCTGCACTACGTTTTAGGATTTCATCAGAAACCGCAACTTCACCAGTGTAGTCTGTTGAAGCAACCCATAGACGAAGAATGTCAGCACCTAGCTTGTTAGTTACGTCTTTTGGCGCAACCACGTTACCGATAGATTTAGACATCTTACGACCGTGACCATCAACCACGAAACCGTGTGTCAGTACTTGTTTGTAAGGTGCTTCGTCTTTCATCGCGATAGATGAAATTAGAGAAGACTGGAACCAACCGCGGTGTTGGTCAGAACCTTCTAGATATAGATCTGCACTGTTGCCGTTGTACTCTTCACGAGCATCAACAACAGAGAAGTGAGTCACACCTGAATCGAACCATACGTCTAGCGTATCTAGCACTTTTTCGTATTGGTCAGCGTCAGCACCTAGTAGTTCAGCTGCATCTACATCCCACCATGCTTGGATGCCTTTTTCTTCAACCAGCTTAGCGACTTTCTCGATCAGCTCTAGCGTGTTTGGATGAAGTTCTGCTGTTTCTTTATGAACAAACAGAGCAATTGGCACACCCCAAGTACGTTGACGAGAGATACACCACTCAGGGCGACCTTCGATCATACCTTCGATACGGCTTTGACCCCACTCAGGCATCCACTCTACGTTCTTGATTGACTCTAGTGCTTTAGCACGTAGGCCAGCTTGGTCCATAGAAACGAACCATTGAGGCGTAGCACGGAAGATGATTGGAGTCTTATGACGCCAACAGTGTGGGTAGCTGTGCTCGTAAGCGTGGTGGTGTAGTAGTGCACCTTTTTCTTTCAGTACTTCTACTACCGCATCGTTCGCTTTAAATACGTGCTGACCAGCAAATAGCTCTGTATCTGGTAGGTAAACGCCGTTTGAACCAACTGGGTTTGCTACTTCTAGGTTGTACTTGTTACCAACCGCGAAGTCTTCTTGACCATGACCAGGTGCAGTGTGAACAACACCAGTACCTGAATCAGTCGTAACGTGATCACCAAGGATCGCCGGTACAGTGAAATCGTAGAATGGGTGTTGGAATTGAGAAAGCTCAAGATCCGCACCTTTAGCAAAGCCAAGGTTGTGGAAGTGCTCGATACCTGCACGGTCCATTACGTCTTTCGCCAGCTCAGCAGCAACGATGATACGCTCAGCGTTGTCGCCTTCTGTTTGGATAAGCACGTATTCTAGATCATCACGTAGACATACTGCGCGGTTTGCTGGCAGTGTCCAAGGTGTTGTTGTCCAGATAACGATAGATACGTCACCGTGACCTTCATGACCTTCTGTCAGTTCAAATTTAGATAGCAGTGCCGCTTCGTCAGCCGCTTTAAAACGAACGTCGATAGATGGCGATACTTTATCTTTGTATTCTACTTCCGCTTCAGCAAGAGCAGAACCACAGTCTGTACACCAGTGAACAGGTTTGAAACCTTTTAGCAGGTGACCATTGCTTGCGATCTTACCAAGAGCACGAATAATGTTCGCTTCAGTTGCGAAATCCATAGTGCGGTATGGCTTGTCCCACTCACCCATGATACCAAGGCGTTTGAAGCTCTCTTTCTGACCTTCAACCTGACCTGCTGCGTATTCACGACATTTCTCGCGGAATTCCGCTGCTGTCACTTTTTGGCCTGGCTTACCTACTTTCTTCTCTACCATTAATTCGATTGGTAGACCGTGGCAGTCCCAGCCTGGGATGTAAGGTGCGTCAAAACCTGAAAGTGTTTTGGATTTAATAATAATGTCTTTAAGAATCTTGTTTAGTGCGTGACCAATATGAATGTCACCATTTGCGTAAGGAGGGCCATCGTGCAATACGAATGACTTTTTGCCTTTCTTAGCTTTACGGATTTCACCGTAAAGATCTTCTTTGTACCAACGCTTAAGCATTTCTGGCTCACGATTGGCCAGGTTGCCGCGCATTGGAAACCCTGTTTCAGGTAAGTTCAGGGTATCTTTATACTCACTCATCGATTCTTAATTCCGTTATATTGGGCGAAAATTAGACATTATGTTGAACGGTGGAATAAACCGCTCAACGCTTAAGCTGACGCAGCCACACCCTTGCTGCTTCAGCATCCAATTCGATTTGTTGTTTAAGTGCTTCAAACGACTCAAACTTTTGCTCATCTCGAAGTTTATGCAAAAGTTCCACTTCTAGTTGCTTGCCATATAAATTGGCATGAAAGTCGAATAAGTGCACTTCTAACTGTTGGCGAACACCATTGACGGTTGGTCTTTGACCAATATTAGCAACACCACCAACTGGCTTATTTCCTAAGCCAAGCGCTTGAACAACATAGACTCCGGAAACCGGAGAAACACAGCGTTTCAAAGGAATATTTGCAGTAGGGAACCCAATGGTTCGACCTAGCTTTCTTCCGTGAGAAACACGACCGCTGATGCTGTAGTTTCTTCCCAGCATCTGTTGCGCGGAATGCAAATCGTCACGCGCCAGCGCTTGCCGGATAGCCGTACTGCTGACACGTAATTGTTGTAAACAAAAGCTCTGGGTACTTACGACATCAAAGCCGTATTTTTCCCCTGCTTCCTGCAGCATTGCAAAGTTACCTGTACGGCCTTTGCCAAAGCAGAAATCATCACCAACGACAAGAAACTTAACACCCAAACGCTCGACCAACAAGTCACGGATAAACTCTTCCGCGGTTAAACTTGCAAAATGGCGATTGAAATTGACACACAGTAAGCGGTCAATATCGAGCTTACTCAATTGCACGAACTTATCGCGTAATCGCGTCAACCTTGCAGGTGCCTTGTCTTTGGCAAACAGCTCCATCGGCTGAGGTTCAAAGGTCATCACAACAGAAGGCAAGGATAGCCTGTCCGCTTGCTCAGACACTTGCTGCAATACTTGTTGATGGCCTTTATGGACACCATCGAAATTGCCAATAGTCAGCACACAACCATGATGTCGCGGGTTGATATTGTGAATGCCTCTAATCAGTTCCATTGGATACTGCTTTCTGCCTCTGTTTTACTTTACACTGTGTGAAACTGACGGATTATATACTAATCACCCTCAGTCTGTCCCAGCTTTTAGGTCTTTTAAACGCGCACCAGTTAAAAATAGAACCACTAGGTAAACCACTGCTCCTAAACCGATCAACATCCCTAGCACCGCGCTTCGGTGAGCAAAGCTCCAGCCCAGCCATACTGACATATCTTCCAGTTGCCATAAGATTGCCGCAACCATCGCCGCGCCAGCAATAGCTAAACGTATAATAAAGAAGACGGTTCGCTTAGTGATTTGGTATACCTCTGCGATGTGCAGGCCACGATACAGCAGTGCCATATTCACAAATGCCGATAGTGCTGTCGCGATAGCCAAGCCAACGTAGCCATAGAAGTACGCAAAAATTGCATTAAATACCATGTTGGTCACCATCGCAATGATGCCGTATTTCACTGGCGTTTTGGTGTCTTGACGCGAGTAATAACCCGGAGCAAGCACTTTAATCAGCATAAAGTTCAACAAGCCTGAAGCGTAAGCAAAGAGTGACAATGATGCTTGATGTACGTCTTGTGGCGAAAACTCACCTCGCATGAATAACACCATCAACATAGGTTTTGCCAGTACCATCAAACCAAGCATTGCAGGAAGGCCAAGTAAGATCACCATGCGCACCCCCCAGTCCATGGTTTGTGCGAATCCTTCATTTTGTGCGTCAACATGTTTGCGTGATAATGCTGGTAAAATCACCGTTGCAATAGCAATACCAAACAGACCTAACGGGAATTCCAACAAGCGATCTGAATAGTACAACCAACTGATCGAACCGGTTTGCAGAAAGCTGGCAATAAAAGTATCAAACAACAAGTTGATTTGGCTTACCGACACACCGAACAAAGCAGGAATCATTAAGGTTCGGATCTTCACCACGCCCGGATCGCGCCAGCCCCATTTTGGCTTAACCATAACCCCCGCTTTAATAAGGAAAGGGATTTGAAATAAGAACTGAACCAAACCACCAAGGAAAACACCGATGGCAAGACCAATCTCTGGCTGTGACATCTGCGGCGAGATAAACCATGCTGCCAAAATGATCATTACGTTGAGGAAGACGGGAGTAAACGAAGAAACCGCAAACTTACCTAGTGTATTGAGAATGGCTCCCGATAGGGCAACAAAAGTGATGAACCATAAATAAGGAAAGGTAATCTTGAGCATCACGCTAGCAAGATCGAACTTCTCAGCCGCGGGACCACCATGCATCCAGTCTAGGAACCAACCAAAACCAAACAGTGCAGTCACCACACCGGAACCTAGAACACCTAAGATGGTAACAATTGAGACTATCACCCCCAACGTGCCCGCTGCACGAGCAATGAGCTCCCGAGTTTTATCCATGTCGCCTTGAGCATGGCTTTCCGTTAAAACAGGTACAAACGCTTGGGAAAAAGCACCTTCAGCAAACAAACGTCGTAAAAAATTAGGAATTTTATTGGCGAAGAAAAAGACGTCTGCGCTTGCTCCTGCCCCCATTAAATTTGCCACTACAACATCACGAACTAGGCCAAGAACGCGGGAAATAAATGTCATAGCACTGACGATCATGCCAGACTTGAGTAGTCGTTTACTCACTGTAACCTCGGAATATCACCATAAGACAGCTAACCCTATACTGTTTCTCTGACAGGTGCTGTAAATAGACGTCAAAAATCTATCCGCGGGTTGTAAGGAATAAGTGTGCCTTTCGCGGATAATTATTAGCATTGGTATAAAAATGCTGTTAGAATCCCCGCCATCTTAACCGCGATAACCTCTCTTACCAAAATTTGTTTTGGCTTAGATCGGTTTTTGCACAAATCATTTGACATTTAAGCGCAAATGAGGGATATTCCTCGCCCTTAAATTGTCACAGAACTAAGTTTTTGGGAGTTAGACCCTTGGCAAATAGTAAATCTGCTAAGAAGCGCGCTATCCAAGCTGAGAAACGTCGTCAGCACAATGCTAGCCGTCGCTCAATGATGCGTACTTACATGAAGAAAACTGTTGCTGCTATCGAAGCAGGCGACAAAGAAGCTGCAACTGCTGCATTCGCTGTAGTTACACCTATCCTAGACCGCATGGCAACTAAAGGCCTTATTCACAAGAATAAAGCAGCTCGCCATAAGTCTCGTTTCGCTGCACAAATCAAAGCTCTTTAATAGAGTCCTGATTTTACAGTGAAGAAAAAACCGACCTTGTGTCGGTTTTTTTATATCTACAAAATTTTCTTAGTAAATTACCACCTTCTAAAGAAGGTGGCTTTGTGTGAGCCCCCTAAAAGGGGGCCTTTGTTTAGTCCAGCGCCA
>NZ_JAWOVC010000029.1:0-28343 GCF_033339735.1 Vibrio sp. 2033
TGGCGCTGGACTAAACAAAGGCCCCCTTTTAGGGGGCTCACACAAAGCCACCTTCTTTAGAAGGTGGTAATTTACTTCTTATGCGCCGTTTGCTGTAATCAGATTGTGTCGGTTTGGCATCGAGAGTGAATACTGATGCTTGGTTTTTGGTTCTCGTTAAGTGATTAGAGTGGTGATGAAATCCCCGTTGTAGGTCATTGTTGAGTTAAAAATAAGCAAAAACAGATTGTTAACCATTTCACTGGTTGAGATTTACCCTATGCTATAAACGATAAGCGACTCAAAGTAGGGAAAGGTATGAGAGAAAGGGTTCTGTTTTTTGATTTATTGCGCTGTTTCGCAGCGGTAGCAGTGATCGCCATTCACGTCTTGGCACCGTATCGAAATGAGTTAGGAGTGATTCCATTTGACCAATGGCTGACAGCGGTAGGCGTGAATAGCGTAACCCGCTGGGCAGTGCCAGTTTTTATTTTGATCACCGGAGCGCTAATGCTCAGTGACACTCGACCATTTGACGGTAAGTATTATATCAAAAGGCGTTTGGGCAAAGTTTTAGTTCCATTTCTTATTTGGTCGATGTTTTATGCATACCTTTCAGGTTGGACTTCTCAAGGCTTTGATTTTGAAACCGTAAAAGAGGTATTAAGCAATAGCCCATTCCACGCAACGTATTACCATCTCGGCTTTTTCTATTACTTTATACCACTGTATTTTGTGATTCCGCTGTTTCAATGGATGGTACGCAACGTGGATGACAACGTCTTGTATACCTATCTCGCATTTTGGCTTTTCACCAGCACACTGTTCTTGTTCAAGATTGATGGCCCTTGGAGTAATCAGATGTGGCTTTATATGGGTTACCTTCCACTGGGGTATGTTTTATTTCAAAAGGTACCTTTGAATCGCTCTATGGTGACCCTATTTGTTGGGCTAGGACTCGTGGCGTTGGCAGTGACCTTTACGATGGTTGTGACAAATAGCTTAGAGGCGGAGAAGTATACGGTTGGGCGCTGGCTCTCTTATAAAACACTGAATGTGATTCTAGCAGCTTCGATGATTTTTATGATCGGGCGTTACTTTGGTGAAGGCTTATCACCAAAAGTACAAAAAGTGGTAAGTGTGATCAGTCAGCACAGCTTAGGGATTTACTTACTTCATCCTATTTTCTTATGGCCGATGAAAGAGTTCGGTTGGTACACAGGACATCCTGCGTGGGTGATTCCAGTCTGGATCGTTCTAAGTGGAGCTGGAGCCTTGGCGATGAGCTATCTCTTTTCTCGTTCTGCCAAGACTCGTTGGTTACTGCCTTAACGTTTGATAGCGAAGTGAAGGAACTTGTTGCCGCGATAGGTCAGTGTTCCCTTATCTCCAGGGTTGAGTGCATGGTAGTAATGCACTCCAATTTGGAATTCACGCTTTGGACCGATAGAACCACGTTGAACGTAAATCCAATACTCTTGATCGTCTTGACCTGGTGGTGCGTTTGGTATGTCTATCGCTTGTTTATCTAAAACCGTTACCTGCGCGCTTTGCTCTGGAGCGTCTTCGCCCACATAGTGCTTACTATAAAAACGGAAAAACACCCACGCGCCCAAGGCAATAAGGGCGAATAGGGCGACAATAAGTGAGATTGGCATATTAACCTCCAATGTTTTATCGGGTCCCATTCTACAGTACTCGCTGACGAAACGATGAGTTGAGGTAACTTATTCATAATCTAATGAAAGGGATATGGAGATTATTCGGCGCACTTCACGATTTATCTTAATGATGCGCGATGAAATCGTCGCTTCATCTGCAAGCGAAGTCACTAAAGCTGAACGAAGCGGCTTTCACTTGTTAGGCTATATGAGCTCAAGGGCACAAATTGAAAGTAAAATTACACTTAACGGCTCGAAAAAGCTCTAAATTTATAGAAGAATAAAAATAATGAACATAGGAAGGGTCTGGTAAGGAGGGTTACGATGTCAGATATTGAAAAAGTAGTCATGCGTACCCGAACGATCGAAAAACTTTTGCGTACTCAGTACCATGCAGAAGGGAAAGGGTTGCACCAACTTATTAATAGTTGTGAAGAACGTTTACCGCATGACGTGATAGCAAAGCTTCGATTCATCGCGACAGTGCGTAATAAAGTGGTGCACGAAGACGATTACAAGCTGGATGATCGTAAAGGCTTTATGGCGGCATGTGATGCTTGTGAAAAAGAGCTGACACCAAGAAGCTCTCGCTTTATTTGGCGTACAGCAATTTTGCTAATGACGTTGATTACGCTGGCCGCTCTTGGTTTCTACTATATGCACTGGGATATTTTGTCTAAGCACATTCAGTAGAGCAATACAGATAAATAAAAAAGGACGCATTTGCGTCCTTTTTTATTTTAAATCATTTGGTTAGTACATCATTGGCAGTGTCATTAAACCCACAACCACTGCAATCATAACCAGCCCTTGTTTTTGAGAAGATGAAATCATAACACTACCCCTTAATCTTTGATGAACTCGATGAATTTAATATAGCACTGTTTTTGGGGTTTGATCAACATATGCTCGTTAATCTTTTCAAAAACCACACTTAACTTGTCTGGTTTTACGTGATTCTGACTAATGAAACTATGTTTTTTGTCCTGTATTTAAAGTGTTCACATTGTTTTGTTTTTATCCTTTTTGTTTTTAAGTGTTTGATTTTATAATGTTAAATGGTTTGTGGTGTTGGCTTTGTAATTGTTTTTTGTTTCGAATAGTATGTTGGGTCTTTATTTTGTCTGTATTTCTCAAAAATTGAGAAAATTAAAAAATGTGCTATGAGGTTGCATCGTCAAATCGAAAGCATGGAGTGAGATTTTCTTACCTTATGAGAAAATATGGGCTTCAAAAGTGTTTAGTGATTTTATGGTTTATGAAGTTCGCACTTTTATCTGTTATTGAAATTATGGTTTTATTTATCATTAACTTACTTTTCTTGCCTGATTTTTTTGTTACTGAGTTAAGGTCGGTTTTCTTAGTTTTTACTCCTAATCATCAGTGGTTTCTCTTCTCTTAGAGCGCTACTTAGACTATTTTCTATTTTGTGTCTGTTATTTATTCTTGTTGCCTGCATTACATACATCCTGGTGGTTTAATCGTCAGTTGGTGAAATGGCGGCTTACCTGGAGGACTTATCTGTTTTTCAGTTAAATAGTTTTAGAAAGCGTTGGTTATTGTGTCGTGTAATTTGATGGGTTCGGCTGATGAGCAAAGCTTGGCCCCAATGTTTAGTGGCATCATTCAGGCTCATCGGCTTTATTATTACGTAGGTTGAGGGTTACAAAATGTTTCGAATCGCTAGCGAGATCCAACTTTCGTAGATTGCGTCTTTACATCAAAACTGGTCTACCTAGACTAGCGGCGAGTTTAAGTAAAAGGTGTATACTGCATGTGGAGTTGGCTGGCGATAGGGCTATCAGGTGTGTATTCCGTGTTGGGAGCAAAGCAAGCTAACCCGACACAATCCCTCGTGTTTAAAATCTTTACTCTGCTACTTCTTCTTGTGTTGGTGTTAACTCAAGGTGCATCCGCAACATATACTTACTGGATTGCGGGTGGGCTTATTGTGTCTATGGTGGCAGATACGCTGCACTCGTTTAAAACTCGTAAGCTAATCTATTTTTCGGCTTATCTGGTCGCCCAGGTATGCTACAGCAAGTCATTTTGGGTGCAGCTTAATGGTGAGATTGTCTGGTGGCTGTTGGCCCTGCTGCTTGCAGCGAGTATCGTGGCGTTCTTTTTGTTGCTACCTCAACTCGACTCTCTGGTATTCCCCGTTGTGATCATGGGGATGATGCTGGTTCAACTTGCTTGGGCAGCCGGTGAAGTTTGGTTACAAGTGCCGAGTTACGCCAATGCTATCGGCTTTAGCGGAACCTTAGTTCTGATCTATTCGGCGCTGGCATACGCGATACACGGTTATCGAAAACCGATGAAACACGCCTATTTGTGGGTGAGTGGTAGTTACTTTTTTGCTCATGCCCTCATTGTTGCCTCAATCATTTACTAATTTAAGTCAAAGCAGCTCTTGAGGATTTCAGTAAACTGAACGCATTGTTCTTAATAACTGGAGTCAATAATGAGTGAAATCCATGCTCACGAGTTGCTAAACCTACTTAGAGAAACGCCAATGGATCGCGAAGCCCTCACACAGCACTTTGGCGCTAGCGTTCGCTTTCACACCTGTAAACTGAATGATCTAGACTTAGATGCATTACTAGCATTTTTGCTCAAGCGCGACAAAATTCGTGAGCTTGAAGGTAAGTTTGTGGTCAATATGGCGCGAGTTTGTAATCACTAAAACGGCGGCTAAGATCGAGGGTGAATATGGTGTTTTCGCCCTCAGTCATATACTCATGTTGTCAGTTTGCTATACACTGGCCGCCATTTTTTAGGTGAGGCCAGAATATGGACATTCTTTCTGCAGCGACCATGCTGTTTCTAATCATGGACCCTCTCGGTAACTTGCCGATTGTGTTGCCTATTCTCAAACATATCGATCCCAAGCGTCGTCGTAAGGTATTGATTCGTGAACTACTGTTTGCCTTACTGATCTTGATGCTATTTCTGTTTGCAGGACAAAGCATCTTAAGTTTTTTGCATGTCCAGCCAGAAACGCTCAGCATTTCTGGTGGCATTATTCTCTTCATTATTGCGATTAAGATGATTTTCCCGAGTGCTGGCAGCATCACTGGACTGGCAGCAGGCGAGGAGCCCTTTATTGTTCCGATGGCCATTCCTATGATCGCAGGCCCTTCAGTGATTGCAGCCTTGCTTTTACTGTCTTCGCAACATCCAGAGAAAATGTTGGAAATGTCAGCATCAGTCGTAATTGCGTGGGGCGCAACATTTTTTATACTGATGTTTTATGGCTTCTTTAATCGCTTGTTGGGTGAACGTGGCTTGAAGGCGGTAGAACGCTTAATGGGCTTGTTACTGGTGATGATCTCCACTCAAATGTTCTTGGATGGTGTAAAAAGTTACATTGGGTGACGAACGAAACGCAGAAAAAAAGCCGCTCACAAGAGCGGCTTTTTCGTATCTGAGCGATTACATCATGTGTTTACGACGAATATCGAGTAGGGCAAAAATACCAAAAATCAGGATTGAATATTTTTCCCAACTGCTCATTTTTATTTTGTCGCCAAATGCACCAATGAAGATGGCCATTTGTAAACCGTGCATGATGAACAAAAAAGCGGTCATGATGTAAAGCGCAATCGCGGCATTGCCGGGAAAGGGCATAAAAATATTTAGGATTAATACTAACCAAACAAAGGCGATAGCCGCTTTGGCCAGCATAATTAGTGCTTTCATTTAAGTATCCTTTTAAATCGAGGCGTTATGCGGAGGTACGTTCGTACAGACGATAGCTCACTTGGCCTGCTGTTTTTTCTCGATGTAATTGCCAGTTTTCTGGTAAGTCGGCAATATTGAGTTCTTTTTCTGTTTCAATATAAATCATCGCATCTTCCGCGAGCCAGCCATTTTGTTCTAGCAGAGCCACGGTCTCATCCAATAGACCTTTGCGAAACGGTGGGTCAATAAACACCACATGATGAGCAGAACCCGGTTGCTTCAAAAAACTCAGTGCGTCGGTATTTACCACTTGGATGTTGTTCGCGTTAAGAGAGGCAACATTCTTTTGTAACTGTTGGAAAGCTTGTGGGTTTAGCTCAACCATGGTCACTTGCTCTGCTTGGCGTGAAGCTGACTCAAATCCCAAGCCGCCAGAGCCAGCAAACAAGTCGAGACATTTTGCCTGTGGTACATCTTGAGCTAACCAGTTAAACAGCGTTTCTTTGACGCGATCGGTCGTGGGGCGTAAGCCTTCAGCATCGTGTACAGGAAGTTTTCTGCCTCTCCATAAGCCACTAATAATGCGAACAAAGCCCGTTGTTGGCTTTTTTTGTGATGAGTTTTGCTGGCGACGTCTTACCATAGATTTTTTGACCGCTAATAAAGTGATACTATATCTAATCGCCCAAGCAATGAGCTTGGAGCTTGGATACAGCCCAGAATATTCAAGATGACAGAGTGTAACACTAATAAGATTAGAATTACCTAATCGGAAAGTTTTCAGAACTTTGTCATTAGCCTTTTTTAGACAGATAATAATCTTGTCAAAAAAGAGTCATGAATAGATAAAAGAACAATCTAGGATAGCCCCAGATGACGGAAAAAAAGAAGCGCGGATTACTTTCGTGGCTAGGTTTTGGTGACGAAGAACAAAGCCCAAAACCAAAAACTGAAGAAACAGTAAAAGAAGAAGCAGTGGAAGCGCCTTCTGAAGAGCAGCAAACCGAAGCGGTTGCTGAGCAAGCGGAAGCAACGCCAGAACTTGAAGAAGAAGCGAAACAATCAGAGGCTGCCCCAGCAGAAGCAGAAGCAGAAGCAGAAGCAGAAGCAGAAGCAGAGGAGCCAGAAGTCGTATCGGCCGCGCCTCGTGTTCAAGAACAAGAAAAGCCAACAGAAAGCTTTTTTGCTCGTCTTAAACGCAGCCTAAGCCGAACAAAAGCAAATATTGGTGCTGGCTTCTTCGGTCTGTTCAGCGGTAAGAAAATCGATGAAGACTTATTTGAAGAGCTAGAAGAGCAACTGCTTATTGCTGATGTGGGCATGAATACCACAACAAAAATCATCAACAACCTGACAGAAAAAGCCACACGTGGCGATCTGAAAGACGGCGAAGCCCTTTATGGTTTGTTGAAAGAAGAAATGGCTGAGATTCTTTCTAAAGTTGAACAGCCACTAGAAATCGATAGCAACAAAACGCCTTACGTCATCTTGATGGTGGGTGTAAATGGCGTGGGTAAAACCACGACCATCGGTAAGTTAGCGAAGCAGTTCCAAACTCAAGGCAAAAAAGTGATGCTTGCAGCGGGCGATACTTTCCGTGCCGCAGCGGTTGAGCAGCTACAAGTGTGGGGTGAACGTAATAATGTTCCTGTGATTGCTCAACATACTGGAGCAGACAGTGCCTCTGTTATCTATGATGCGATTGAAGCGGCAAAAGCACGTGGTGTGGATGTGGTGATTGCTGATACAGCAGGTCGTCTACAGAACAAAGCGAACCTAATGGAAGAGCTGCGTAAGATTGTACGTGTGATGAAGAAAATTGATGACTCTGCACCACATGAGATCATGCTAACGCTTGATGCAGGTACAGGACAAAATGCCATTAGCCAAGCGAAACTTTTCAGTGATGTTGCCCCTCTAACCGGGATTACTTTGACTAAGCTGGATGGTACAGCCAAGGGCGGCGTAATTTTCGCTATTGCTGATCAGTTCGGTATTCCAATTCGTTACATTGGTGTGGGTGAAGGTATCGAAGACTTGCGTCCATTTGAAACTCAAGAGTTTATTGACGCACTGTTTAGTCGTGAAGAATAAAAAGAGTTAGAGGAAATCAACGGTGATCAAATTTCAGCAAGTAAGCAAAGCTTACCGAGGTGGTCGACAAGCACTGCAAAAAGTCGATTTTCACCTGAGGCGCGGTGAAATGGCGTTTTTAGGCGGACATTCCGGGGCTGGTAAAAGTACCTTGCTGAAATTGATCTGCGCGATAGAGCGACCAACCGATGGCAAAATCCATTTTAATGGCCACGACATCACGCGTATTCCAGGCAAAGACATCCCTTTTTTGCGCCGCAATATTGGGATTGTTTTTCAAGATCATCGCCTATTGATGGATCGCAGTGTGTACGACAATGTCGCTCTACCAATGCGTATCGAATCGATTTCTGAAAACGAAATCAAACGCCGTGTTTCTGCGGCGTTAGATAAAACGGGCTTACTCGATAAAGCTCGTTGTCTACCTAGTCAACTTTCTGGTGGTGAACAACAGCGCGTCGGTATTGCCCGTGCTGTGGTTAATCGACCAACGTTGCTGGTGGCTGATGAGCCTACGGGTAACCTTGACCCAGAATTATCCAACCGTGTGTTGCGTCTATTCGAAGAATTTAACCGTGCGGGCGTGACTATCCTACTTGCCACGCACGATGTGGGGTTAGTAAACACTCGCCCACAGTATCGTCATTTTGAATTGAACCAAGGCTTCCTAAGTGAGGTAGAAGACTATGGCAGGTAACAAGCACTCCCAAAAGAAGGGGAAAGGCCGCAGTGCCAAGCGTGCGAATACCGATGGTTTTTTCTCTGTCCACGCAAAACAAGCTAAATCCTCTTTTAGCGCCTTATGGCAACGACCACTAGGCAACATTCTGACTCTAGCGGTCATCTCCATGGCACTTGCCATGCCAGCTTGTTTGTATCTATTGGGGAAAAACGTTGCGGGGGCAGCGGAAGATGTCGCTTCTCCTTCACAAGTTAGTGCTTACTTAGTTGAAGGCATGCCGGATGCACGAGTGATGGTTCTCAAAGATCAAATTGAAACTTGGCCTTTGGTAAAAGAGGTAGAATATATTTCACCGCAACAAGGTCTATCTGATTTAAGCCAATATGCAGGGTTCGACCAAGCTATCAGCCTTTTAAGTGGCTATGCGCTACCTGGTGTGTTGGTGATTACGCCAGATTCGGAGCTAAAAAGTGATATTCAGTCATTAGCCAAAGACGTTCGAGAGCAACAAGATGTGACCGACGTGAGACTTGACGAAGACTGGCTGGCGCGTCTTGATGCCATCAAAACTCTCGCGAGTATTATTGTCATTACCCTGACAGTGCTGATGCTCGGTGCGGTATTTTTAATCGTTGGCAATACATTGCGATTTAATGTGCTGGCGAATAAAGAAGAGATTCAAACCATGAAACTGATCGGTGCGACGGACAGTTTTATTCTGCGCCCTTACTTGTACACAGGTATGTGGTTTGGCGTGTTAGGTGCCACTATTGCGTGGTTGGTAACGGCTTTAGTGACCATTGTCATGAATAGTGCGGTGGAAGACCTTGCTGCGTTGTACGATAGCCAGTTCCGCTTGATTGGTCTAAGTTGGGATGAATCTTTGTTATTAATCATCATTGGGAGTCTTTTGGGATGTATTGCGGCGCGCTTTTCTGCGCAACGACATTTAAAAGAAATTGAACCAGTTTAAGTGATGGCGGTCTTATTACTTGGATTTCATTAGCACTAGCTAATTTTGAACCCTTGCTTAGACCAAATGTTTATGGATAATTGCTTCCCCTTCTTGAAACTTGTTCATTTTGAGTTCAAGATATCGAAGCTAAATTGCAATGTAATGCTCCAGATCAGAGATTGATGAGGAATTGAATGACAAAAGAAGCGTATCCGATGGCTCTAGTCACGCAAGATAGCCTTGATAGCTATATTCGCTCAGTAAACAGCTACCCAATGCTGACTGCAGACGAAGAGCGTGAGCTGGCAGAACGATTACACTATAAAGGTGAGATTGAGGCTGCAAAAGGTCTAATTCTTTCGCACCTACGATTCGTTGTTCACGTTGCTCGTGGTTACTCTGGCTACGGTTTGCCGATGGCGGATCTTGTGCAAGAGGGTAACATCGGTCTAATGAAAGCCGTTAAGCGTTTTAACCCAGAAGTAGGGGTTCGCTTGGTTTCTTTTGCTGTCCACTGGATCAAAGCAGAGATCCACGAATACGTGCTACGTAACTGGCGTATCGTGAAAATTGCGACCACTAAAGCGCAACGTAAATTGTTCTTCAACCTGCGTAAGTCGAAAAAGCGCTTGGGTTGGTTTAACAACGGTGAAGTGGAAACCGTTGCGCGCGAGTTAGGTGTTGAGCCTTCTGAAGTTCGCGAGATGGAATCACGCTTAGCGGCGGTGGATTCAACCTTTGATATGCCAACTGATGAAGACGACAGTTCAAACGCTTACACAGCGCCGATGCTATACCTAGAAGACAAATCGTCTGATGTGGCCGACAACATTGAAGCCGCCAACTGGGAAATGCACACCAACAATCGCTTGGGTCATGCATTAGCGAGTTTGGATGAGCGTAGTCAGCGCATCGTGCGTTCTCGTTGGTTAGATGATGAGAAAGCAACATTGCAAGACTTAGCTGATGAGTTCGGTGTTTCTGCCGAGCGTATTCGCCAGCTAGAAAAAAATGCAATGAAGAAACTAAAATTGGCTGTGGGTGAATTTTAATTTCCACTGCTAATTGAAAGTAAGATTTTCATAGAAAGCCGAGATCATGTGATCTCGGCTTTTTTATTGTCGATCGAAAATCGATAGCGTTTGCGATCCGGATTTTATGTGCTACCTGTGTATAACTCTGTGAAGTAATTATTTATCAACTGTTCGAAACCCGGACAAAATAAGGGATTCAAGCACTTTTCCATCTGGGGATAGTTATAGATATACACACAGTTAGATCAGGATCATCACTACATGTTGTGGATCAAAAGATCCAAATACACTTTATCAACGCAATTCACAGCTTTATCCACAAATGGTTGGAATGTGTACACTTTTGAAAACCCTGATTATCCATGTGTCTAAGTTTGCCGTTGGATAGGTTACAATAGCGGCAGTATACCCAAGCAGCTTCAAATATGGATTTTATGCTGTACCACGGGTGCTGATTAGTACGTTAGGTTCGAGGTTGCTTGGGTATATTAATAAGACAATGAGAAAGTAAATGGATCAGTTTAAGCATATCGATGTACAAGGTGCGCAAGCGCTGCTCGAGCAGGGTGATGCGAAGCTTGTAGATATCCGTGACCCTCAATCGTTTGCCGTTGCGCATGCGGAGTCCGCGTATCACTTAACTAACGATACGATCGTTGCGTTTATGGATGAAGTGGAGTTCGAACAACCTATTCTAGTGATGTGTTACCACGGCATTAGTAGCCAAGGTGCGGCGCAATATTTGGTTAACCAAGGCTTTGAACAGGTGTACAGTGTAGATGGTGGCTTTGAAGCCTGGCATCGAGCAGAACTACCGATAGTGAGAAGTTAATGAAGAGATTGGTAACGTTAAATAATCCACGTATGGCGCAAGCCTTTATTGATTATATGGCCTCTCGCCAAATTGACATCGAAATGATGCCAGAAGGGGATGGGCAATTTGCGCTGTGGCTGACTGATAGCCAGCATGAAATAGAAGCGGAAGCCGAACTTAAGCTGTTCCTTGCTAACCCGTCTGATTCAAAATACAGCGCCGCCTCGTGGGACGTTGCCGATACTCGTAAGAGCACATTTCATTATTCCAGCCCGAGTATCATAAGCATGGTCAAAGCGAAAGCTGGCCCCATGACTTTGCTGATCATGACAGTCTGTATCATCATCTACTTGTTACAAATGTTTGGCTTTGGCAATGGCGTGTTTAAGTTGTTGCACTTCCCGGCTTTTGAGGGGCAACAATGGCAAGTGTGGCGATGGCTAAGTCATGCGTTACTGCACTTTTCAGTAACTCACATCGTGTTTAACTTACTATGGTGGTGGCAGTTGGGGGGCGACATCGAACGTCGTCTCGGTTCCGGTAAGCTATTGCAACTCTTTGTGGTGTCGGCAGCGTTTTCAGGGGCAGGCCAGTTCTATGTTGAAGGGGCTAACTTCGGCGGCTTGTCTGGCGTGGTCTATGCACTGCTTGGTTATTTGTGGATACTGGGTTACCGCTTGCCACATTTAGGCCTTACGTTACCCAAGCCAATTATCGTCTTTATGTTGGTATGGTTAGTTCTTGGTTTTGTGCAGCCATTTATGGCGATTGCAAACACCGCTCACTTAGTTGGGCTACTGTCGGGGATGGCGATTGCGCTGTTTGATTCAGGCAAGATGAAATACCAACAGCAAGCCTAAAGCAGATGAAATGAAAAGACCGCTCAAGAGCGGTCTTTTTTTATGTTCAAAACGGATTTGGGTTTATTGATAAAGGTATTTTGTAAACAACAAATCGGCAATGATGGTTTTACCTGTTTCAGGCAAAAGCGTTTCGTTGAGGGTCGTCACTAAGGTTTTGCGCAGATCTTCTCGGCCAGACAGGGACTTAATCGTATCTTCTGTTTGCTTACCCAATAATTCAATCACTGCATCGCGAATCAAAGGTTGGTGATGCTCAACAACTGATAAATCTTGTTGACTCATTACCATGATGTCGATGCGCACTTGCACATAACCTAACTTTTTGCCTTTGGTGTAAAAGTTAGTAGTGAGGTCAGGCTCTAGGGTAAAGTATGCCAACTTAGGTCCAGCTTCTTCCGTTTCAGCCCAACTTGGTGCGGCGAATAGTATGGTTAACGCAAAAATAATTTGGGCTATATAACGTTTGTACATATTTCTAACTTTTCTTTCTCTGGATCGCGATATTCGAATCGCTTCAGTCTTGATACAATGGGCCGTCTATAACAAATAACGGAACTTACGGTTACATACATTACTATGGACGGTAAGTTGTTGCTTTATTGTACGCATAAAGCCTCCAATTGAATACTAGTATGAATCAGCCAACATCACTCTATCTTGCTTCTTTATTGGAAGTAGAGTGGCAAAACCCCGAAGAATTCGAATTTCCAAATGAATTTGCCAAGCACTGGCTTGAAGAGCAAGGGTCTTTGTCACGTCGTTTAAAACAGCACTGCCAAGCGTTAACGGTAGAATTGCTACAAAATCAGATCGTCACTGCGGCGACGTTAAAACAGGACGAAAGCCAGTTATTGTCCGAACAAGATTGCTTACTGAGAGAGGTAATTTTGTGTGGTGACAATAATAACTGGGTTATCGGACGGACATTAATTCCTCGCTCAACCTTAGTTGATCAGCAGTATGATTTGGCTCAACAAGGGGATATCCCACTAGGACTAACTGTGTTTAGCGCAGACAACGTTGAGCGAGACTCTTTGCAAATGGGATGGGTAGCCGTACCAGAAGGACATTTGTTAGCGCGACGCTCAAGGTTGTGGATGAATCACAAACCGATGCTGGTCGCCGAGTTATTCTTATCTAATTCACCAGTTTACGCTAAGGAGACAGTGTAAATGTCCGCAGAAAAAGCCAAAGCATATTGGCAACTGATGCGCATGGATCGCCCGATTGGTTCACTGTTACTGATGTGGCCAACGATTTGGGCGCTAATTATCTCAGCCCAAGGGATGCCGAGTTGGGATGTATTTATCGTGTTTGTATTGGGTGTATTCCTAATGCGTAGCGCGGGGTGCGTGATTAATGATTTTGCTGACCGCAAAGTCGACGGCCATGTAAAACGTACCAAACAACGCCCACTGCCATCAGGGAAAGTGACAGCAAAAGAAGCGATTGGATTATTTTTGGTTTTGGGTATCAGCTCGTTTTTGTTAGTGCTGACCATGAACCCGCTGACGATTCAGCTATCCTTCGCTGGCATTGTGTTGGCGTTCATCTATCCATTTATGAAGCGTTACACTCATATTCCGCAGCTATTTTTAGGCTTGGCTTTTAGCTGGGCGATTCCAATGGCGTGGGCTGCACAAACTGGGGAATTACCATTGATTGTTTGGTTTTTGTTCCTCATTAATGCTTTGTGGACCATTGCGTACGACACTCAATATGCGATGGTAGACCGAGATGATGATCTAAAGATTGGCATTAAATCGACGGCAATTCTGTTTGGTCGTCATGACAAGCTTATTATTGGTGTGTTGCAACTGATTACACTCGCGATGTTGGTTTGGTTAGGGCAGTTCTACCAATTGGGACAAAGTTACTACTGGACCCTTTTGATTGTAGCGTCGTTGTTTGTTTATCAGCAGCACTTAATTCGTCACCGTGAGCGTGAGTTGTGCTTTAAGGCTTTCCTTAACAACAATTATGTTGGCATGGTGATAGCGATAGGGTTACTGGTCGCATTTTGGTAAGCGAAGAAATAGAAAAAGGCATCCGATTGGATGCCTTTTTTCTTATTGGAAGAAGGTAAAACGGTTACGACCGAAGTTGGTGAATACTCTCTTCGATCGTCAGTTTCACTTCTGGATAAAGCAGAGTGAACAGTAGCCGTGCAAATTGCTGCGTTTTCTTCGTGTCACAGTCACCTTCGTTATCGAGGTATTTTTGCTGTTTGAGCGTATTGAACATCGCGGTAAACACACCTTTATCGAAGAATTCTGGCGCATTAATACCGTGCAAACGCCCTAGGCGCTGAGCAATATCTTGGCTCTTCTGCTCTAGGTCCGATTTACCGAGTTCAGGGTAAGCAACAAGCAAGTTCATCGCGATAGAGTAGCGTTGCAGCGTTTCAGTTATCGTTCGACCTAACAGAACCAAAGGCTGGTTGTTCGATTGATTGATTTCCAGCTTATCACCATCAAGACTAATCATTTTCTGATCGGCAAATTCATGCAGTGTTTTAACGACCAATTCATCCAACTCGTCTTCTTGGTAACTTAAGAACAGCTCTTTCTTCAAGAATGGGTAGATTTGCGCGACATTCGCTTGAATCTTGGCTACCGAAAGGTTGCGCTGACGAATGAGCATTTGGGCAATTAATGACGGCAGAGCGAACAAGTGAATGATGTTGTTGCGATAGTAAGTCATCAGGATCGATTGGCTACGGTCCAGCGAAATGATGTCACCCATGCTATCGGTTTCAATCACGAACTTATCAAGCGAAATTGCATGATCGACCAACTCCTCAGCACTTTCGGTAGGGATAGTGGAGGTGCTTGAGTACGGATTATTTTTGAGTAGCTTTAAGTAACACTCGATCTGATTGATCAGCGAGTCACGAGAAAGTGCACGTTGACGAGAAGCAAGCAGTGCGGTTGCACACAAGGTCAACGCGTTTGCCGCCGCCGCATCATTGATGTGCGTCATCATCTTATTAGCGAGGTCGTTCACCACAGGATTCATCCATTGTGGTTTGTTACCACCCATGCTGTCGATGTCTTTCGTCCACTCAGGAGCATGCTCGTTCAAGTATTGGTTGAGCTGAATTGGCTCACCGAAGTTCACATAGCCCAAACCAAAGTTACGCAGTTTACGCAGAGTACGCAGTACAAGCCCTGCGTTTTCTTTCTCTTTGCGTTTGCCACGCAGCTCTTTCGCGTAAGTGCCCACTTCCATTACGTGCTCGTAGCCGATGTAGACCGGCACTAGTGTTACTGGGCGGTTTAGACCACGTAGCATTGCTTGGATGGTCATAGCCAGCATACCCGTTTTCGCTTGCAGTAAGCGACCTGTACGTGAACGACCACCCTCACTGAAGTACTCGACTGAATAGCCTTTGGCAAACAGCTCAGCTAGATACTCTCGGAAAATGGTTGAGTACAGTTTGTTGCCTTTAAAACTACGACGAATAAAGAACGCCCCACCGCGACGGAAAAGAGGACCGGCCGGGAAGAAGTTCAAGTTAATGCCTGCCGCAATGTGCGGAGGCACCATGCCTTCATGGTACAAAACATAAGACAACAGCAGGTAGTCCATGTGACTACGGTGACACGGAACGTACACAATTTCGTGGCCGTCTTGCGCTAAACGACGCACAGTCGAGGCGTTATTGATGTGCAAACCTTGGTATAGTTTTGTCCATAACCAACTCAGGATGCGGTCGCCGTTTTTCACCAGACTGTAGGAGAAGTCGGCGGCGATTTCATCCATGATGTCGTGGGCTTCTTTACGTGCCTTATCAATCGAGATGTTTTTGCTCTTGGCTTCGTCAGCAATCGCCAGTTCAATAGCTGGAGATTTTAGTAAACGAGCAAACAACACTTGGCGTTGTGGCAAGTTTGGGCCTGAAGCAGCCAGTTTCTGGCGTGAGAAGTGGATACGCGCCACGCGAGCCAGTTTGTGCGCAATTGCGCTGTCGGTACCGTGAGAGTCTGCCATATAACGCAGAGATACCACGGGACTAAAGCGAACTAAGCAGTCGCGTCCCGCCGCCATTACTGCTTTGGCTTTTTGCGGACCATTCATCGGTTGAAGGTAAGGCTTTTGGTTCTCTTCTTTACCTGGCTTACGACCCCAAAGCACGGTTGCAGGGATCATTTGAACATCCAACTCACTATCCAGCTTGTGCAGTTCCAGTAAGTCAGTGAACAGAGAGACAGAATCGGTTGGGACATCATTATCGTTGTTCATCACAGTTGGACGCGCAGCGATAAAGACGAAACGGTTCAGCGTTTTGCCATTGATTTCCAGCGGGCTGAGCGGGTCGGGTAGACCAAGGCTCATGGCTTGTTTTTGCAGTGTCAGCAAATCCACGTTCGAGCGGAACGGCAGGGCATATACAATCGGTTTAGTTAGGTCGATGTTCAGATCTTCAATCGGGTTCGACGGGATTGTGGTGCCCTTTACCAGTACCGATAAAGGTAGTTTTAGTAATGAACGTGAAAATGATTGTCCAGAAGACATAAAGTTCACAGCCTCAATAGGTATTCAAACAGGCCTAACCTTATTTCAGTTTCCGCTTTGCATGTCTTCTCTATAAAAAGAGATGAGTACGGCAATAGAAATAAGCCTAGGCGATAAAATTTAAGCGCTGCAAGGATACCAGAAACTGGTCAAACCTTTTAATTTTATTGGCTGTAAATTAGTCGAACCCCTAAGTTATTGCTTTGACTTGATTAACTGAAAAGTCGGTGTTTTAAACGAATAAAGAATGAACTTAATCGGTAAGCTGAAAGCTCCCCACAAATAAATTAAAAAACAACCAATTGGGTTTTCATTTGAGCATTTACTGGATATACTCACAGTTAACTGTATAAAAAGACAGGTGAGACATGAAGCCGTTAACGCCACGCCAACAACAAGTCTTCGATTTGATCAAAAGTAAAATCGATGACACCGGAATGCCACCAACTCGTGCAGAGATTGCGCGTGAGCTTGGCTTCCGCTCTGCGAATGCCGCAGAGGAACACCTAAAAGCGCTTGCTCGTAAGCAAGCAATTGAAATTATTCCAGGCGCTTCTCGTGGGATTCGTATCCTGCTTGAAGACGCAGCCAATGATGAGCAGGGTTTGCCTTTGATTGGTCAAGTCGCAGCGGGTGAGCCAATTCTGGCTCAAGAGCACGTAGAGGCGCACTACCAAGTCGATCCTGCGATGTTCAAACCGCAAGCGGATTTCTTACTTCGTGTAAATGGCGAGAGTATGAAAGACATCGGGATTATGGATGGCGATCTGCTCGCGGTGCATAAAACCCAAGACGTGAGAGACGGTCAAGTTGTCGTTGCGCGTGTTGATGATGATGTGACTGTGAAGCGTTTGGAGCGCAAAGGTTCAACCATATTACTGCATGCTGAGAATGAAGAGTTTGCCCCAATTCAAGTGGACTTAACGTCTCAGCACCTTACGATAGAAGGCTTAGCCGTTGGTATTATTCGTAATACCGATTGGATGTAAGTGCATTTAAGCAGCCCAGTTCATCTGGGCTGTTTTGTCTTTTCTCTTCTTTTCTCTTTTTCTACCTCCTCCAAAAGCTTGCTTATCATCTTGACCTTGTTTGTTTTGACCAATTTATAAGCTTGATAATGTAATTGATATTCATTATCATCTTTATTAATGTCTATGTTTTCTCTCTGGCGCAGGAAATGCCCATGTCTCAGTCTAAACATCAAGTTCCTAACCATTTATTAAAGCCACTGTTATTGCGTAGCCGTGAAAGCATGGTCGACAATGGCTTGGTGTACGATCCGATAGCTGCTAAAGCGTGTTTGAGCTGTAAGATGGCGCCGGATTGTTTGAGTGGTGATATTGCGCAGAAGCAATTGCTGCACGTGACGCTGACTCAGCTTTGTGACCAGCAGGTTAGCCACTTCTTACAGCAGTATCCCGATGCTTGGATAATCAATGTCGGAGCGGGGTTGGATACCCGCTTTTATCGTTTGGATAATGGACGCTGCCATTGGATAGAGCTGGATGTGACGGAAAATTTGGTATGGCGTCAGCGCTTGTTCCACAAAAATGAACGCTATGAACATCGCTGTGGCAGTGTGGATGAAATGTCGTGGCTAGAGACGTTAGTTATTCCAGAGCAAGCACCGGTACTCATTTTATGTGAAATGGCACTGCTCGATTGCACAGAGCGTCAAGTCGCGAAATTTATTCAAACCTTGGGTCGACATTTTGTTTCTGCTGAACTGTGTATGGTGCTGGCAGGAGATTTAACGGAAACCAAGTGGGGACAAAAGCTTGGCTCTGATCGTTATGCTCATGGCTTTGAAGCACCTGCAGCACAGATATTGCAATGGTTACCATGGGCACAATGGGTGAAAGCTTTCTCGCCATTCGATAGATTCTGTTCTCGTTGGAAAGCTTGGCAGCGTTGGCTTAATAAGATTCCAATGTTGAAGCATCGCCTCACGCCAGTCCTCGTTCACATCAAGTGGTAATTGGCTAGTCGTTAAGCGCTCAGGTACACTCGTCGATCTTACTGATGAGGTGCCTGTGACAAATTCAATCTTCTCTCCTTTATCTAACCCAAAAGTTCATCGCCAAGTTTTAGCTTTAGCGATACCTATGGTGCTGTCGAATATTACTGTTCCATTGCTCGGTTTGGTCGATGCTGCGGTGATTGGTCATCTAGACCACGCTTGGTATTTGGGTGGTGTTGCGTTGGGCAGTACCATGATCAGCGTGACGTTTTGGCTGCTTGGTTTTTTGCGTATGTCGACTACTGGGTTGGCGGCGCAGTCCTATGGCGGTGAAGACCGAAAGCAACTTGCCTTGGTGTTTATGCAAGGCTCACTTATGGCGCTGCTGTTTGCGTTAGTCTTCCTTATTGCCCATAACCCGATTGCTGATTTGATCTTTGGCTGGAGTGACGCCAGCGCAGAGGTAAAACACTACGGCATGCAATATTTCTCTATCCGTGTGTGGAGTGCCCCCGCAGCGCTAATGAACTTTGTGTTGTTGGGGTGGCTGCTCGGAACGCAAAATTCCAAAGCACCAATGTGGATGGTGATCATCACCAACGTGACTAATATTGCCCTCGATTTGTTGTTTGTGATTGGTTTGGGGTGGAAAGTAGAAGGCGCTGCGCTGGCATCAGTGATTGCTGACTACTCAGGCATGGGTTTTGGTCTCATGTGTGTCTGGAAAACCTGGCGAGAGAGACAATTACCATCACCTCAAAAGTTGCTAGCCAGCACTCAACACGGTTTAGGGCGCTTCGTGAAATTGAATCGCGATATTTTCTTGCGCTCTTTGTGTCTGCAAGCGGCTTTTAGCTTTATGACGTTCCAAGGTGCGAGCTTTGGTGATGAGGTTGTCGCTACAAATGCGGTTCTGATGAGCTTCCTGATGATTATCTCGTATGGCATGGATGGCTTTGCTTACGCAATGGAGGCCATGGTCGGGAAGGCGATTGGTGCCAAAGATAGGCAACAATTGAGTGAATCGCTTGTCGGCACTTTCTTTTGGAGTTTGGTTATTTGTTTAGGACTGACCGCGCTCTTTGGTTTGGCGGGATCCCAGTTGATCGCCATGATCACTTCAATTGAGGCGGTACAACAGCAAGCAGCGGTGTATCTACCTTGGCTGGTGGTGATGCCACTTGCGTCGATGTGGTGCTTTCTATTGGATGGCATTTTTGTCGGTGCAACCAAAGGCAAAGACATGCGCAATAGCATGTTTGTCGCGACTAGCAGTTTCTTTGTTGTCTTTTACTTGTTCGCCGAGTGGGAAAATCACGCGCTGTGGTTTGCAATGACGAGCTTTATGTTGATGCGGGGTATTGGTTTAGGGGTTATCTTTCTCTACCAATGGCACAAGGATACCTTCCTAGCACAATGTTGATATAAAAACAGCAGGTCCAAGCCTGCTGTTTTTCTGTCTGCTATCAAGAAGCATAGATTAGAACAAGCGGTTCAAACCATTCAACGCAGCGACACGATACGCTTCGGCCATTGTTGGATAGTTGAAGGTGGTATTGACGAAATACTCGATGGTATTCGCTGAGCCTTTTTGCTCCATAATGGCTTGACCGATGTGGATAATTTCCGCGGCACGTTCGCCAAAACAGTGAATCCCTAAAATTTCTTTGGTTTCACGATGGAACAATATCTTCAAGCTACCGATGTCTTTCCCTGCGATCTGTGCACGAGCTAGATGCTTGAACGAAGAGCGTCCTACTTCATACGGTACTTTCGCAGCTGTTAGCTCTTGCTCGGTTTTACCCACAGAGCTAATCTCTGGGATGGTGTAGATACCCGTTGGAATATCATCAATCAGATAGTTTTCTGCCTGACCTTTCGTAATGGCTTGTGCGACAAATCGCCCTTGGTCATAAGCGGCGCTTGCAAGGCTAGGGTAACCGATGACATCGCCTACAGCGTAAATGTGCTCAATATCGGTTTGGTAGTTACGGTTTACTTTTAGTTGTCCGCGAGAGTCCGCTTCTAGACCCACAGCACCCAAATTCAACTTATCGGTGTTACCTGTTCGACCATTCGCATACAACAAGCAGTCCGCCTTCATCTTCTTGCCAGATTGTAGGTGAATAATCACGCCATCTTCTGTGCCTTCGATTTTTTCATAGGTCTCATCATTACGAATTACCACACCGCTGTTCCAGAAGTGGTAAGACAGCGCATCTGACACTTCGTTATCCAAAAACTCCAACAAGCGGTCTCGGGTATTGATAAGGTCGGTTTTCACTCCAAGGCCGCGGAAGATAGAAGCGTATTCACAACCGATAACGCCCGCACCGTAAATGATGATATGGCGAGGGTCGTGTTTCAGGCTCAAAATGGAATCACTGTCGTAGATGCGCTCATGCAAGAAATCTACGTCGTTAGGCTGATACGGACGAGAACCCGTCGCGATGACAAACTTATCCGCAGAATAGATTTCTTCTGTACCGTCGCTTTGCATCACTGCAATTGAGTAGTTATCGATAAATCGCGCGGTTCCGAACAAAAGTGTGCATGAGTTACGGTCATAAAAGCCCTGACGAAGTCGAGTTTGCTTATCAATGACCGATTTAGCATGACCTAAAATGTCAGAAAATGTTGCATGAACGCTGGTGTTGTTTCGACAAAATAGCGGGTTGCTATTAAATTCGATGATGCGGCTAACGGCATGACGCAGTGCTTTTGATGGAATGGTACCCCAGTGAGTACAACCGCCACCGACACTGCTTTCTTTCTCGACAATGGCAACATTCAGTCCCGCTTTGGTTAATCCCATTGCAGCCCCTTCTCCGCCAGGGCCACTACCGATTACGATCACGTCATAGTGATTAACATGCGCCATGATGCCTTCCTTGTTATATTTGCTTAACATTGCTTTAGCGCGATTTTAACTCATTTACTCTATTGGTACACGTCATGCCTGTTAGAGAGTGGAAGTGATCACGCAGAATCGACCAAAAGGGTGATTTGGTATGTTGTATGTCTATAAATTGCATCGAGAACATTGCAATTAGATGCATGCCAATAGTAACGTTCTCGGCGCTCAGAGCGAGCGAAGCAACATATCTTTCTCCGTAGGAGCAAATTGCGTTATATTGAGGCTCTTGTACCCTACAGAAAAAGAGCAAGTTAAGAATGAAATCGATGGGAATCCGCGCACAGCAAAAAGAGAAGACACGTCGATCATTGATCGATGCGGCATTTAGTCAATTAAGTGCGGATCGCAGCTTTTCCAGCCTTAGCTTGCGAGAAGTCGCCCGAGAGGCAGGGATTGCACCGACTTCTTTTTACCGCCACTTCAAAGATATGGATGAGCTAGGCTTAACCATGGTCGATGAAGGCGGTTTGTTACTACGTCAACTGATGCGTCAGGCGCGTCAACGTATTGTGAAAGAAGGTAGCGTAATTCGTACCTCGGTCGAAACCTTTATGGAATTCATTGAAAGTAGTCCGAACGTTTTTCGTTTGTTGTTGCGTGAGCGCTCCGGCACTTCTGCTGAATTTCGTACCGCTGTTGCTCGAGAAATCCAGCATTTTGCGGCAGAATTAACCGAGTATTTAATGAGCACCGGCGTGACCAGAGAAGAGGCGTATACTCAAGCAGAAGCGTCTGTGACTTTGGTTTTCAGTTCGGGGGCTGAAGCTTTAGATTTAGATCGACGTGAGCGCGATGAACTCGCCGAGCGATTGATCATGCAATTGCGAATGATAGCCAAAGGGGCCTATTGGTATCGCAAAGAACGTGAACGTAACCGATTAAAAGGCGGGATAGAATAATGTCGAATGGAAATAAATCTGAAAAGAAAACGCTGATTTTGGCACTGGTTGCAGGTATGTGTGGTGATGCTTTGTTGTCATGGTTGACCATGAGTGAAGTGTCTTTTTCAATCTTCCCATTGATTGCACTCGTACTGGCTGTACAAGCTCTTTACCAAGAGTACCTAAATAATCCGGTATCAGAAGATATCCCATTAGTTGGCTTGGCGTGTTTCTTCGTAGGTGCGTTTGGTCACTCTGCGTTTATTAAAGCGCAATACCCAGAAGCAGGCTCAAACTTCTTTGCGATCATGGTTTCAATGATTTTACTCGCATGGATTGGTAAGAAGTTAGGTTTTGTCAGCAAGAAGACTTCTGCGGAATAAGCAAAACGAATCAAATTAAAAAGCGAGCCATTGAGCTCGCTTTTTTTGTATTTGACGCCGTGGGTTACACTTTGCGTTCCAAAAGCACACCCGCTTCCATGTGGTGGGTATAAGGGAATTGGTCAAACAGAGCAAAACGCGTCACGTTGTGTGTTTCGCATAGAATGTCCAAGTTCTCTTTTAGAGTCTCAGGGTTACAAGAGATGTACATGATGCGCTCGTAACCTTGCACCATCTTACAAGTATCGACATCCATCCCAGCACGTGGTGGGTCGACAAAAATCGTATTGCAGTTGTAGCTCTTCAGATCTACACCTGCATCTTGTAGACGACGGAATTCACGCTTACCTTCGATCGCTTGAGTAAATTCCTCGGCTGATAGACGTAAGATTTGTACGTTATCAATCTTATTAGCGGCGATGTTGTACTGTGCAGATACAACCGATGGCTTCGCTAGCTCAGTTGCCAGTACGCGGTCGAAATTCTGTGCCAACGCCAGCGAGAAGTTACCGTTACCACAGTAAAGCTCTAGTAGGTCGCCAGTGCTTTCTTGGGTACAGTCGACCGCCCATTCCAGCATCTTCTCTGCGACTTTGCCGTTCGGCTGAGTGAAGCTGTTCTCTACTTGTTGGTAGATGTAGCTTTGACCATTTACATCGAGCTTCTCGATAACGTAGTCTCGGTCTAGGACAATCTTCATCTTACGAGCGCGACCAATGATGTTTAGGTTAAAGCCTTCATCATTCAAACGCTGTTTAAGGGCTTTCGCGTTTTCAATCCACTCTTCATCAAGTTGGCGATGGTAAAGGAGTGAAACCAGAATCTCACCACTTAGCGTCGATAGGAAATCCACTTGGAACAGTTTACGACGTAGTGAGTCGTTGTCTTTCATCGCTTCAACCAATAGCGGCATCAGGTCGTTGATCAGACGGCTTGCTGCAGGGAATTGGTCAACACGGTACTTCTCACGAGTTTCTTGGTTGAACATGATGTAGTAAAGATCTTCGCCTTCATGCCAAACACGGAACTCAGCACGCATGCGGTAGTGCTGCTCTGGTGATTCAAACACTTCCAGTTCTGGCATGTTGTATGGCGCGAACATATCCGTGAGACGTTCGACTTTTTCAGCCAGTTGTTCTTGGTAGCGTTGTGGGTTTACATCAAGAGTAGCCATGATCTTACCTTTTATGGTGCATTCAATTTAAGAGCGCAGATTTTATTCAATCTCAATAGGATGTCCAGTTTTGTACTGGAATTGATTTAAAGATAGTGCGTACAGGCAGAGTAGAAAGCAAAATCAATCAAAACGTTACAACTTCTAAGGGCAATATTGGCTGGACAAATAATCAATAGCTGAATAATATTTGCCTCAAGTTGGTGCTATCTAGCAATCTAGATGGCTGAAATGGGAATCTGGTGTGAATCCAGAACTGACGCGCAGCGGTAAAAGAGAACGAACGCTCATCAGACACTGCATTAGTTTATGTGGGAAGTCGAGCAAGTAGGCGGTACACCCGTGCTCTTGAGTCCGAATACCTGCCAACAACTGAGCCACAGCACTGGACTGTCATGATGACAGGGCTCGGAAGGAATTACGCGATTTAGGACAATACAATGAGAAAATCCGCACTGGCGATCACTTTGGCATCGCTGCTTTCACCTGTCTCTTATCTACAGGCCCAAGAAACCTCCACTGACGAAACCATCGTTGTTACTGCAAACCGTTTTGAGCAAGCCGAAAGCCGTACGTTGGCAGATGTCGAAGTAGTTACTCGACAAGACATCGATCGCATTCAAGCGAAAACCCTACCAGATGTATTGCGTCGCCTTACCGGAATTCAAGTTTCACAAAATGGTGGTCGTGGTCAGTTAGCGTCTTTATTTGTTCGTGGAACCAGTTCCGACCAAGTTTTAGTACTGGTTGATGGCGTACGTTTTGCACGAGCAGCGAAGGGCGCTGTGGACTTTAACCAAATCCCACTTACTTACGTTCAACGTATTGAGTACGTGCGTGGTGCGCGTGCGTCACTTTACGGCTCAGAAGCGATTGGTGGCGTGATCAATATCATCACCATTGCGCGTGCTGACGAAGAAGGAACGAAGTTAAGTGCGGGTTTAGGCAGCTTAGATTACCAGGAATTGAGTGTGGCATCTGGTATTAAAGTCACAGAGAGCGGCCAGCTAAATATCGCGCTTGGTAGTGAAAGTGATGATGGTTATAACGTTCGTCCTGTACCGGGAGTTAATGACGGCGATCGCCATGGCTTTGATACAAAGAATGGTCTGCTAGGTTACGTGCACAACTTCAATGACCAGTGGTCTGCATTTGGTAACCTACGTGCTTACGAAAATGTTTATCAATATGACAGCAGCTACGGCAGTCGCGGTTACTACGAAGCAGAAAAAGAAGATCTTTCTGTCACTCTGGGCGGTAAGTATCAGTCTGATAATGTGATGTCAGAACTACAAGTAACGGCACAGAAACAGAAGTCTTGGAACTATGAGCAAGCAAAAGGCAAACACTCAGGTACTGAAGATGAACTTGAGCAGCAAAATGTCCAGTGGACCAACAGTTACTTGCTAAACAACAATACGACGTTGGCTGGTGGTATTGATTGGCGCAACGAATCTTATAAAGACAAGAGTGCGAATAAAACGTTTGATCGTACCAATGGCGCTCTGTTTGGTATGGCAACCACCAGTATTGATAAAGCAATGCTTGAGGGCAGTGCTCGCCTTGATGATAACGAAGAATACGGTAGTGAGTTCACTTACAGCTTAGCGGCTGGTTACCAGTTTGTGCCAGAGTTTGGGGTTAAAGCTTCTTTTGGTACTGCGTTTAAGGCTCCAAACCTATATCAACAGTATGACCCAACATACGGTGAGAAAGATCTGAAGCCGGAAGAGTCAGATGCTTGGGAGCTAGCATTCAGCGGTGATGTCCAAGGCGTTTTTTGGTCCGTCACGGGTTATGACTATAAAATCACGAATCTTATCGATTACCATCCAACCACATACAAATATTTGAATGTCGATGGTGAAACACATATCCAAGGTGTGGAGCTTGTTGCTGAGTTTGATACAGGGATTGTGCAGCACCAGTTGAGTGCAGATTACAAAGATGCTGAAGACGATAAAGGGCATCAGTTGCAGCGCCGCGCTAAAGAAATGTATAAGTGGAATGCTTTAGTGAGCTTCGATAAAGTGGATTGGTCGGTTAGCTATCAGTACGTCGGTAAGCGTCCAGATGTGGATTACAGCACTTGGCCTTCACAAGATATTACGCTTTCTTCTTACTCGTTGGTTGATACGGCAGTGACTTACTATCCGAATGAGTCGACCTCTATTAGCGCTCGTATCGATAATCTACTTGATGAAGAGTATGAGATGGCAAAAGGTTACCCTGCTGCAGAGCGAGCGTACTATCTCAACGTTGGCTACGAATTCTAATCGTGAATGAACACAAACCGCCTTCGGGCGGTTTTTAATATTTTGTGGTGGAAAATCGAATGAAGAAACCCAAGCGAGTGGTGATCAGTTGGTCCAGCGGTAAAGATTCGACATTAACGCTTGAGCGCCTTAACGAGAATCCAAATTATCAAGTTGTCGGTTTGTACACGACTTACGTAGGGAAAGAAGTCCCTTTTCAAGCAACTCCGCTTGAGGTTGTACAAATGCAAGCAGACTTACTTGCGCTTCCGCTCATTACTATCGAACTGCCTGAAGTCTTTCCGAGTAACGACATTTATCAATCAACCATCGTTAATGCATTACAAAGTAGTGGTCTGAACATAGAAGCTGTCGCATTTGGTGATATGTTTTGTAATGGCATTGCCGATTACCGACGCAGCTATATTGAACCTGTTGGCTGGGAATGCGTCTTTCCTCTATTAGGGGAGAGCAGCGAAAAACTAGCGATGGAAATCATAGAGCGTGGTATTCAAACGATGTTAATCACCATCGACGGAAGAGTTCTCCCTCCAGAATGGTGTGGTCGCTGGTATGACAAAGCCCTAATAGAGTCATTACCAAGTCAAATTGATCCCTGTGGGGAAAATGGTGAATTTCACACATTGGTTACGTCTTCGTCATCTTTTCAAGGACATATCGAGTTGACGAAGCGAGATGTAGAATCTGGAGATAGATTCAGCCATCAAAGATACCATGCTAAAGCATTGCCAAAACAAATCTACGCAGTATGATCGCAACGTTTCTGTTCTTTAGGTAAGGCTCGTGCGAGTAGCAAGTAAGAAAAAAGTCCTAGTTTTTGACTCCGGTGTTGGTGGTCTTTCTGTATTCCAAGAGATACATCGCCTATTGCCCCAGCTAGACTACTTATACTTATTCGATAATCAGGCTTACCCTTATGGTGAACTCGATCAGGCTGTACTCATTTCACGAGTTAACCAACTGGTCTCTTCATTAGTCGAAGAACACCAAGTCGACATTGTCGTCATTGCTTGCAACACGGCGAGCACCATAGTGCTTCCTTCCTTACGCGAAAACTTATCGATTCCCGTTGTTGGTGTTGTCCCTGCGATTAAACCCGCATCGCTTTTAGCATCAAAAGGGGTAGGGCTGATCGCCACTCCGGCGACAGTAACACGCCAATATACTCACGAGTTAATACGGGACTTTGCGCAAGGCAAACCAGTTGAGCTGGTGGGATCAACTCGCTTGGTAGATATGGCCGAAGAGAAGTTGCGAGGCAACAGCGTTTCTCTCGACGAACTGACAAATATCCTGCTTCCCCTTCGCGATAAAGTCGATGTTGCGGTGCTCGGTTGTACTCACTTCCCTTTAATCAAAGAGGAGATTCATCAAGCTTTGGGTGGGGACGTTACTTTAATTGATTCAGGCGCAGCGATTGCACGTCGAGTAAAAGCATTGCTATTAAGTGATGAAATTGAGGATACAGAAGAGGGAAGTAAGTCGATTTATGCCAGTGCAACTCCTTGGCAGGAAGATGCACTGAACATTTGTTTAAAGAAGCTAGGTTTTAATCCTGTTCAGGTTTACCACCATCCGGATGTTTAGGATCGTTCGCAATTCTCACTTTTAGCGTTCTCTCCATATATTCCTTTTCATTAAGTTTAGCGATAGCTGGCTTGGCATCTGCCGCAGCCATCACTACAAAACCAAACCCTCTTCTTTTTCCAGTACGCTTATCTTTCATTAAGCGTACCGCATAGACCTGTCCATATTCAGCAAACAAATCGCGAACATGACTCTCATTGGCCTTATAAGGTAGGTTGCCGACATACAGCGTTTTAGTTGAAGGATCAGGATCCGAAGATTGAAGAACAGGTGTTTTGCTAGAAAATGAAAAAAGAAAAGCAGTAGCGATAACACCAATGAGGAAGCTCAAGGCTGGTGGGATGATGAATTGAGAGAAAATGATTCCCCCAACGATGGCCAGCCCAACACATAAAATCAGATTTTTTTTAGACGTCATTTTAATTACTACACATAGTGATAAAGAGATCGATTGTCCATTAACAGAATAGACACATGAATCTTACGTATATGGTTGGTGTTTTTCCAACCAATTGCTGTGATATGTCTCAAATGTGACGAAGAAATATGCAAATATCGCACTTTTGGCTAATTTGTGACCGGTTGGTTTTTTATTTGCAAAAAACGCTTGTACTAATTTCTCAACCCCCTATACTGCGCATCCACCGACACGGAGTGAGACGAAAGTCACACAGCGAGTCGGGAAGAGAGAAAAAAGAATTTGAAAAAATGCTTGACTCTCTCACGGTGTGAAGTAAGATATGCACCCCTAACGACGAGCAACTAAGTTGCTGAAAATGTTAGAAAAGCTCTTTAAAAATAAGAACCTATCAATCTGTGTGGGCACTCGTTGATGATAATCCAATTAGAAGCTTCGGCTTCAAATTAGGTTTCAATGAAAC
>NZ_JAWOVC010000030.1:0-26028 GCF_033339735.1 Vibrio sp. 2033
GGTTGAAAGCACCGGTCTTGAAAACCGGCATACGTTAATAGCGTATCTAGGGTTCAAATCCCTATCTCTCCGCCACTATTAAGAAGCCTCGCTAGAAATAGCGAGGCTTTTTTCATTTCTGATGTTTGTAAATTAGACGGGATTTGCATCAAGTCCCAAGTCAGTCGCGACTTAGGATTAATCGTCCTCGAACTCAGTCACTACAAAGAAAGCCCGCTGAAAAATCAGCGGGTTTTTGTCGTTTCTGGAGCTTGCAAATAGGTGAAGCGATTTGAATCAACCTCCTAACCGAGTACAGCTCCAAACTAGCGCTTCTGCTCTCCACTCAATAAGCAGCCCAGTGTTAAGCCGTACTTTGAGGCCTTCTATTTTCTTTGTCTGAAGGGTTATAGAAGCCGCCGTCTAGCGAAAGTGATTGAGCTTTCTCCTCGCCATTCCTATCCCTATCCTCTAAACAAAAGAGAGTTTCTACTCGCTGTAGTATTCAATGTGTATTAGCGCTTCTGAGCTCCTTCTAATACTTACTACCGATGAACATGACTCATTGCTCTAGCTTTTATAACAAACGCTATCCAAGCGCTGTATGGGCCCTTTCTAATTGAAATGAGTGCATAACATTACTCTAATTATTTCTTTTGCCATTACTACGCTTTACTGTGTTCTTGAAGGACTAACCATTTAGAACCAATCTCTCTATCTTGTAGGAAGTGCTCGCGGCTGTTTCACGTGGTTCTTAATGACACGAAGAAGAGCAGCTTGGAATGAACGACAGAAGCTTTGATGATTATTTCTAATCAGGTACAGACAGTAGGGGGAGCTCTGCTCTTGGGGGAGTCAGTCGTACGATGATAGGGCATGAAGAATTGCAGGCAATAAAAAAGCCGACAGTAAACTGTCGGCTTTTTACTTTCTGAATCGCTTAGTTGTTTTGAACTAGCGTTAGCGCTTTACGAGAGACTTCGTGAGCCGCTTTCGTTAGGTTTTGCTTCTCTAGTGTGTCTGCTAGGTAAGCATAGTCAGAAACGTCTGAGCGAAGTTTTAGCGCAACCTCGAAGTGCTCTTGCGCTTCTTGCCATTTTTCTTGGCGGAAGAAGAAGTGCGCTAATGCACTTTGTGCCGCTGCGTTTTCTGGTTCACGCTTCAAGACACCTTCCAAGAATACGATGACTGGGTGACTATCCGGTAGGTTTAGTTCTGGGAGTAACTGGTACAGCTCTGGTGTTGGGCTTTTCTTAAGTGCTTCTTTGATTACTGTGAATGCTTCGTTATCTGCTTTACGTGAGATGAGCTCGTGAGCAAAACAACCGATCAAATGAGCGTCTTGCTTTACCTTACGTGGCAAACCATTCCAGTGTGAGATAAGCCCTTCGCTGCCTTGCTGCTGAGCCACTTCGTGTAGCAAGCCGCATTGTGCTTTCTGAACCAGCTCCGCTTGCTCTTCTTCCGTAACCAGTTTGGCTTTGCTTAGCTGAGGCATCAGATCGATCAGCGGTTGCCACAGCTTAAGCTGCATGTAAGTGGTCTTTAGCAGGTTAAGAACAATTGAGTTATTCGCGTACTGACCTTTCAGCGCTTGCAGAGTATCGAATGCAGATTCGAATTCGTTATCACGAATAAACTGTTTTGCACGAGTCAGTTCTACTGCGAGATGGGCGTTCTCTTGTTGGCTCGCTAGCTCTAGATAGTGATCTCGTTTTGCTTTATCACCTTGGCCTTGTGCGGCTTCAGACGCAACCAAGTAGCAAAGCAGCGGCATATCGTGATGATTTGCCCAGCGAGTTACTTTCTTCTCAGCACCTTTCCAGTCACCTTCTAGCAGTTTAATAATGCCTTCATTGGTGTATCGGCGGGAATGGCGCATTTTGCGAACACTGAAGTAGTTCCATGTTGTAGAACTAGCATAAACTAACTTCTTAATCAGGTACTCAAGCAGAAAAAGACCTGCGAGTGTAGCGATAACGAAAACCACTAATGTCGTTACGCTCATCTCAATCGTTTTCTCGGCAATGGAGATGAGTACATAGCCTTGCTGACCAGAAAACTGGGTGCCAACAAATAGTCCTGCGCCTAGAACAACAAATAGGAAAATAAGACGAAACATTACTTATCCTCCATGCCTGTCATCGTTGTGACTTCACGACGTAGGCGTTCACGAATGACATCTGATAGTTGAGACTGACTTTGCAGTTTCGTTGGGTATTCCACTTGAATATTTTGCTGACTTAGTAGGTTAACCGTTTTGTTGAACTCTTTAACGGAATTATCGTCTTGGTTGAAGAAAGCTAATGCCCATTTGTCGGCTGTTTTTAGAGATGTGGTGTAAATTTCACCTTGTTCTTGGTACACCGCTTTTATTGCCGTTTCCAATTTGGCTTTGATGTTTTCTTTCAGGTAAAAGTGTTGCTCAGGAGAAAGCAGTGGAATGACGTTACCATCGCGCGTGCGGAAGGTAATGAAGTTTTCTGAAAAGTCCTTCAAAGAGGTCATTAAGTTATCTTGCCAGTTTGCGATATCTTCAGACACTTCAGTGTTTTCTACGGCTTCAGCTTCAGGTAGCAGTGCATTGGCGAGAGGGAGCTTGTCTACTTGCTGTTGTAGCGCAGTTAAGCGTAGTACCAATCCATCACGGTCAATTAGCGGGATAGTGCGAAGTTTGGTGATATCGTTCGCCATTGCTTTACGTAGTTTGACGAGGCTAGGATCATTCAGTGCTGCAATGCGTTGGTCTGCACTTTCCATTAGTTGAGTCGCGCTTTCTACGTCATGCTCTAAGAACAGTTTACGACCTGCTAATTTGACGAGGTAATCGGCTTCAGCAAGTAGCCAGTCGTTTGGTCGACGACCTTTCACATCGGCAACGGCAAGCTGTAAGCTTTCAATGCTCTTCTGTTGCTGTCCCAGTACCACTTCCGCTTTGTGTGTCACGGTCGTTGCTTTCTCGATGGTTTCTTCTTGTACCCGGCTGAGCTCTTGCTTCATGGAGGCTTGAGTGCTTTCTAGCTGACTTTTTAGTTGGGCGATCTGCGCTTGGTAATCGGCTTGCTGTTGATGCAGCTTGTACGCGAGGCCACCGCCAAAAATAATCGATAAGATGATAGCGACCGTGCCTAGTTTGACACCGCGTTTACCTTGTTTTTCTTCAAACTCGACTTTGGTTGGCTCTGCTGTTTTTGGGGGCTCGGCCGCTTGTGGTTGCTCTTTTTTAAGGTCCGCATCCTGCTGCGATGTGGTTTTTTCGACTAGCGGTGCCGATGAGGTTTCTTCGGAAAGGTTTTTATCGTTATTTTTTTGGTCGTTATTTTTACTTGTCATGCCTATATCCTGTGTAGCTAGGGCTGGAGAGCCGCCAGTAATTCTTGGTTGGATGCGCTTCCCGTGCATCTCACGCGAGTGAACCCCCTTTGAATTGCGATGTCAGCGATACGCTGACTGGGGATATACAACTCTTGTTGATTAAGCCAAGTCAATTGCTCCGACGTCAATTGGCTGCACAAATAATCCAGTTGTTCACCACTGGTGACAATAATCTGGTTAATTTGTAGGTTTTTCCATAGTGAGATACAGCTTACTGGATCGAATGGGATGAATTCTCTCTTGTAAGTCTCACTATAGTGAACTTTTGCGCCACGCCTCACCAATGCATCTTTGATCAGCTCTCTTCCGCCGTTACCACGAAGGATAAGAACTTGTTGTTGTGCCACATTGTTGAGCTCTGGCAGTCGCAATAAGTGTTCACTATCACTGACTTGGGGATAGTGTACTTTCTGTTGGGTACATTTGCTTAAATAGTGTGCTGTTTTTTGACCAACGGCAAGGTAAATAGCTTGTTTCGGCCATGACATCCCGTTGCTGGCTAAGATTTGCTGTGCACATTGCACTGCATGTCGACTAACAGCGATAACAATTTGAGCTTGATGTAGATGTTTAGAGAGGTGCGTGTCCGTGAGATCGGCGACAATGTCGATCAGAGGATGGTGATATGCGGAAATGCCGTGCCTTTCGAGCAGAGAGCAAAGCGCGTTGCCTTGCTCTCCCGGCCGAGTGACCAACACTGCCATGGTTATTCGTGATCTGCGTACAGCTTAGTTAGGATTTCACGAGCGCCGTTATCTAGCAGCTCATTGGCTAGCTGCACTCCTAATGCTTCGCCGTCTTTACGATGGCCACGAATTTCACCACGCACAATTTCGCTGCCATCTGGTTCGCCAACTAATGCGCGTAGCCAAATGTTGTCGCCGTCTAGCAGGGCATAGCTGCCGATAGGTACCTGACAGCCGCCTTCTAGCGTAAGGTTCATTGCGCGCTCACACAAAACGCGGTCTACGGTGTCTTGGTGGTTAAGTGGCTCAAGCAGCTTAAGCAGTCTTTCATCGTCAAGGCGGCACTCAATACCGACAGCACCTTGCCCTACCGCTGGTAGTGATTGCTCTGGTTCGATAAAGCTACGAATGCGCTCTTCAAGCTTCAATCGTTTGAGGCCAGCCGCAGCAAGAATGATTGCATCATACTCACCCGCATCTAACTTACCAAGGCGAGTGCCCACATTACCGCGAAGCTCTTTGATGATGATGTCCGGACGATATTCTTTCAGTTGGCATTGACGGCGCAAACTGCAAGTACCAACCACGGCACCTTGAGGGAGCTCATCAATGTGGCTATAGGTATTAGAGACGAAGGCATCACGAGGATCTTCACGCTCACAAATGGTCACGAGGCCAAGGCCTTCTGGGAAATCGACGGGTACGTCTTTCATTGAGTGAACGGCGAGGTCTGCACGTCCTTCTAGCATCGCGATTTCAAGCTCTTTTACGAACAAGCCTTTGCCGCCAACTTTTGCTAGTGGTGTATCTAAAATCACGTCACCTTTGGTCACCATGGTTACTAACTCGACTTCCAAGCCAGGGTGAGCGGCTTGAAGGGCGTCTTTAACAAAGTAAGCTTGCCATAAAGCAAGAGGGCTTTTTCGAGTTGCAATGCGAATCGGTGTGGATTGTGTCATGATCTTCTCAATGCTGTTTGGATTTGGGTTTATCCTACCATTCTCATCAAGAAATGCTTACTGTTAGTTCGTTATCTCTGAAGGCTATGAATGGAATTACATGACGTTATGAAAATAGTGTGACTGGATTCTCAATTAGACTAAGGACTATTATTAGTAATAGGTAATAAGAGCGACACTACCGCGCGATTAATTTTGTGACTAAAGTATGGTTTTGTATCCAGAGTGATACGCGGGCGTGAAGCTTTACCCGCACCAATAAAAGTGTTAAATTGATCACGTTTTTAAGCCGTTTTGGTTTAAAACGTCAGCAGATTTTCGTGATTGTTCAACCAAGGAATTCCCCTTGCAGGCTTACACCCAAAAAATCATCCAGCGACTAGATAATTTGAATCAGCAGCGAGTTGATCGCGCGCTGGCGCTTATGGATTCGCAAAGCCAGCAAGTCTTCCATTTGATTCCTGCCTTGTTGAACTACAACCATCCTGTAATTCCTGGCTATTATGATGCCGATGTCCCGTTTGGTGTGCATGGGCTTGAACTAAATAGCATTCAGCAACAATTCATAGATGATATTCAACTTGCCATTGGTCAGCCGCTCAAGACGGTAGAAAAGCCCGCTATATTGGGTTTGTACACCATGGGCAGTACCTCCTCGATTGGTCAAAGTACTTCCAGTGATTTGGATATTTGGGTGTGTATTTCTCCAGAGATGGATTGTGACGAACGCGAGTTATTGACCAATAAATGCCTACTCATCACGGATTGGGCACAAAGCAAAGGCGTGGAAGCGAACTTTTTCTTAATGGATAAAGAGCGCTTTAGAAGCAATCATTCTGAGGAGATGACAGGTGATAACTGTGGTTCATCTCAGCACTTACTTTTGCTAGATGAATTCTATCGTAGTGCGGTGCGTATTGCCGGACAGCGTTTGTTATGGCAAATCGTGCCGCCAGAAATGGAAGAGTGTTACGACGAGTACGTTTCTCAACTTTGCAGTGATGGTTACATCGACTGTAGTGAATGGATCGACTTTGGTAAATTGAACTGCATTCCTGCTGAAGAATACTTCGGCTCGAACTTGTGGCAGTTATACAAAAGCATCGACTCTCCCTACAAATCGGTATTAAAAGCCATCTTGCTAGAAGCTTACTCGTGGGAATACCCGCATACTCAATTGTTAAGCATCGACACTAAACGTCGTTTCTTTGCCCATGAGCCTGATCTCTATGGCATGGATGCGTACTACTTAATGTTGGAAAAAGTAACCCGTTACTTAGAGCGAATTCAAGACGATACACGTTTGGATTTAGTGCGTCGCTGTTTCTATCTCAAAACCCATGAAAAACTATCTCGTGAGCCGAATGTTGGCTCAGTAGCTTGGCGTCGTGAAGCGCTGAGCGATATGATTGCAAAATGGAATTGGGATGCCAGTGTCGTTGCAGAGCTCGATGACCGCCGTAATTGGAAGGTTGAACAAGTGAAGGTGGTACATCATGCATTGCTGGATGCGTTGATGCAAAGCTACCGTAACTTGATTCAATTTGCGCGTCGTAACGACATCACTTCTGCTATCAGTCCGCAAGACATCAGTATTTTGGCCCGTAAACTCTACGCTGCTTTTGAAGTATTGCCGGGCAAAGTAACGTTACTAAACCCACAGATTTCACCTGATCTGCACGAGCCTGACTTGAGCTTTATCGAAGTGAAAAAAGGGGGGGTAAACAAGTCTGGTTGGTACCTCTATAAACAACCGCTTATTGCGCACCGCATTTTGGGGCAACCATATCTAGAGCATCATGAATACTTGAGTAAGTTGGTTGCTTGGGCATTCTTCAATGGCTTGATCACTGAATCGACTCGTTTACATGCCGTGGTACGTGAAGCGCAGCTAGATATTGATAAGTTTTACCAAATGGTGAGTGACTTACGAAATACTTTTGCGTTGCGTAAGCGTCGTCCATCTATGCAGGCGCTAGCGAGTCCTTGTGAAATAAGCCAGCTTGCGATGTTCATCAACTTTGAAAATGATCCGACGTCTGAACTTTCTGGTCGTTCATTGAAAGTGGATGTTAAGAACACCGATATTTTTAGCTTTGGTCCAGAACATAAAAATTTAGTCGGCAGTGTTGACCTTGTTTACCGTAACTCTTGGCATGAAGTGCGTACGCTGCATTTCAAAGGGGAAACGGCGATGCTGGATGCACTGAAAACCATTTTGGGCAAAATGCACCAAGATGCGTTGCCACCAGAATCAGTGGATGTGTTCTGCTATGCGAAGAACATGCGTGGTGTGATGCGTAATATGGTTTACCAGCTTTTAGCTGAATGTATCGACTTACGCTTGAAACCAGTAGAGCAAGAGAAACGCCGCCGCTTTAAAGCGATGCGTCTTGGTAACCAGACTTATGGGTTGTTCTTTGAACGTCGTGGTGTGTCGGTGCAGAAGCTAGAAAATTCCATCGATTTCTACCGCAGCATTTCTACTAACAAGCTCAAAGGCTCGCCGCTGTTAATGCTCGATCGTGAGCAAGAATATCAAATGCCGGAAGCGGTGGATGGGTTTGCCAGTGAAGGTCTGGTGCAGTTCTTCTTTGAAGATAACGAGGATGGCTTCAATATTTATGTGTTGGATGAGTCAAATCAAGTAGAAGTGTATCACCAATTTAGTGGCTCCAAAGATGAAATGATTTCGTCTGTAAACAGCTTCTACACGTCGGTAAAAGACGATAGTCGCGTCGCGTCGAAGTTTATTAACTTTAACCTGCCTCAGTACTATCAAATTATTCACCCTGAAGAGGGGAATGCGTATATCATTCCTTACCGTAATGACGGTTGTTCACCGAGTCGCCCGACCAAAACTGTGAACGCGTAATTAAACCCGTATCAATAAACAAAAAGAGCACTTCGGTGCTCTTTTTGTTTTGGTGACGATTGACCAGAATTATGCCCAATCAATGGCTTCGCCCGCGTGCTTTTCACATTCTTGCTTCACCATTTCAAATAGCTCCATACCCGTTTTTGAGCAGGTCCATTTACCTTCAATAAGTTTGAAGTGGAAACCACCAGATTTGGACGCTAGCCAGATCTCATGCATCGGCTCTTGGCGATTAATGATGATTTGGCTGCGGTCTTCAAATTCCAATGTCATTACGTTGCCAGTGACTTCGTAATCAATGTCTGCGCCTGAATCATCGATGGATTCTTCGATGATTTGCATCTGCGCATCCACCAGTTGATGAAATTCAGTATCGTTCATCCGTCTATCCTATTGCTTTTCCTGAGTGTGGTGCGATTATAGGGGGCATTGATTCAATAATCACGATATGCGAAATGAAAAAATTAGTTACTGTGTTGTTTGTGATGGTTGCCGCGACCTTAGCGGGGTGTGGTCAGTCTGGCTCACTATACATTCCAGATGACACTCAACAGAATGAGCAATCACAATAAATAACCGCACCTTAGGGTGAAATTAGGGTTCAGCAGTCGAATAAAATAAGGGAAGCGAATTTTGGATTACTTCAACTATCAGGATGATGGCCAGCTTTGGGCCGAAGACGTCCCACTTCAAGCTCTTGCAGAGCAATATGGCACTCCTCTTTACGTATATTCTCGAGCCACGCTAGAGCGCCATTGGAAGGCGTTTGATAGTGCTGTGGGTCAGCATCCTCACCTGGTTTGCTACGCGGTGAAAGCCAACTCAAACTTAGGCGTATTGAACACGCTAGCGCGTTTGGGATCGGGTTTTGACATCGTGTCGGGTGGTGAACTTGAGCGTGTGATTGCCGCAGGCGGTGATCCGAAAAAAGTCGTTTTCTCTGGTGTTGGTAAAACACCGGCAGAGATGAAGCGCGCTCTTGAGCTAGGTATCAAATGTTTCAACGTTGAATCTGAGCCAGAGCTAGAACGTTTGAACAAGGTTGCGGGTGAGCTTGGTGTGATTGCGCCAATTTCTCTGCGTATCAATCCAGATGTCGACGCGAAAACACACCCTTACATTTCGACTGGTCTTCGCGACAATAAATTCGGCATTGCATTTGATCGTGCGCCAGATGTTTATAAATTCGCGCAAAGCCTGCCTAACTTGAATGTGCAAGGTATCGACTGCCACATTGGTTCTCAGCTGACCAATATAGACCCATTTATCGACGCGACAGACCGTTTATTAGCTCTGATTGATGATTTAAAAGCGCAAGGCATTAACATTCGCCATCTTGATGTCGGTGGCGGTTTGGGTGTGGTCTATCGTGATGAATTACCACCTCAGCCTTCTGATTACGCCAAAGCGTTACTAGGCCGTCTTGAAAATCACCAAGACTTGGAGCTGATCTTTGAGCCAGGCCGTGCAATTGCTGCGAACGCAGGTATCTTGCTAACGCGTGTTGAGTTTTTAAAACATACTGAGCATAAAAACTTTGCGATTATCGACGCTGCAATGAACGACTTGATGCGTCCTGCGCTATACCAAGCATGGCAAGATATTGTGCCAGTTTCACCGCGAAAGGGTGAAGCACAGACTTACGACTTGGTTGGTCCTATTTGTGAAACCGGCGACTTCTTGGGTAAAGATCGCGCACTCGTTTTGCAAGAAGGTGATCTACTCGCGGTTCGTTCAGCAGGTGCCTATGGTTTTGTGATGTCTTCGAACTACAATACTCGTACCCGAGCGGCAGAAGTGATGGTGGACGGTAAACAAAGCCACTTAGTTCGCCAGCGTGAGGAGCTGACCAGTTTGTGGCAGCTGGAACAGATTCTACCGGAGTAACACACAACAAATGCATTTCCACTTTTCCAAAATGCACGGTTTGGGCAACGACTTCATGGTCGTCGACTGTATTACCCAGAACGTGTTTTTCTCGCAAGACCTGATCCGCCGCTTGGCGGATCGTCATACTGGCGTTGGTTTTGACCAATTGCTTGTGGTAGAGGCCCCTTACGACCCTGAAACCGACTTCCATTATCGGATTTTTAATGCCGATGGTAGTGAAGTTGAACAGTGTGGTAACGGTGCACGCTGTTTTGCCCGCTTTGTTCGCTTGAAGGGGCTGACCAATAAATACAGCATCAGCGTGAGCACCAAGAAAGGAAAGATGATTCTCAACATCGAAGATGATGGGGAAGTGACGGTCAACATGGGCGTGCCAGAGTTTGAACCGAACAAAATTCCTTTCAAAGCGAAGCAAAAAGAGAAAACTTACATCATGCGAGCAGGCGACAATACCTTGTTTTGTGGTGCCGTGAGCATGGGTAACCCGCACGTAGTGACCGTGGTCGACGATGTGGATACGGCAGAAGTGGAAACTCTCGGTCCGCTGCTTGAGTCGCATGAGCGTTTCCCAGAGCGCGTCAACGCTGGCTTTATGCAGGTGATGAGTCGTGACCATATTCGTCTTCGAGTTTATGAGCGAGGCGCAGGAGAGACACAAGCTTGTGGTAGTGGTGCATGCGCGGCAGTCGCGGTTGGGATTCTGCAGGGCTTATTGGATGAAAACGTTAAGGTTTCTCTACCTGGTGGCGAATTGCGAATTGCATGGCAAGGTCCTGGCAAGCCGTTGTTTATGACCGGACCTACAACGCATGTATTTGATGGTCAATTATCTTGCTAGTTGAAGAAAAAGGAAACGGTTTGTCTCAAGTAGAAGCAGATGCCTTAACGGCTGAAGTAGTGGCCGAGTACCTCAAAGATCATCCAGACTTTTTTGTGCAACGTCCGGAGCTTGTGGATCGTTTATCTTTCCCACACTCAGACTTAGGCGCGGTATCTTTGGTACACATCCAAATGAATCGCCAACGTCAGCGCATTGAAGAGTTAGAGGAAGAGATCACTACACTAATGTCGCTTGCGGCGAACAATGATCGCACCTTTTACGAATTTATGGATTTGCAGGGGCAGATTCTAAAGTGTGGTGACTTTAAACAAGTCATTCATTCTATCGAAGATAAAGCCAAAGCATTGGGCTTACGTGCGTTTGTTCGATTGTTTAGTCAATGCGACGCATCGATTCAATTGAGTAAGGAAAGTTATCAACGCTTTGCGACCACTCACTTAAATGGCAAAGATGCGTACTTAGGACGTCTTCGCAAAGTAGATCGTGAAGCTTTGTTTGGCAACATGGAAGTGCCGGAAATGGGTTCCTATGTGGTACTGCCGCTCGTGAAACAGCAAACACTGGGCGTGCTTGCTTTTTCTAGTGAAGATGGCGGCCATTTTCAGCCAGATATGGATACCTTGTTTTTGCGTCACCTATCATTAGTAGTGGCACATCTCGCTCAAACACTGGTATGGCAAAGTTACGATGACGACAACTCCCAACACTCCTCTGCCAAATAGTCTGCAAAAGCCTCTTGAGCGCTTCTATGAATTCTTACGAAGCGAAAAGGGGCTTAGCCTACATACTCAGCGCAATTACAAACAGCAGCTAGAAACTATGGCGCAGCACCTAGCTGAAATGGGGCTCAAAGATTGGTCTCAAGTGGATGCTGGTTGGGTGCGCCAATTAGCAGGTAAGGGCATGCGAGAAGGCATGAAAGCCAGCAGTTTGGCAACGCGACTCTCATCGCTGCGTAGCTTTTTCGATTTCCTTATTCTGCGTGGCGAGATGTCTGCTAACCCAGCCAAAGGGGTTTCAGCACCTCGCAAAAAACGCCCGTTGCCCAAAAACCTCGATGTTGACGAAGTGAGCCAATTACTTGAAGTCAACGAGGACGATCCGCTGGCTGTGCGCGATCGCGCCATGATGGAGCTGATGTACGGTGCCGGCTTACGTTTGGCTGAGTTGGTGGGTGTGGATGTACGTGATGTACAACTGCGTAGTGGTGAGCTTCGTGTTATTGGTAAAGGCGATAAAGAACGTAAAGTGCCGTTCTCTGGGATGGCAACCGAGTGGGTCGGGAAGTGGTTACGCGTTCGTGGTGATTTAGCCGCTCCAGGTGAGCCCGCCTTGTTTGTATCTAAGCTCGGAACGCGTATTTCGCATCGTAGCGTGCAAAAGCGCATGGCTGAATGGGGGCAGAAACAGTCTGTCGCAAGCCATATTAGTCCGCATAAATTGCGTCACTCATTTGCGACACATATGCTCGAATCAAGCAATAACTTACGTGCGGTGCAGGAGCTTTTAGGGCACGAGAACATTTCGACGACCCAAATCTACACGCACTTGGATTTCCAACATTTGGCGCAAGCCTACGACCAAGCCCATCCACGCGCACGTAAAAAGAACGGGGAGTGAGCCGAAGTATGAAATTTTATCGCCGTATCGAGCCTATTAAGGCAATGACCTTTGACCTAGATGATACCCTCTATGACAACTATCCTGTGATCGTTCGCATGGAGCGTGAGTTGCTATCTTGGCTCAAGCACCATCATCCAGCGGTTGCCCATATGAATAAAGCGGATTGGTTTGCTCTCAAGCAGCGTGTTGTGCAGCAACAACCCGAGCTGAAGAGCGATGTCACTTTATGGCGTTTAGTGCAACTTCAGCAAGCCTTCTCCCAAGTAGGCTTCGACGAAGACGCAGCACATGCCGCCGCGAAAGCCGCAGTAGACGTTGCGTTGGACTGGCGTAGCCGTTTTGAAGTGCCGCAGCAAAGCCTCGATGTACTGGAGGAACTCGCGCAGCACATCCCGTTGGTGGCAATCACCAACGGTAATGTGGATTTAGACCGCATCGGTCTTACGCCTTATTTCCAACAGGTACTTAAAGCAGGGCCAGATGGATTGGCGAAACCCGCAACCGATATGTTTACTAAAGCGAAGCGATTCTTGGATATCCCTGCGGAGAATATTCTGCATGTCGGTGATCACCTAACCACGGATGTGCATGGTGCAAAGTTGGCTGGTTTTGCAGCCTGTTGGTTTAATGATATGAATAAAAATGTCATTAACCATTCAAAAACTCGTACTTTACCTGATATTGAAATCAATAGTTTGCAGCCGTTACTCACACTTTTTTAATTGCTTTCGCATTAATCCATTCTAATCTCATTTTGTGTCTAGAAAAGCAGCGCAAAGCCACGTAAATTATTCTCTATTAAATAAAAATAGTAACGCCACACGTCGTGGTGAAGATAGTGTTACGGCAGTGGTAGGTCCATGCGAGCTTTTTCAAAACTGGTTCACGATGTCAGTCAACTGAATGACTTTTTAGTCACTTTTCCGACTTCCTCAGATAAACAATATTTAGTACAAATATTGTCGACGCAGTCGCGCGAAATTACGACCACACTTGCAGACGCCGTTTTGTCGTCGCTGCCGAATGCTCATGTTATGGGGCATAGTACGCGTAATGTGATTCTGGAAGGGGAGATATTTACCTCTGGTTGCCTAGTGAGTGTGATTGAATTTGAGCAAACCACGCTGACTTCTGCGGTACAAACATACTCTTACTCTCCTGACATTGATGGCGGGGAGCTCAAGCGCTCTCTTCTAATGCAGCATAATTCACAGGTGATCCTCAGCTTTGCTGTGCAAATTGAACGACGTGACTATCCCTTGTTTCAAACCTTCGCCAGTGAAGAAGTAGTGATTTCTGGAGGGTTGGCGCAGAGTATTGACGATGGCTGCTGGGTGCTATATCAAAACCGAGTTTACGATAACGCTGTGGTTGCCGTAGCTTTGCACAGTGATACTTTGAAGCTATGGACTGATGCGTATTCGGAATGGAACCCGATTGGCATGCCACACAAAGTCACTCATGCAAAAGGAACGCGCTTGTATTGTTTAGGAGAGAAGAAAGCGCTGGACGTATACAAGCGTTACTTGGCGGATGGCCATGACGTGACGCTGAGTCAACTGCTCAGCTTTCCATTGTATCGAGAAAGCTTAGGGCGAAAGGAAGTTTGTACGGTAACGGAGCTACACGCTGATGGTAGTATGAGCTTCGACAGGCCCTGGTGTCTTGGTGACGAAGTGCAATTTTGCTATAACCATCCCTCGTTAACGCTCGAGCAAGTGCGGCATGGTGTGGTTGAGTTAGCCATGCACCAACCTGAAGTCGTGATGATTTTTAACTGCGCGTCACGGTTAGACTTTATTGACAGCAGCGACGAAGTCCAAGCCTTCAAAGATATTGCGACGACGTTTGGTAGTTACTGTATGGGGGAACTGCATGGTGGTATTGGTCAGCCCGAAATTCTTCATCACAGCCTGACGTATTTAGCGATGCGAGAGGGAGACGAAGTGCAAACATTGAACTTGCCTAAGTCGCCCGTTAGCTCCTCTATTTCACCGCTGTTTAGCTTGATTCGAAATGCGATCGGCGATCTCAACCATATGAACGCGCATATGGGATATCAACTCGATCGCCAAACGCGCAAGTTACAAGAAAGCTATCGACGCGACAGTCGCACGGGATTACAAAACCGGGTCGCATTGCAAGAGCGGCTGAGTAACATCGATTTGGATGAGCATTTGTTGACTCTAAAGCTACTTAACTTTAGTCATATCAACGAAAAATACGGCTACCGAGTGGGAGATCAATTACTCAAAGATCTCTCAATGCACTTTACGAATCGACTACGAAAGCGTTTCGGCATGCCAACGGCTTTGCAGCTTTATAGTATTGGGGTTGGTGAATGGGCGTTCATATTTAAAGCTGATCAAAGCAGCGAGACCATCAAACAGCACTTTACGCGTTTTGCTGACGCGGTAGAACAAACTAATTTTGAGCCAATTGGCCTACGTGAAATAGATTATCTTTCTATCTCGCTATGCGGCGGCTTAGTGAGTCGTCGAGACTTTCCATCCGCTTCAGTAGATGAGCTCTTACTCAAAGGCATCGAAGCGAGACGCTCCGGTGTACGCAGTAATACTCATATCTGTAATGCGAAAGATATTGAAGTCAGTGAGGATGTGCGTAAAGAGCAACTTGGATGGCTAAGTTGCGTCAGTAGAGCCATTCTCAAACAGAATATCATCACTTATAGCCAACCTATTGTGCATGCGGGTAGCCACAAATTGGCAAGCCAAGAATGTTTGGTTCGTATTCTGGAAGCCGATGGGACGGTGATTGCGCCAGGGCGTTTTCTGCCAATTATCTCTGATACGCATCTTTACACTCGACTAAGTCGGCATATGATTCATTCTACGTTGCATTATATGCGAGATAAGCAAGGTGACTTTTCTATAAACTTATCGCCGCAAGATTTGCTCAGTGATAAAACTTTAATGCTTTTAGAGCATGAAATTAGCCAGCTAAATGACCCAAGGCGAATTGGTTTAGAAGTTCTGGAATCTGAGCAGATCAAAGACTACGGCCGAATGATAGAAGTGTGCAGTCATTTTAGAAGCTTAGGGGCGCGTATCATTGTTGATGACTTTGGGTCCGGCTATTCGAATATCGATGAAATCCTAAAGTTGGAGCCAGAAGTCATAAAGCTCGATGGCAGCTTGATTCGTGATATTGATAAAGACTTAAAACAGCGCAAGATCGCTTCCCAGTTGGTGCGTTTGTGCCAGGTGTTTAACGCGGAGACGGTGGCGGAGTTTGTCCATAATCAGGAGGTGTGTACCATTGCACAAGACATGGGGGTGGATTATTTGCAGGGTTACTATCTTGGCGAGCCGACTCGACTGTTTTAATGATGTTTCACGTGAAACTTCTTGTAGTAAAAAACGCAGCGTAGGCTGCGTTTTTTGTTTGGTTCTTCTACTGAGCTTAATGGTTAACGCTTAAGAGCGTGTCCACTCTTTTCAGCTTGGAACAGAGCGAGGTAATGGGCAAAAAAGCGCTGCATTTGTTGTTGGTTGTTTTGTTCTCCAAGTTGCCCGAGCAAATGTGCAGCGACTTCAAACGTACACAAATTACCTTGTTGTTGGTTGCGTCGCAGCTGATATTGTGAGTCCGCCGACGCAGACAATCCCATAGTAGGGATACCTTCTAACCAACGGCTCTTATTGATCATCTTGCGCGCCTCTTGCCAGGTGGCATCTAAAATAATAAACAGCGGAGTTTTGGTTTGTTGCTGGCTTTGGAGTACCACATGTTCGAGTGTGATACTTTCTTCACAGGGGAAGAGCAACACCGGATACCGCGACGGATCAGCTAATAGAGTGAGCAATTCTGCTGGTGGCTGTTTGCGATCCCAGATTACTCGCTCAATGCTGAGTTGGCACTGCTCTAGTAGCTGGCCGGTATTAGTATCACGCTTCAGTTCATTCGGATGCATTAACAGCAGGATGTTGTGCTCACTGTTAAGTTTCGGTATTAGCGAGCACATACAATTGAATTGAAAACCGCAGGTTGGACACGGTTGTGACATTACAGACGAACTCCTTCTCGCACCGGGCTTATCCCATCAGAGAACAGACGCACGCCACTGACTTGGTTCGGCGTTGCCGTTGGCGCCATGCTTGGGTTGAGTGGGTAGCTAACCCCAGTGTATTGCATCACGTGTTGAGCCGCTTTAGCTCCGCCACCGCTGACATTAAAAATCAGATCTCGCCAACCATGAGAGGTTTGTTGGCCGAGCATAATCGGGCTTTGCACTAGTGTAATGCGGCTATTAAATCGCCATTCCTTTTCGTGATGTTCAAATATCAGCAATGTACAGCCTCCGGAACCACACCAATCCAACTGTACCAATAGTTCTTCGTTACCATCGCTGTTGAGGTCGTAAGTTAGCCAACGGTATTGGTTATTGTTGGGGGTGGTTTGATGGATAAAGAAGTAGTTGCGCACCGCGGCATCTACTTTTGAATCAAACTCTGCACTAGAAGGGACGTCAGCACTACCGATGGGGTTGTTGGTGCGTTTTTCGGCTGGTTGCATGATGCCTTCATCACGAACGGTGGCAGGATAAAGGACTAAACCACCATCGGCGATTGGGTATACTAAGTTACCGACTTTTTCTTTGGTCGCTTTGAGCTGATTGCCTTCTCGAGTAAACAGTCGCTCTGACATTAGCCTTTGCTGTTGATGATGCGTCATGACAACTTGAACCTGAGACGGACTTAACTGTTGCCAGTAACCACGCTCGATTAATGGTGCTTGTCCATTGGCGTAACGGTATTTTGTTGTGGCGCTATGGTCTGGGTTTAAGGTCATTTGTACTTCAAAACCTTGTGATTGAGTTGAGGTCGCGACATAGGTATTAGCCCAGCCAAGCGTTGCATCGACGTTTGCAGCCATACCACAACCTTGATACGTCTCGCCATCATGTTTTAGTGTTGCTTTCCAGCCATACAAAGAATCGCTCATTGTGTCTGAGCAGAGGTTTTCTGTTAAGCGAAGCTCACCATCTTGTAGTTGATAAGTGCGCTGGCGAGGTTGAAGCTGACTGCTTTTAATCGCTAATTTTGTGGTTTGTTTGCCGATTTGCTGGAATGTTAGTCCATTAGCCTCAAAGCTTGCCGACCAAGAAGGCTCATTACCAAACACGCGAGTTGGTTTGTTTGGTTGCTGACAACGGTTTGGATTTTCCGTTGTGAGGAAGTTCACTTGTTCCACGACAAAGTTAGCATCGAAATCAGCAGAAAACCCATCGATGCCCGGTGGGTTGAGGTGGCCGATAACCTCGCCATACATAGTCTGGTAAGGCTCGTTATTTAACTGAATTGCTCGTTGCATTTGCTGTGGTGACAGTTGCAACCAATATTGCTTGTCGCTGCCACAAGGCATGATGTATTGGCTCTCGTGACCGACGATCACTTTTCCGCGCAGCATAAAAGTTTGAGGTTGAATGGTTTCAGGCTTATCTAAGGTTGCTGGTGGAGAGGTTAGGTCAGCGGCACCAGATTGTGGCGACTGTGAACTACATGCTTGCAGAACCAGCAGGGTGGCAAGCGCCACTGGGTTTTTCAAAGCCTTCATGTTATATCTTCCTCATTATTGTTACTCAATCGGCATCGGATGGCATTATGGCATATTGGTTATTTAAAACTGAACCAGATACCTTTTCTATTGACACGCTTCGAACCCGAAAGGTTTCATGTTGGGAGGGAGTTCGTAATTATCAGGCGCGCAATATGATGCGTGACCAAGTGAAGGTGGGCGATTTAGTCCTGATTTACCACTCTTCTTGTAAACATGTTGGCGTGGCAGGTATTGCTAAAGTTGTGAGAGAAGCCTATCCCGATCATTTCCAATTCGATCCCGAAAGCGATTATTACGATCCAAAGTCAGACCCAGACAACCCGCGTTGGATTATGGTGGATGTAGAGTTTGTACGTAAAACGGCGCGAGTGATTCCGTTGTCGGTGATGAAAGCGATGCCAGAACTTGAGAACATGCCGTTGGTGAAACGTGGAAATCGCTTGTCGATTATGCCCGTGACAGAAGAAGAATGGGACGCGATTCTTGGCAAAGAGAAGCTGCCAAGTCAGCGATAAAAGAAAAGGGCTGCGAATGTGCAGCCCTTCATTATTTGGAGTATTGAAGCTTACAGCAAGTGTTCTTGTAGGTAGTGTGCAACCGCATCTTCTGCATTGCTGCCAATTACTTCATTATTTGGTAGAGCTTTCATCACTTTTTCGTGTGATGTACCCATAACTAGCCCTTTACCTGCCATCGACAGCATTTCTACGTCATTCATGCCATCACCAAATGCTACGCAGTTTTCTAACGTGAGGTCGAGTTTTTTCGCTACCGCTTCAAGAGCATGACCTTTAGAAACGCCAGCGCTCATTACTTCCAAACACCAAGGCGTTGAAAATGCGATGTTCAGCTTATCACCAAACTGCTCACGTAGTTTGTTTTCAAATACGACCAAACGTTCGTGGTCTTCTCCTGGATGCGTGAAGAAAACTTTCGCAATACCGTCAGTTGGGGCGTGGTCTTCATCAAATAAGACGTAAGTGAATTCATCGTGGAAGTCACGTAACGTTTCATCATCCTTGTTCATCAACCAGCTATCATTTTGATACATGTGAATAAGTATTTCTTGATCATGTTTGATCGTGTCGATCACGCCTTGTACCAGTTCCGCAGGGACATTCTCGCTGTACATTAGCTGATCTTCCTGGTCATGCACTCGGGCACCATTCGACGTGATCATATAAGCTGGAATGCCAACTTGGCGACGGATGCTCGCAACGTCTACGTGGTGACGGCCGGTTGCAAAGACAAAGGTATAACCCTTTTCATGCAGCGCTTTTAGCGTCTCTTTTGAGTAAGCACTGAGCTGATGGTTTGGTGCGAGTAACGTGCCATCCAGATCAGAGGCAACGATTTTGGTGATCTCTTTGCAAGGTAGCGATGTGCTCATGAAGTCCTCGTAAACGGTTTGGATAGTGTGGAACAGGTGAATTGCAAACGGAGTACAGCAGACTGACTAGATCGTACTGCTCCGAATGCGGGGGAACTTGGGCCCGTAGCACTATGCGGTTAAACACTGTGTCAAAGTAGCCAAGTTCAAGCAGTGTACGCCAAAATGAGGATGAAAAAGAGGGTAAATCGATGTGTAGACATTTCCTCTTTAATCTTAGTCGTGAAATGGTCGCCTAGAGTTCTTATTGTGCTTGTTCGTTTGATGGCGATTTAGGGTCATTCATAAAGCGGAAAATCGCATCGAGCGCTTGATTACGATACTTGTCGGTCTCGAACAAGATTTCATGCTGTGCGCCTTCGATGGAAAGCAGCTCCGCGTGCGGGTTGGTTTTCCGCAATTTATCAATAAAACGCTTTTGCGCGAGGTTGCTAACAATCCGATCGTTTCCGGCTTGGATTAGGATTACTGGTATTTTGACTTGGCGAGTTAATAAAAAGCACTGCTTAGCGGCCATGAGCCCTTGCCAAACCCAGCGAGTGCTTGGCCCACCGACTTGCAGTTCCGGTTTTTCCGTATATAGGTTTCGGAACCATTGGTAGCGGCCGTAACTTTGGCTAAGTGGGTTATCTTCAAAGGGCTTAGGGAAGTAGGCCTGATGTCCTGGTGCATAGCGTGGCAAAGTCGATACCGCTGACATAATTTGTGTGACCGGAATCGCTATTGGTGATAGGTACCATGGCAGGTTAATGCCAAACATGGGCGCACTTAGAATCAAACCAGTAAAAGGGTGTTCTGGGTGAGTTTGCAGGTAACGTGTGGCGATCGCGCCGCCCATAGAGTGCGCGATGATGAAGCATTGTTGATATTCGCTAAGGTCGTGTTTTTTTACGACGATGTCCATATCATCAATATAATCAGTAAAGTCATAGACGTGACCCATATCTGAGTCAGATAATAAACGATCTGATAAACCTTGACCGCGGTGGTCAAAGGAATAGACATCGAAACCTTGGCGGTAGAGATCGTAAAACAGCTCTTGGTATTTCCAGGAAGACTCAATGCGTCCATTTACGATGAGCACGGCTTTTTTATGCTCTGGGTTGGTTAGCTTGCACCAGTAAATGTTCTTTTTCTCAGTCCCTTTAACAAAGCCCTCTTGGCGAGTTTGCCAAAGTGCTGCGATCGGACCACCAATTGCTTGCTCAAATAATGTCTCTTGAGTATAAGTCAAAGGTGAATGGTTAGTCGCCATTAGTTGATTACCTGAAGATACGTTGTTTACGCGATGTATCATCGAAGAATTAGTGAGGAAATGCAATGGATACCCATGTCTGGTTAGCTTATGTAGTAACAGCAATCGTTTTTAGTTTGGCTCCGGGCTCTGGCACGGTGAACTCAATCAGTAATGGTTTGAGTTACGGTACCCGTAAATCACTGGGTGCCATTATTGGCTTACAAATTGGTTTAGTTATCCACATCACGCTGGTGGGGGCGGGTATTGGTGCGCTTGTCGCGCAGTCAGCAACCGCATTTTCTGTCATTAAATGGGTTGGTGCCGCTTATCTGGTTTGGCTGGGGGTTCAGAAATGGCGCGACACATCAAGCTTAGTCGCAGCTGAAAACCACAACGAGATGTCAGGCACGGCGCTGTTGTACAAGGCAGTGTTGATTAACCTCACCAACCCTAAATCGATTGTTTTTCTGGTGGCGTTGTTCCCGCAGTTTATTGACCCGGCAAAAGACCAAATCACGCAACTGTTGGTGCTTGGCGTCACTACGGTCGTAATTGATGCGTGTGTAATGTTGGGTTACACGAGCTTGGCAGCACAAATGGGACGCTTTATTCGCTCCGATAAAATCATGGGAAAAATAAACAAAGTATTCGGTTCAATGTTCATGGGTTGTGGTGCATTATTAGCAGCTGCAAAGTCATAAGCCATTTATAGGTCCTTCTTTAGCATGAATACAACGTATGTCGCTCGCCAGCCGATCTTTAACCGAAAAAGACAGACGCTGGGTTATGAATTGTTGTTTCGAGACGGGGAGAGTAACGCATACCCTTCACATATTGATTCAAATCGAGCGACATACCGACTGATCGTCGAAAACTTCCTATCACTGGGCACTAACCCAGTGATTGCCTCTTCAAGATGCTTTATTAACTTTCCTCATCAAAGCTTGGTGCGACGTTTGCCGCGCAGTTTGCCGAAAAACAAAATTGTCATCGAAGTGTTGGAAACGTGCCAACCTACGGATGAGCTTCTTGATGCGATTCGTGAGTTTTATCGAGAAGGTTACTTGATCGCTTTGGATGACTTCACCCTAACACCAGAATGGCGTCGTTTTTTGCCATATGTGCATATTGTGAAGCTCGACATTATGGCGATGGGGCTCGAAAAGGCCTGTGAACTGGTCAAAACACACCTTGCCAAACGCGTCAAATACCACTTTTTAGCAGAACGTGTTGAAACCGCAGAAGAGTTTGAGCAAGCGAAAGCGGCTGGCTTTAAATTTTTCCAAGGTTATTTTTTTAGCAAGCCACTCGTCTCGCAGACTAAATACGTCAGTCCTGAGCAAGTGTTGGCATTGCAACTGTTTCGTGAAGTTTGTGCTCCTGAGCCTGACTTTACTCGTATCGAGTCCATCATTACGCAAGATGTCGCGTTGTCATATAAATTATTGCGTTTTGTAAATACGCAAGCGCCGAATTTGGCTGTCGAAATCAGCTCTTTTCGTCAGGCATTGATTTATCTTGGCCAGGATAACCTTAAGCAGTTTGTCTCTTTGGTTGTGGCATCGTATATCTCCAGTAACAAGCCTCGAGAGCTGTATCACCTTTCATTGCAACGAGCTCAATTTTGCCAATTGATGTCGCGCTATCAGCCATTCTCTCATCTCAACGAACAAGGTTTCATGGTTGGTTTGCTGTCGATTCTAGATGCGTTGCTGGATCTTTCGGTGGAATCTTTAGTAAGGCAGTTACCGCTTAGTCATTCAGTACAACAAGCACTATTACATCGCAAAGGGGTTTATGGTGCACTTATTTCCCTCGAAGAGTGCTACGAGCGTGCCGATTGGTCAGGGGTTGAAAAAATCACGATGCAATTGGGGTTGCCTTTAGAGGAAGTGAAGCTCTCCTTAGGTGAAGCGGTTCGCTGGAGTCAAAGCATCGCGACTGCATAATTTCTTGTCTTATCTTTTATCTTTTTGAATCTCTCTCTTTACAATCAAGCTGTTCGTTAGATGTGAAACTTTTATGACGATGGACGGTTTCCTCTTGACGATATATCTTAATTAAATAAACATATACGCATATCCATATATAGGTATGTTCATTATGCTTCCACATCAGTTTTTTAAGCTGTTATCCGATGAAACACGCGTACGTTGTTTAATGCTCGTGGCCCGTGAAGGTGAAACTTGCGTTGGTGATTTGGCGTTTGCTCTGCAAGAGAGCCAGCCGAAAGTTTCTCGTCATCTTGCTCAGTTACGATCCAGTGGCATCTTGGTGGATAAACGCCAAGGACAATGGGTGTATTACGAGTTATCACAGCAATTACCAGGTTGGATGCGAAAGTTAATTGAAGACTTAGTGGCATCAAACTGTTTGAAGCAGGAATACCAAGACGACATCACACGCTTACACGATAAAAGTCGTGAGGCTTGCTGTTAACAGCGAATAGAGATTCAAGGTAGAAGATTAGAGGGTAAAACTATGACAATTAAAGTAGGAATTAATGGCTTTGGCCGAATTGGTCGCTTAGCGCTGCGAGCGGCATTTGATTGGCCAGAATTGGAGTTTGTGTTAATCAACGATGTCGCAGGTGACGCCGCTACGCTTGGTCACTTATTAGAATTCGATTCAGTGCAAGGTCGTTGGCATCATGGAGTTCAGGTCGAAGGCAGTGAGCTCGTCATCAACGGCAAGCGTGTCGCCACGACTCAACAACGCGATATCGATGCGGTGAACTGGTCTGATTGTGATGTTGTGATTGAAGCGACAGGCGTACATCGCAAAACATCATTCCTAAATAAATACCTAAAGCAAGGCGTGAAACGTGTCGTGGTAAGCGCACCTGTGAAAGAAGAAGGTATCGCGAACATTGTGGTGGGCGTGAACGACCATATTTTCGACCCTGAAAAACATCGTATCGTGACAGCAGCTTCGTGTACGACTAACTGTATCGCACCTGTGGTTAAAGTCATTCATGAGAAATTGGGTATCGAACAATCTTCTTTTACGACCATTCACGACCTGACGAATACGCAAACTATTTTAGATGCGCCACACAAAGATCTACGCCGTGCAAGAGCATGCGGCATGAGCCTTATCCCGACTACGACGGGTAGCGCGAAGGCGATTGTCGAAATTTTCCCAGAATTAAAAGACAAAATTAATGGTCATGCGGTTCGCGTACCTCTAGCAAACGCATCGTTAACAGACATCATTTTTGATGTGAAGCGTGATACCACAGCAGAAGAAGTGAATGCACTGTTAAAAGAAGCATCTGAAGGTGATTTGAAAGGCATCCTTGGCTTCGAAGAGCGTCCTTTAGTTTCTATCGATTATAAAGGCGACCAACGTTCAACCATCGTTGATGCGCAATCAACCATGGTTGTGGGTTCTCGTATGGTTAAGATTTACGCTTGGTACGATAACGAAATGGGTTATGCAACGCGCACAGCAGAGCTGGTTCGTAACGTTGGTTTAGCTTAAAAGGGGGTCACAATGTCTCATCCTACATGGCAATTAGATTTGGACTCCGGTGCTTTAATCTTAACACCGTGCCCAGGAACGAAAGGTGTCGATTTGCATACGTCGTTAGAACAGTTGAAAGAGCAGGGTGTTCAAGCGGTCGTTACTGCATTAGATGATAGTGAATTAGCTGCGAAGAATGTCTCTGCATTGGGTGAAGCCACTCAGCAACTGGGTATGAAATGGTTCCAGATCGAGATTGAAGACGACTGCGCACCAAATGAAGAATTTGCGACGAAGTGGCAACAAGCCAGTCCGGAACTGCACGCGATTCTTGCTCAAGGTGGCAAAGTTGCGATGCATTGCATGGGTGGTTCGGGGCGCACAGGTTTGTTCGCTGCTCACCTACTCCTAGAAAAGGAATGGCAGTTAGAAGATATCGTGCGAGAAGTACAGGCATTGCGCCCTGGTGCATTTACAAAACCTGTGCAAGTTGAGTACATCGAACGCGTGGCTCAAGACGCTTGATCAGCTTAAATAGCTTTTGGTTCATTATGATCCAAAAGCTAAATTCGAGCTTCTTCAGGATACGACTGTTTACAAAAAAGCCATTAATATTAACTAATACATTGTTTTTAAGGTGTATTTTGCTTTTTATTGATGTTGGGGCATTTTTTGAAAATCACAGCAACATTGTATTGGTCAATGTTGCTGTACAGGTTAGGAAGTATTTAGAACATGATGATCTAAATGCTTCTATCGCTGTACATATGAGGTCAATATGATTTCTCAATTAAGCAAAAGTATTCGTCAGTACATGTTAGTGACGTTTAACTATTGGAACTTTACGGTGACCGATGGCGCACTGCGTATGCTGGTGGTGCTCTATTTTCATGACTTAGGTTATTCCACGTTAGCTATTGCCTCACTGTTTCTTTTCTATGAATTTTTTGGTGTGGTGACAAACCTGGTTGGTGGTTGGTTGGGCGCAAGGTTAGGCCTAAATAAAACCATGAACATTGGTTTAGCGATGCAAGTGTTTGCGTTGCTGATGCTCGCAGTACCAAATGCATGGCTGACCATTGCTTGGGTGATGGCAGCGCAAGCTCTGTCGGGGATTGCCAAAGATCTGAACAAAATGAGTGCTAAGAGCGCGATTAAAACGCTAGTACCAGACGAACAGCAAGGTGCGCTCTACAAATGGGTAGCGATTTTGACTGGCTCGAAGAATGCACTCAAAGGAGCGGGCTTTTTTGTTGGTGGCTTGCTGCTGTCTTGGGTGGGTTTTCAAAACTCGATGTTTATTATGGCGGGTGTACTTACATTAGTGTTTGTTTGCAGCATGATCTGGCTAGAAGCGGACATGGGTAAAGCAAAGAGTAAACCTAAGTTTCGCCAAATATTCTCCAAGTCTGAATCGATAAACATTTTATCCGCAGCACGCATGTTCTTGTTTGGTGCTCGTGATGTGTGGTTTGTCGTTGCTTTGCCTATTTATCTTGGTAGCGTGTTTGGCTGGGATCACTTGTGGGTTGGTAGCTTTCTCGCTACGTGGGTCATTGCTTATGGGTTTGTGCAAGGCTTTGCGCCGCGTATTACTGGCAAAGCGCAAGGTCGTGTGCCTGATGGTAGTGCAGCATTGGTGTGGGCAGGAGTCCTAGCGTTAATTACGGCTGGTATTGCTTATGGTGTGCAAATCGGTTGGCAGCCTGAATTGGTGATTGTGGTAGGTTTGATGATTTTTGGCGCTGTGTTTGCCATTAACTCTTCGCTGCACTCGTACTTGATAGTGAGCTACGCTAAAGGCGATGGCGTCTCGTTGGATGTCGGTTTTTACTACATGGCCAATGCGATGGGACGTTTGATTGGCACGGTATTATCGGGTTGGATCTACCAAGAGGCTGGTCTTGCAGCGTGCTTATGGGTTTCTTTTGCTTTCTTGGCACTGACGACGCTGATTTCAATTAAGTTGCCAAAAGCTAATGTTGCTACTGCGTAACTACCCCCAGTATCGCTATCTGTAGATGGTATAAATGGCTCCAAATCGGAGCCATTTTTGTTTTCAGCCCTAAACCACCTACTTCAGTAGGTGGTTATCATCCGTTTCGGCTTTGCCTGTAAAACTACT
>NZ_JAWOVC010000031.1:0-25856 GCF_033339735.1 Vibrio sp. 2033
AGTTCTTTTAGTTGTTGATTTCATAACACTCTCCAATTTTGGGGGTGGAAAGTGTCAACCTTATTTAGGACGGCACAACCATTTAAATCTAGAATCCAGAGAGAAAAGGGCCTTTTTTCTTGAGTAAATTTGTTTAGGGTTATGAATAGTGCATTGCGGTTCCCTAGGCTCGTCAAAGGGTCGCTGAGCGCCAATTTTCTATGAAAATGGGATTCACGATAAAAGAAATAAGTTAAAGAGATAATCGACAAAACAAACGTCGCAAACAACATATATTGTGCTTGCATTAAGCGCTGGGTTTGACCTTTTTGTGCTTCATAAGCTTTACTGCTTAGACGGAAGTTTTGATTAACGAAGTCTATTAAGCCTAAATATAGTGTTTGAGTTGAACGATAAAATGCAGCAGCAGCTTGGCTATCACCTGTTCTAGCTTCTACTAGTTGTTTTTCTAGCTCTTTGAACTCTTCAAAAAGGTTAATGAAGTAAAGGTGCATGTTGTTCCGAGAAAAGAACTTATTGGCTTTCGTGCTACTGGTCAATAAGTCAAAGCGACTCCACGCTAACTCGTATTGAAGCTCTGCACCATCAATATTCAATACGTTTTCATCTAACCGTCTGGCCTCGCCGACAAGTTCTGATAGTTCTTTGGAGAGTTGGAATAAAAACCAAGTCGCTTGTTTTTGTTCGTTATTAAAATTTTGTGAGAGTGAACGTGTTTGCTGTAAAAGCACGACATTCGCGAGAAGCAAAGAAACGGCAAACACCAGCAGCAGCATTTTGCTGGTGGTAGAATATTGCAATATTCTTTGTTTCTTAGAATAGGGTTCTGATAACTTCATTCTTATTATTTTTCTTTTATTTCATTTACTTGCCATACCATTTGCGCATGATATTTATTGTAGTTTAGCTCTGGATAGAGATTGAGTGGATATATCACCCAGAAAGGGCCTTTATTCCTGACTTTTATGTAATTCTGATCTTGTTGATAAGCCAGTATTGGTTGATATCGAAGAATATCTTGTCGGGACAATGTCGAGTGATAGTCGTTTAAGCTGCTGATATCAACCTGCTCTGGTACCTTTCCGTAGACGTGTGTAAGAAGCGTGCTGAGTTTAACGCCTAAAAACTCTGACGAAGCAGGAAGCCAAGGCAATGTCATCGTGTAGCTAGTGGTAGGTAAAGCTTGGATCTCTTCCAGTTCCAGTATGACACTAGGCTGCTGGCTACTACTAAATACGATCGTATTTGCAGACAAGAATGGCGCAACAAAAAACAGACCTAGCGCGACTATCTTTTTCATCATATGCCCTTTTGAGTTTTATTCTTTTTTCTTAGCTAGGACAAAGGTGCTAGCGGTAATTTATTTATAATTATAGAGCCAACCGGATGAGATTTTATAATACGTTATGTTTCAAAAATAACTGTCGGTTTACGTCACGTCAAGGTTATTAAGTTGCTTCTTAATTAAAAGCTCAGAGTATTGGGATGATGGTAGAGTTTCGTAATGATTTCGCGGTATTTAATTGGTTTTTAGTGCAACTTTGTGTCATTTTTAATAAAGATACTGTGTCGGAAATGAGAATTTAATAAGGCGAGAAATGGATGTCGAATTTGTTCTTAAGTTACATTATTTTACATATTTAAATCATCGATATTCAGATATGTATTTGTTAGTACGTAAAGAAAATAAAGTCACCTAGTTTTGGTGACTTTATTTTTTATTTCATGAGCTTACTTAAATTAACTATGCAAACAAATATTTTGCATGGAAGTTGAGGTGCTCTTCAATAAAGCTTGAGATGAAGTAATAGCTATGGTCATAGCCTGGTTGCATTCTCAAGGTTAGGTTTGAATCGTGTATTTTTGCCGCAGCAATCAGCGCTTCCGGTCTAAGCTGCTCATTTAAGAAGCCATCAGCATCACCTTGATCAACCAAAATTGGTAATGGTGATTGTTGTTGTTTTAGAAGTTCACTTGCATCGTATTGCTTCCAGCTTTCAAGCTCCTTGCCTAAGTAAGCAGTAAAGGCTTTTTGTCCCCAAGGGCATTGCATTGGGTTACTGATTGGACTGAACGCTGAAATAGAACGGTACTGTTCTGAATTTTTCAGACCAATGGTGAGCGCTCCGTGGCCGCCCATACTGTGACCGGAAATTGACTTCACGTCAGAGACTGGGAAGTTACTTTCGATGATCGCAGGCAACTCCTCAGTCACATAGTCGTACATACAGTAATGCAGTGACCAAGGTGCTTGCGTCGCATTAAGGTAAAAGCCAGCTCCTTTTCCTAGGTCATAGCTTTCGTCGTCAGCGATACCTTCGCCTCTCGGACTTGTGTCTGGTGCAATGATCGCAATGCCAAGCTCGGCCGCCATACGAAATGCGCCCGCTTTCTGCATAAAGTTCTCATCGGTACACGTTAAACCAGAGAGCCAGTATAGCGCGGGTACGGGATTTGATTTCGTTGCGTTAGGTGGCAAGAATATCGCGAAGCGCATGGTGCAGTTTAGGGCATTGGATTCGTGTGTATATTGCTTGTGCCAACCGCCAAACACTTTGGCTTGGCTTACATTTTCAATGGTCATGAATAAACTCTCTAATTAGCAGAAGGAATTCAGGCTCCCCAAAAGGAGAGCCTGAGGCAGCATTATTGATCCATATGGATAACTGTTCGGATGCTCTTACCTTCATGCATCAGATCAAACGCTTTGTTGACGTCTGCTAATCCCATTGTGTGGGTAATGAACTCCTGTAAGCCGAATTCACCAGCCATGTAACGGTTTACGATTTCTGGAAGCTCAGAGCGACCTTTAACGCCACCGAAAGCGCTGCCACGCCATACACGACCAGTTACCAGTTGGAATGGACGAGTTGAGATCTCTTGACCTGCACCAGCAACACCAATGATGACTGACTCACCCCAACCTTTGTGACAGCACTCAAGTGCTTGGCGCATCACGTTTACGTTACCGATACATTCGAATGAGTAGTCAACACCACCGTCTGTCATTTCAACAATCACTTCTTGAATTGGCTTGTCGAATTTTTGTGGGTTGATGCAATCAGTTGCACCAAGTTGTTTCGCTAGGTCGAATTTGCTTTCGTTGATGTCTACACCGATGATGCGGCTGGCACCAGCCATGCGAGCACCGATGATTGCAGAAAGACCGATACCGCCGAGACCAAAGATTGCCACTGTGTCGCCTTTTTCAACTTTAGCTGTGTTTAATACCGCACCCATACCAGTGGTTACGCCACAACCTAGAAGACAAACTTCTTCAAGTGGTGCTTCTTTGTTTACTTTCGCTAGTGAGATTTCTGGAAGAACCGTGTACTCAGAGAAAGTAGAACAACCCATGTAGTGGAAGATAGTTTCGCCGTTGATAGAGAATCGGCTTGTGCCATCTGGCATTAGGCCTTTACCTTGCGTTTCACGAACGGCCTGACATAGGTTCGTTTTGCCAGATTTACAGAACTTACACTCACCACATTCAGCAGTGTAAAGTGGGATAACGTGGTCGCCAACTTCAACGCTTGTTACGCCTTCGCCAACCATTTCAACGATACCGCCACCTTCGTGACCAAGGATTGAAGGGAAGATACCTTCAGGATCGTCACCTGATAGTGTGAATGCGTCAGTGTGACAAACACCAGTTGCTACGATGCGTACTAGCACTTCGCCGGCTTTTGGAAGTTGTACATCCACTTCTTCCATTTTAAGCGGCTCACCTGCAGCCCAAGCGACCATTGCTTTTGATTTTATGTGAGTTTGACCAGGTTTGATTTCAAGCGACATTGGATGTTTCCTTTATATTTTCAGTATATGGAGTGACGTAATAAGCGTAGTTAAGGTTTGCTTACCGCGCTTCGTCGTTTTGTTGGTGCTCATTTTAGGTGTTTCAGTAAAAATGATAATCCGTCCATTTTGAAAATGATTTTTACATATGCGTAATAATGATAAGGTGAGCGTGTAAAAAGAGTGCGATGCCTCCTTAAAGCGGAAGGGAAATGGAAAAGGTGATTGACCTGAAGTTAGATAGAGGGGCTAAAGTAGAAAACTGTCAAACCATCAGCTAAGTAAGAGTGATTATGAATAAGACGGATCTGAGTGCCTATTTAACCAAGCTAGGCTTGCCTAGTGAATTGCCCGCCGATTTGGAGTCATTGCACAGAATTCACGTGGCGCAGCATCGTTGCCTGCCGTTTGAGAATTTTGACATCGCATTGCAGCGAGGCGTCTCTGTTGAGATTGAAGATATTATTCAAAAAACCGTGTACCACTCTCGCGGTGGTTACTGCTTTGAATTAAATGGTTTAATGCTTGATGTGCTCAACACTCTTGGGTTTGAAGCGCGAAGTTTGCTAGGGCGTGTACATGTGTCTGGTACACCAACAGGTCGTAGTCATCAAATCACGTTAGTGACGTTAGAGGAACAAACATGGATTGTCGATGTGGGTTTTGGCTCCAATACCCCTCGAGCGCCATTGCCATTTATCCTTGACCAAGTGATTCAGACGGATTTACAAACCTTCCGTTTTGTCAAAGATGCTCAGTTTGGTTATTTCCTCCAAGTGCTTTCAACCGATGGAACGGACACGTGGAACAATCTATACAGCTTTGACCTAGAGTTCGTGTGTGCTGGTGACATTGCATGTAGCAACTTCTTTACCTCGACTTCACCTAATTCGCGTTTTACTAGCGCAAGAGTCGCTGCTAGAGCGACAGAAAGTGGGTTGGTGACGCTGCTTAACTACACACTCAGATGCACCAATCATGAAGAGCTAACAGAAATAGAGCTAGAGCCAGGTCAAACCTACCTGGATGCGTTGAAAGAATATTTTGGCATTGAGCTTGATGCGCAATACGACGATCTTCGTCCGTTACCTGACGCGTAAAGTTTTCCAGTTTTCAAAGCGTAGCGCGACGAGAACAATGTAATCACTATTTGTCTAGAAGAGGTCGACAGGAATACAGCATGGCGAATTGGGAAGGAGTCAGCGAGTTTGTTGCCGTAGCGGAAACCAACAGCTTTACAGCTGCCGCGGCTAAACTGAAAACGTCAGTGGCACAAATCAGTCGCCGCGTATCGGCACTTGAAGAGCGTCTTGCGGTTAAGTTACTGCATCGCACGACGCGAAAAGTTTCTCTGTCTGAAGCTGGACAGCTTTATTATCAGCAGTGCAAACACTTGGTCGAAGGGCTAGAACTAGCTGAGCTTGCTGTAACGCAAATGCAAACCGAACCGCGAGGTTTGCTGCGTGTGACAGCGCCTGTGACCTATGGGGAAATGAACCTCGCACCGCTCTTGCATCAGTTTTTGGAGAAGTACCCGCGTGTGGACCTCGATTTAGTTCTGACCAATCAAAAACTGGATTTGATAGAGCAAGGGGTAGACGTGGCGATTCGTCTTGGCCGCCTGCAAGATTCCAGCATGATCGCAAAGCGTCTTTCGTCGCGTCAAAATTACGTGTGTGCTAGCCCTATGTATTTGGAGCGATTTGGCGAGCCTCACACATTATCCGAACTGGCTCGACATCAGTGCCTAGTTGGTTCGGTCGATTATTGGCATTTTAAGGAAAATAAACGCGATAAGTCTTTGCGCGTATCGGGGAGAATTAAATGCAATAGTGGTTTTGCGCTAATGGGCGCCGCCAAACGTGGTTTGGGTTTAGTGCAGTTGCCGGACTATTACGTTCAAGAAGCTCTAGATAATGGTGAGCTAGTCGAGGTGCTGACCGATTACCGAGACGACCGTGAAGGCATTTGGGCACTGTATCCACAAAGCCGAAATTTATCGCCCAAAGTGAGGTTGTTGATCGACTTTTTAGCGCAGGAACTAGCGGATTAGAGTTTTCATGAACTTTAATACAACTGAAGTTGCTAAAACGCCCGGTGATGCCGGGCGTTTTTATTAGGATGAGAGCTGGAATCGAAAAGACATGAATCACTATTGGTTGGATTCCGCGTCTTCACGTTTAATCACTTTGTGCCCATCTTCAGACACGCCTTGCTTCCAATAGCTGCTGATGTAGATATTCTCGCGATCGACTTCTTTCTCGTTGCGGAAATATTGGCGCAGCGCGCGCATTGAATCGAACTCACAGGCACACCATACCGAAGCGTTACCGTCTAACCACTCGAGTTCGCGAACGCTATCAGCCAAGGTTTGCTGTTCAGTTAGCCAAATCAACTCCATACCGGCTGGCGCGTGTAGGGGTTGAATGTCGGCTGGAGACATCACGCTGATCACAGCGTAGCCTTTGGCCTCTTCTGGCAACGTACGAATTTTCGCAGAAAGCGCTGGAAGTGCGGTCATATCGGCAGCCATGAAGAACCAATCCGCCTCAGTATTTAAGTTGGAGATGCTACCTGGCCCAACAATGCTGATCGTGTCGCCTTTTTGCGCGGCCATTGCCCAACGCGCTGCAAATCCGCATTGCAGATCTTGCGTTACGTGTCGGACGAAATCCACTTCGATTGAACTGGTTTCTGGATGAAAGCGTCGGATAGTGTAGGTGCGCATGATTGGTCGGTCGTCTTCTGGCAGGATGCTCAGATCCGCGCCGCCCATATCGTTAAACAGTAATTTGATGTAACTGCCTTCGCAGTCACGAGGAAAGTGGCTCAGCGCCTCACCTTGCAAGGTAATGCGCTGCATGTTTGGAGTGATGGTTTCTGTGTCTGTGACAACAAGCGTTTTAGGTTGAGGCTTCTTTTTCATTGTTACTTTACTCGATAATTATTCTCTTTCTCATTTAAAGATTATCAAGTTCCCTAACAAGAGGGTAGCGTCTTTAAACAAATTTACACTGTGAATTAACGCCAAAGCCTCAAGCAAAATGCAGTATCTGTCCTTTCCCAATTACGTAAAGTGAGTCGTTTTTTAACCCAAAATAGACTTATATCATTGGAATCGTAGACAAAAGCAACAGCGCAGCCATGCTGTAGTTGAACCCCTTAACGCGTTTATCGGTGGTCAACCAACGCTGCAATTGCATACCTGCCGCCGTCCAAAATGTTACCGATGGCAAGTTAGCTAAGCAGAAGATACCGGCGATAAAAGTCAGTTCGAGCCATGCACCGCCACTGCTGTATACCGTAATGGCCGTCAACGCCATCGACCAACCTTTTGGGTTCACCCATTGGAATGCAACAGCCCCTAAAAAAGACATCGGGCGAAAATCGTGTTTTGCTTCTGTTTTGTCGCTGGTGGCGATTTTGTACGTCAAGTACAGCAAATAACTCAAGCTCAACACTTTCAAAATGGAGTGTGTAATTGGATATGCGTGGAACAGGCTCATCAAGCCAATGCCCACCAAAATTAGCATGGCACCAAAGCCAAAGGTAATGCCCAACATATGTGGGATAGTGCGTTTAAAGCCGACATTTGCCCCTGAGGTCATCAACATAATGTTATTGGGACCCGGCGTAAAAGTGGAGACAAAAGCGAACAACGCCAAAGCGCCCAGTTGATGATATTCCATAGATTGTTCCTTGAATCAGTTCTCGATAAGTTGAGAACAACTATAAGTAGAACTGAGGTCAATATTGTGCTTTTATTTGATGATTAGAAACTAAATAAGCAATGAAACATCATGATGGATAGATTTGACGAAAGAATATTGCAAGTGCTCAAACGAGACGGAAGAATCTCCAATGTGGAGCTGTCGGAACGCGTTGGTTTATCTCCGTCTGCAACCTTACGCCGAGTGCAAGATTTAGAGCGTAAAGGCGTGATCAAAGGCTACCGAGCAGTACTGGATAATCAGCAACTTGGCGTGGGCTTTGTCGCTTATGTGTCGATTGGTTTGGCCTCGCACTCTAAGCAGGCACAGCTGGGTTTCGAAGAGCATGTGCGTTTTGTAAACGAGGTGGTGGAATGTCACAACATTACGGGATCTAACGAATATCTCATACGCGTAGAGACGCAAAATCTCGCCGCTTATAAAGCGTTCCATGCTGATGTGTTGGGTGAGTGCGAACACGTCAAGTCGATCACAACCATGGTGGTGATGGACACACCAAAAGACGAGCGATAGCCAAACGAGAGTGACAGTTTTTGTGGCACATGAATTTGAAGTGACTCGAAAGAGTCAGTCGAGTATGAGAATGGTTCACAACAAATGCTGGAAAGCAGATGGCACTCTTACAATTTCCATATTTATTCTCACCTTCTAAATAATCCCATCCTGCTAGTTTTGCTTAAACCGCTTGTGTTTCAGAGCGGCGAGTCAGCAAAATTAAGGATGAACGATGAAATCACATGTAACACTTCCTCTTTTGAGCTTAAGCGCTGTTGCCGCATTGAGCTCATTTAACGTCAACGCCCACGGCTGGGTAGAATTTCCAAGCGCTCGTCAGAATACGTGTTATTTAGACGGTGGTTTTTGGACCAACGAGATCCCTAACCAAGCGTGTAAAGCGGCTTTTGAAGAATCTGGCGCGTATCCGTTTGTGCAACGCAGCGAAATCGCGGCGAACGTACCAAATTACCGAGATATGGAGCATGTGAAAGCCGTGGTTCGCGACGGTGAACTGTGTTCTGCCGGCGATGCGGCTAAGAAAGGCTTGAACATTCCTTCTCCAAACTGGCAGCGCACCAATGTTACGCCAGATGCAAACAACCAGATTGAATTGGTGTTTTACGGCAAAGCGCCGCACAACCCATCGTACTGGGAATTCTATCTCACCAAGCCAACTTATGATGATTCAAAGCCTCTTACTTGGAGTGATTTAGAGCTGATCGACACCGCAGGTGATGTGTATGTTGATGCGGAAAAACGCTACCGTATTCAGGTGACTTTCCCTGCTGATCGTTCCGGCGATGCGGTGCTTTATACTCGTTGGCAGCGCATTGATGTCGCTGGGGAAGGTTTCTACAACTGTAGTGACATTACGTTAAACGGAACGAGCACGACGCCACCGACTGACCCTGTTGATCCAACCGAACCGGGCAACAATCTGACATCTCTAGGCTACTTTGTTCAGCAAGGTTTTGGGCCAGTAGAAGCGGGTGATACCATTCGTTTCCGTACGTTTAATGCGACAGGCAATGAAATTGTCGATATTTCACTACCAATCAGTGCAAACAATACGGCGACTTGGGCGGCAGAAATTGCGGATCAATTTAATGCGCAGCAAAGGGGTGATTGGTACGTGGGCATTTGGCATCAAGAGATGAACCACTACATGTTCGACAGTAACAACGTGAATGCAAACCAAGTATTAGCGCCAAGCGCAGACTTCAGTTACGCGTTGTCATTGATCAAAGCGGATGTCACGCCACCAGTTGAACCAACCAACTTGTGGGACAAGACAGCCGTTTACAACCAAGGTGATGTGGTGACACACAATGGTAAAGAATGGACTGCCCAATGGTGGACGTCTGGTGAGGAACCAGGCACAACGGGTCAGTGGGGTGTATGGCGTTAAGCCATTTATTCGGGCCCTGAACAATAAAACCCTTCTCACATGAGAAGGGTTTGTTTTTTTCAGTCTAAAACGACCACTTTGGTTGAGTGGCTGTCTTGAAAATCAGAGCACATATCGTTATTCGCTTGCTCTCCACTCGCTCCAGTTGAGCATCGCGTAGTCTGCCAGTTTGAGCATCGGAATGTCTTCATGCGTATCACCGTAGGCATAAACAGACGCAAACTCGTCGAGCAAAAACGCCGCTTTCACGCGTGAGACTTTTCTTTCTAAACTGCAATCACCTTGCTGGTAAAAGCCACTCAGTTTTGGCTGTTCTGAGATCAGTTCACTGCACAGCAAGTGGTAACCGTTCGCCTCACACCAAGGCTTGAGATACGCATTGAGTGATGCCGACACCACTACGATGGTATCGCCTCGATGTTGATGCCAAGCCAGCCTGTCCATCGCTTCTGGCCGTAAGTACAGCGGGATCACTTCATGGGCAAACTGAGTGCCAATCGCTTCAATTTTCTGCGTTTCTTTCCCTGAAAATGCAATAAAACTGCTGAGAGGGCGCATAACACGAGCGGGTAACACTCCGAGTTTGTACAGCGCATAAAATGGCATGATAGCGACCTTTCCTACTCGTTTGCGCAGGCCATAAGCAGAATAGTGGAGGAAAAGGCTAAACATATCCTCTCGGGTGATGGTGCCATCAAAATCAAACAGTGCCAGTGACGGCTTAGTAGTATCGAGCAAACTCAGCGCCTATTTTTTGGTTTAAGATCGTTTTGTGTTTATTGATAAAACACCGCCAACCAGATGGTTTCTTGCGTTGGGTCAGTCCAGCTCACTTTGTGTTTGGTATGAGCTGGAATCGTAACGTGATCGCCTGCCTCAAGTCGTTGCACGACACCTGATTCAAAAGTCAGCTCTCCTGCTCCTTTAAGAACCAAGACCCATTCATGTTCTTCTTGATCGTACCAGCCACTTTCGGGCGAGGTTTGCCCCGTTGAGACAATGCGTTCTATACGCAGGTTTTTGTGGGTCAGCAGGTCTTCGAACACTTCCTCGTCGAGGTTATTCGGTAAGTCTTTAAACAGGTTCATGGCCTTTCCTTAGAGAATGATCAGTCCAAAAGGCGCAAGCAATTGCTCTTGTTGCCAATCACAAATTTTAACACCAAACAGAGAAACGCGGCGAACATCCAGCCCGTCTAGTTCGACATGAGTCAGATCACACTGCTCAACGTTAAAGGTTCCCCATTGTTCTGGCGAGAATTCGCAGCGAGATAAATCCGAGCCTTTGAGAGTTGCCCCTGCGAGGTTCGCACCGTTCCAACGGTTTTCAAAGAGGTCACATTTTTCTAGTAACACTCGCTCGAAGTTACAGTAGGTGAGGTTGCAGCCAGTAATAAAAGCAGAACAGAAAAACATGGTGTTACTGACGCGATTAGCAAAGTTCGCACCTTGGAAGTTTGCCCCTTTGAGATCGCACTTACGTAGCTCCAAGCCCATACAATTTGCGCCGTTAAACAGGCTCATCGCCAACATGCAGTTCGTAAAGCTAGCGTCTTTTAAGTTCGCGAAGCGAAAACTACACCCTTCTAGCGCTTTGGATTCGATAAAGCGACAGTCGATGAACTTAGCATCGCGCAGATCGGCATGGTCGAAACAGCACATATAAAAGTGGCAGTTTTTAAAGGTAGCATTCTGAAAATCGTGATGAGAAAAGTTTTCTCGTTCAAAAATGAGATCGGTTTTTAACATGTCTTCTCCTTAGCTGCGAGCAGACTAGCACTCCAAGTGACTGATTTTCCAGAAAAATAACTTCTTGTATTTCAGTGCTTTACAAACCCCTCAAATCGCGATTTTAAGGGGGCAAACGAGCGTTTTAAGTGGGTTGTTTTTTGAAAATAGAAGACGTAGAGGACGAAAAAAGTTTTTGCTGGCTACGAGCCTTAACGAGAGGATTCGCATTTATGGGTATGCATGGCAACTCACACGCACAGTTTGCATTACAGAATTGTATCCTATTTGCATAATTTGTTGATCAATATGGCGTTTCTCCATACAAAAAACCTATATTTTTCACAAATTGATTTCCATCAAAATAGTAGGGTTTCTATGTGCTAGATTGCGCACAGCTCAAAAAGATATAGATACCCGTGTGCTTCAAGGCGCTGAGTTCACTTGAAATCTCAGATCAGTTAGCAGGCACCCCTTTGGGTACGACATAACGAAGCCCTACGAAAGGAAATAAAAATGAAAAAAACAATCTGCAGTCTAGCAGTGGTTGCTGCACTCGTGTCACCAAGTGTTTTCGCTCATAAACAAGGTGACTTCGTTCTTCGTGTTGGTGCGGCGTCTGTCGTTCCAAACGACAGCAGCGATAAGATTCTTGGTTCTCAAGAAGAATTGAAAGTGGATTCAAATACGCAGCTTGGTTTGACGTTTGGCTACATGTTTACAGACAACATCAGTTTAGAGCTTCTAGCAGCAACACCATTCAGCCACGATATTTCAACAGACTTGTTAGGTCTTGGTGATATCGCGGACACCAAACACCTTCCACCAACGCTTATGGTGCAGTACTACTTTGGCGAGCCACAAAGTAAGTTCCGTCCATACGTGGGTGCAGGTCTCAACTACACCATGTTCTTTGATGAGGGGTTCAATAGCACGGGTAAAGGCGCTGGTCTTTCAGATCTTAAGTTGGATGACTCATTCGGTCTAGCAGCGAATATTGGTGTGGACTACATGATCAACGATCAATGGTTCCTCAACGCTGCTGCGTGGTACGCAAACATTGAAACAGAAGCAACTTACAAAGCAGGTGGAGAGAAGCAAAAAACCGACGTCAAAATTAACCCTTGGGTATTTATGATCAGCGGCGGTTACAAGTTCTAAGAAAAACCAGTAGTTACACGCACATTACTATTATTGGCATGACTTTGGGGGCGGTTACGGGGACTGCCCCTCTTTTTTATCCTCGTTTTGATTGCACATCATTTACTCCACTTAGCAACATGCAAAATTGGATCTTTACCTTGCAGATCATTTTATTGTCGGAAGATCGAAAAGTCCTACACTGATCACATAATTGAACAAGTGGACAATATAAATGAGCGACGACATCGCAAAGCATTCCTCCTCCAGATCTAAGCTGGTAAAAACTCTTTTCTTTACTCTCTGTGTTATCGCATTTGGTGCGATGTATTGGTCTTGGCAGTATTCAGACAGTCACCCAAGCACGGAAGATGCCTACGTTAGGGCAAAAATTTTGTCGGTAGCGCCTCAGGTAAAAGGCCAAGTGGTTTCCGCGGATGTCAAAGACTTCCAATCTGTTAACAAAGGTGACCTACTGCTGAAGATAGATTCACGCCCATATTTGTTGGCAGTAAAGCAAGCAAAAGCGGCATACCAATTGGCGGTCCAGCAACATGATGTTGCCGATAAGCAGGTAACTGAAGCTGTTGCGGGCTTAGATGCGGCGCGCTCTAACCTGATAGAAGCGCAAGTGGAGTACAAACGTACGGATTCCTTGGTGAAACGCAAACTGGCGTCGAACCAAGATTTAGATACGGCAAAAAACAAACTAGCCAATGCCCAAGCGAGCCTGGAGCAAGCGCGCGCGACGGTAGAAAAAGCCATTGCGAACCGTGGTGAAGAAGGCGCAGAGGCTGCGGTTGTTCAACAAGCGGGAGCACAGTTAGCGCAAGCAGAGCTGAACTTGAGCTACACCGACATTACGTCACCAGTGGATGGCATTGCCGGTGAAATCAATACGCACGTAGGCTCGGTCGTTAGCGTGGGTCAAACGCTGTTCCCTGTGATTTTAAAAGACAGCTATTGGGTACGCGCGAACTTTAAAGAAACCGATCTTACTCATATTAAACCTGGCATGCATGCGGATGTGGTGATTGATATGTACCCAGACGTGGTGTGGAAAGCAACGGTAGAACAACTATCGCCTGCGAGTGGTACATCGTTCTCCTTGATGCCACCAGAAAACGCAACGGGTAACTGGGTTAAAATCAAACAGCGTTTCCCTGTACGTTTGGCATTAGAAGTACCGGCCGATGCGCCGCAACTTCGCGTGGGTGCGAGCTCAGAAGTCACCATTGATTTGCAAAGTAGCGTGCAATGAGCCATCAAATTACGGCAGACAAACGGGGGATTGCCACCGTCGCCGTGATGCTTTCTGCCATCATGGTGTTAATCGATATGACCGTTGCGAACGTGTCGCTATCGCACATGATGGGCGCGTTGGGCGCAACGGCAGACCAAATTACGTGGGTGTTGACGGGTTACAGCATGGCGGAAGCGATCTTCATTCCGATGACCAGTTTCTGGGTGTCGCGTTTTGGTGAACGCAAAGTCATGTTGGTTGCTGTGATCGGTTTTGTGATTGCCAGTGCGCTTTGTGGGCAAGCACAGTCTCTTGAAGAGATGGTGCTATTTCGCATTATCCAAGGCGCTTTCGGCGCGTCGGTGATTCCATTGGCGCAGTCGACGTTAGTGCAGATTTATCCGTATGAGCAAAAAGGCAAAGCGATGGCGATTTTCTCCATCGGCATTTTGCTTGGTCCTATTTTGGGCCCAGTTGTGGGTGGTGTGATCACCGACAACATTAACTGGCGCTGGATTTTTTACATCAACTTGCCATTCGGTTTGATCTGTACCTCTTTGATTTATCGCTATATCCATATCGACAACAAATCCAAACCTAACTTTGACTGGTGGATCATCGGTTACATGGCGTTAGGTGTGGGCGCGTTGCAGTTTGTGTTGGATAAAGGGAATGAAGACGACTGGCTCGACTCACGTATGATTCAGACGGCGATATTGCTCGCAGTCATGGGATTGGTGATGTGGATATATCGCAGTTGGAAAACCAAAAGTCCAATAGCGCCATTGTGGCTACTGAAAGACCGAAACCTTATGGTCTCGTCATTGATGATTGCCGTGGTGTCGATGGCGATGTTTGGTCTGACGACTCAACAACCAATGCTGTTGGAAAGCTTGCTGGATTATCCGGTCTCAACCACTGGTTTATTAATGGCACCGCGTGGGTTGGCGTCAGCGGCGATGTTGATTTTGGTGATTAAGCTCAATCCGCAATTCGATCCCAGAATCAAAATAGTCTTTGGCTTGAGCTGCATCGGGATTGGTAGCTATTTGATGACGCAGTACTCACTGCAGATCGATACATTTTGGATTGTGATGCCGAGTATGATTCAGGGGATGGGGCTTGGTTTAACCTTCTCGACGCTATCCACCTTGGCGTATTTAACGATTCCGAAAGAGCAATCTGTTGCGGCGGCGAGTATTTACAATCTGTTCCGTACCATTGGTAGTTCGTTTGGTATCTCTATCGCAACCACGTTCCAATATCGTGATAGTCAGCAGCAATGGCATGCGCTGGGAGAGGGTATTAATCCTTATAATCCTAACTTGCATGACTGGGCGGCCAATCAGGGGCTTTCCATTACCGACCCGGTTGCGTTAGACCAATACCAACAGATGTTGCAGCAGCAATCGCAAATGGTCGCGTTTGTGCACACCTTCCAGCTTGTGGGAGTGATGTTCGTGATCATGATGCCGATGCTGGTTTTCATTCAGTCGCGTGAATAACATGAAGTTCCGGTGAATAGTGTAAGAGAACGCCTCTCAAGTTGTGTCAGCTTGAGAGGCGTTTTTTATTGGACAGTGCCAGTGAAAGAAGGACGTTTACTCAAACGTCACTTCGTCAAAATGCGGATTGGTTTTGAGCGCGCGCATTGCGACTAATTGTTCAGTCGGGAAGGCGGTGTGCTCACCATCCATATCTAAAAACAAGCACTCTTGTCGCTGCATTTCGTAGCCTGTGTCGAACGCGTTGCCCTGATGAGTTTCACCATTTTTTAGTGTGATCTCGATAGGGAGCTTAAACATACAGGCGATTTCAATAAAATCGTATTGGCTGCAAGTCACCATAGTTTTCTCCTTTCAAACCGACGCAGTATTCAGAAGGTTTGAGAACCGTATCCTTAAATAGAAGACGTTTGATTGAAACTGAATCTTCATCTTACACCTCATTTTGGTCACGAAATAGACATACACGCACGTTTTAATAAACCTACTGTTGAGCGTTCGCAAGCGAGACAAAACTACGATATGTCTGAAACGATACTTAAGCGCACATACCTAACGAGTGAACAAAAGACACAAAAGCCAAGTTCACTGATTTCCCCTCAAACCTACGATGCGCAGTTGGCGCACCGTGTTCACCACTCGCCTCAATTTGAAAACGGCCGCGTTAAAAACGAGATGCCAAATGTCCCTAGCCCGCAATCATTCTGGCAGGTGTGTTGGAGCTATCTTGGTGGTAGAACGCCATTGAGTCCTAACGAACATCTGCCACATTTCCCAATTCAACCTACGCAGTTTGCGCAGCGAAGTGAATCGATGCGCGTTACTTGGCTGGGCCATTCCACCATGCTGGTGGAGGTCGATGGCATTCGAATTCTGACTGATCCGGTATTTGATTACGCTTCTCCGTTCATCGCAAAAGCGTGGTTTGAACGCAATATTCCCAATACCCATGCCAGAGATTGTTTGCCGATTCCTGAAATTATCGTGATTTCGCACGATCATTACGACCATTTAGAAGCATCGACCATACGTTTCTACGCCGATAAACCCGTGACTTTTTATGTACCCTTAGGGGTTGGCAAGCATCTGATAAAGTGGGGCGTTTGCGCAGACAACATCGTGGAATTCGATTGGTGGGATAGCGTGCACTATGCCGGAATCGAACTGATTTGTACGCCTGCTAACCATAATTCGGGTCGTACTTATTTCGATAAAAACTCGACCCTGTGGGCTTCTTGGGTCATCAAAGGCAAAGAAGAGACGCTCTATTTTAGTGGCGATTCAGCTTACGATTCGCACTTTTCCGAGATCGCACTGCGATGTGGACCAATCGACATTGCCTGTTTGGAAGTGGCTGCTGATGTGAAAGGCCAAGGTTATCCGGTCGAAAACTGGGGGCACATGCAGGCTCATCATACCGTGCAAGCGTTTCGCGATTTAAATGCGAAAAAACTGTTGCCCGTGCATTGGGCTACATACGAGCTATTTACTCACCGCTGGGACGAACCGATTTTAGATTTGCTTACCCATTGTCAAAAAGAACATATAACGCTGCTGACGCCAATGCCGGGGGAGAGTTTTTACGTTCATCAAGAACATATAAATAAACAATGGTGGCGAGAAAAAGAAATAGGTGAGCCAGATATAATTTTGACTTAATAATATGTTCTTACTTCAATAATTATTTTAGAAGTTAACCTTGTTATTTTCAGAATATAACAAGGTTTTTTACTCGCTTACTCATCAATCACTTGAGGTTTTAACTCGACGACATTTCCTTCCGGATCATGTATATAGAGTGATCTACCGAACCCTTGTGCGCCATACCGCTTCGCAAACTCTTCGGTTTCAATGCCGCGCGCACGCAGATATTCCAGTAATTCATCCTCGGAAAAAGGCGCCAATTGCAGGCAAAAATGGTCAATATTACGACCATTTTGAACTGGTGGCTTACCGCCGAGTTGGCCCAATTCGCTGTCTACCGTCACTACATCAATCAATGCGTTACCTGCCCTAAGTTGAGTTAAACCAAGTTCCGTTACTTCGCGTTCGACAGGGCAGCCCAAAATGTCTCGATAGAAATGCAACATAGCATCGAGGTTACAGGTCCTTAAAACAACATGATCAAGCGCTTTGATGGCGATTGGATTTTTGGTGGGCATGCTTCACTCCTTTTTGCATTGTGTTGAGGTAAGTATAAAGTGACCTTAAAAGTGGTGAGAGAAATGATCAAATTCCAGATGTTTTTTTGCTAGAGCGAGTGCAGAAACACTGCAACTCAAAGCAAACAAAAAAGGCTAGCGTATTGCTAGCCTTTTGGGATATGGATGGGGCTATTACTCGTAATCAGAAGCGTAAGTTTCTTCGTAAGAGTGTGAGTAAAGCTCGAATAGGTTGCCGAATGGGTCTTCTAGGTAAACCATTTTCGCAGGCTTATTATCGTCTTCTGGGTGGTAACGCATGATGTCCATGCGAACTTTGCCACCTAGTGCTTCGGTGCGTTTGATAGCACCTTCAAAATCGTCTGTCTGTAAACAGAAATGGAAGATACCGATGCGAGAAAAATCCACTTCATGGCGCTCTTGACGTTCTTTCATTTCGAATAACTCAAGGCCGATGCCATCACTTGTCACAAGGTGCGCAATGTTGAAGCCTTTAAAGCCTTCCCCAAAGACCGCAATACACATTCTGCCAATTGCCGTTTCGCGTTCTTCAATCACTTTCGTGTTGCCCATAACGACTTTTAGACCTAGCGCTTGCGTGTAAAACTCAACCGCTTTGTCCATATCTCCGACCATAATACCGACATGATTCATTTTCATTTGTTTGCTCCCAACATGTGTGTTTGAACGTTGTCTTGTTTCGATGTGGGAGAGTATATGGCGTGATGTTGATTACATGAAATTATCATAAATTATAAAAATGATAATTTTATTTAATGCTATGCATGTTGGGATTGAGTTAGTGAGCTAAGGCCTCAACAGCTTGCCTCACCGAGGTGAAATGAATCTTGATAATACACCGTTGCGCGAGGCTGAATTCATGCGATTGGATTAATGACGTAACCTCTTCTACGGACAGCGTTCGTTCTTTTAGGTGTAAAAGAGTGGTGTTCGAACCATTGTTTTTCAATTCAAACGTGTTGCCATTTGAGTCAATAACGTAATCATCTTGCCCAAAAATGAGGGCTTCGCATTCAGAGTCTAAGTCGGACTGGGAATGCGTGTAGATCAGCTCATCGTCGCCGTCTAGTTTTAGCAAGCATGGCCAGCATACTGCGTGGTCTCTCATGGTTAAATCATTATTCATTGTTATTTAGAAACTTGACCCAGGTTGTTGCAAAAACGCTAACTCTTCGGGAGTGCTCTCTCTTCCCAGTATCGCATTGCGATGAGGATAGCGCCCAAACTGGTCGATGATGGCTTTGTGTTTTAGCTCAAAATCGTAGTTATTTTCAAGCCCTGATGCGCGGAACAATTTTTCAGCTTGGACATGAATGAGGCGAGATTCGCTGTGCATAAACGGCATGTACAAAAAGCTTAGCTGCTCAGGCGCGAATTCTTTGTCGTGACCTAACCGAATTGCCTCTTGAGCCAATGCTAATGCGAGTGGGTCTTGTGCAAACGCTTTTTGGGTGTTGCGATACACATTACGTGAAAACTGGTCGAGGACGATGATTTCGGCCAATCGTCCTTGTGCGCTGTTACGCCAATTAAACAGTTCACAACGAGCGGCTTGTTCTAATACCGAGGCAAATCGCGATGCAATACACTTGTCCAGTTCTGGGTTGTTTTCAAACCAATTTTGGGGCGATAGCTCCTCGAACCAAAATTTGATGACTTCTTGGTACATGGATCTTCCTTCTTATTGCATTAGCTAAAGAATAAAAAGCCAGAAGGCGAGCTCCTGGCTTTATGCGTGTTATCGACCGTAAGTCTCTACGATGTAACGTTCAAAATCGTCACACATTTGTTCGTCAGAGATGGCGTTGCTTGCCAGCTCTTTACTGCCGTCGACGACTTTAATCGCGGCGTTCAGTGAAGCGACTGATGCTCGCTCTCGCGTCGCAAGTGAGTCGATTTTCTTCTGCTGCACTTCCCATGCCTGTTCTGGCGACAGGTTACACACGTCTGCAAGGTATTTGGCATTGAAGCCTTCGCCAGTCAGGCTGACAATGGTTTCGTTGTGCGACAAGTGATTGCCTGCGTGCCAGTAGTGTTTTGCCAGCAGTGGGCCAATTTCTGGGTTATCCGTCAGGTAACCAAACTTCTCAAGGAAGTATGCACGGGTCTGATACACCGCCATGTGCGCGAGTAGATAACCTTGATACGCACAAGCCGCTTCGTCGGATAGCAAATGTGGAATCGCCATCAGTGGGCGAGGGCTGCATTCCAAACCAAGGATCTGCTTTTCACAATCGCGAGCCAGCTTAGTGATGCGCTCTGGCGTTAACTCGTCATCGCTCAGTTGATACAACGCGCGCTCAAAATATGGTACAACCAAGATGCTACGTTCTTCATAAGCTTTGAATGGCTGACGGCTGTTGATCATCGCTTGAATGATCTCATCAGGAACCGAATTCCCTTCATCATCCAGTGCGTATTGTTTTAGCCAATCGGCATCGGTTAACAGGCTGTCACAGAACATCGACTGAGTTTCTGCATAAGCCATTGACGTCGGCGCAAACTCCTGCGAGAAACAAGGTGCGTTCATTTTTACGTTCGCAAAGTGTGCTGCGTGGCCACCTTCGTGGAACAGCGTGTTAATGCCATCGTAGCCGCTGCCCACTTGGTCTGGTTTGGCATTACTGGTGAAGTTCACCTGCGCTGCGACCCATTCGCCTTGATTATAGAAAGAAGGGATAGGGCCGTGGCAGAACCCATTCGGGTACTTACCTTTGCGATCTAGTAAATCCAGCGTTAGCGTCGCGCCAGAGTAATCAATATTTAGGCGACCAAATGATTCTACCCAGCGTCTCAGAGATTTTGAGAACGGCACGTATGGGTCAAGGTCACGCATAACGTTACCCGCGAATGAGTAAACAAAGTTGTAGCCTGCTAGTGCGCTTGCGCCTTTCTCTTTCGCCAAGTTTTCTAAGCTGTTTAGATGCGCATCTCGCGTGCGTTGTTCGAAATCTTCCAAAATTTCGAATAGCTGCTCAGTGCTCATCTTTTCCGTTTTTTGCACGGAGTAATCAAAGAAAGTCGCATAACCCAGTGAGCGAGCGAACTGGTTGCGCAGTTTGATCAGTTCAATAAAGCCGTTTTGCAGTAGCCATTGTTCAAGGTTCAGCAACGCTTGATGAGCCGATTGGCGAACTTCTTCATGATTGCTGGTGCGAATGGTTGAGCTTAATACTGGAAGTGAACCTTCTACTTGCTCGCCGTTCTCATCGGTAAATGTTTGTACGTGGTTCTGTTTTTTCTCGAAGAGCTCAGCTTCAAAGGCAATGAGCTGATTTTTCAACGCTTGTGCTTTTTCGCCCTCGATAGCGTGAGATTCAAACATCGCCAGCCAACCAGATAGACCCGTAATGGTTTGTTGTTTCTCTTGTGGGTCGGTAATTGAGTCCGCGGCTTCAAGCTGTTGTTTGATGGCAGTAATTTGCTCGGCGTTGCTTAAAAAGCTTGTCCATGCCGTTTGTGCTTGCGTCGAGCCATCATGGTCATCGCTGATCCCCATGTAAGTTTCCCAAAAGAAATCTTCTTTGGTGCGGTGAATCGCAAGGTAACGTTGATTGAGGTCGTTGAGGTAATCCGTTGCGGTCATTTTGATCCTTCAAATGGTTTCGTTATGTAGACAGTTGATTATTGCACGCTTGGTCGCGAGAAAGGAACGCTAATCTCATTTGTCGATTTTGCATCGCGTAAAGGTGATTTTACTATTTGTTTACATTTGGGTGAGTTAATAGGAGTTATGAGCTTGCAGTGTTAAGACTGGTATGGAGTTTACAGTTTATTAAGTAATTAATCTGCGGTGCGCTATCGATGATCCTTATCAGGTGTAATAAGATTTCCATATCGTGGCGATACAGTTGGAAACGATATGATAAATAAGACAAAAGTTACGTTATTGGCGGTAGGTACGATTTTAGTTGGATGTTCCACAGTAGCGCCGGCAAGAAATGATGCGGTTGAAAGCATTCAACAAAAGTGTTCTGTGATTTTAGGCAATGATGTTGCTGGCGATCAGCGCTGGCAGACGTACAACGGCTTGCTTGTAGAATATGCCGTGCATGGCGTTAAGAGTCAGGCGCAACTGGAACGCTTTGAAGCGTTTGTGCAGCGAGTACAAAATGATGAATCTGGACAGTTAGTTACCGAGCTGATTGAAGTCACCGATTGGGGATGCTCAAACGGCAATTATCTTGAAGAGATGGGCTTGTTTATTCAAGAAGTTCAAAAGTAGAAAACCGAGCGTTAAGTCGCTCGGCTTTTCTGTTTGTGGAGCGCTTTGTGCGCTGGTTAGTCAGGACGTTTACTCCTCTGGATACTCGCCCATACCTTGCGTTTTACCTTCCGCTTTCCAATGCTCTCCAGGGGCAAATGCTTCATCGCATAAATCTACGGTGTAGCCCATTTCTGTGATTTCCTTCAAAGTGAGGTTATCAGCAATATTTGCAACTTCCCCCGATTTATTCCGTAACTCCATGTTGATCTCTCCTCTGTAGGTAGACGAGTGGCATCAATGCACAGTGAAGAATGCATTGGTAACCTTTGTTCTAAGTATATAACCCTCTGCTAAAAATGAAGGTTTAATCCACTTTTTAAATATGGGTAATTGGATAATGCTTTGAGCTGCTTCCGTTATTTAGAACCGCAGCATCGCGATAGTTTGCCATTTGTGATTTATTGAGTGATTAAACGGTCAATTTGGAAACTCGAAATGGTGATACTCGACCACGCTTTAGCACAACAAATTGTTGATCGAACCATGTCCATCATTGGTCACAATGTGAATGTGATGAACTCGGCAGGCATCATCATTGGCAGTGGCGACCCTAAACGTGTTGGGCAAGTGCATGATGGCGCGGTACTGGCGCTGAATCATGGCGATTCGCTAGAGCTTAATGAGCAGCAATGTTTGACGTTGCAGGGTGTCAAACCCGGTATCAATATGCTGTTGAAATTGCATGGTGACGTGGTCGGTATTGTTGGTGTCACAGGCGAGCCGGAGAAAATCCGAGATTTTGCCAAACTGGTTAAAATGACCGCTGAATTGACAATCGAGCAAGCCGCGCTGGTGGAAAAATTTCAGTGGGACAGACGTCATCGCGAAGAGTTTATTCTGGCTTGGATCAATGGGAAATTGACCGATGAAGAGCTGAAAGATTGGGCGATGCGTCTTTCTATCGATGTTACTCAACCACGGGTGGCAACGGTGATTGAAGTCTCGACGCCGTCGGCCTCAAAAAGCATGAAGAGTGTGCGCAATATTGTTGAACTGCTTGAATACCCAGAGCGTAACAACCTAGTTGCGATTGTCTCGGTGAATGAAATTGTGGTGTTGAAACCGTGTCATTCCGCCAAGCAGTGGGATAGCCAAGTTGAAAGTGAGCGCATTGATAAGTTGATGTCGCGTTTAAGCGATCACGATTCGCATACGTTTCACATTGCGCTAGGGCAGCTGTTTAATGAGCCTAAAGATGTCGCGTTGTCATACCAAAGCGCGAAGCAGGTATTAGCCATGGGCAAGCAGTTCTACCCAGAGAAACGTAAGTACCTGTTCGATGAACTTCGTTTGCCTGTTTTGTTAGCGCCGTTGGCGGATATTTGGCAAGGTGAACAAATTATTGATGGTGTGAAACGGTTGAAAGAGAAAGACAAATCTGGGCAATTATTGAAAACCCTAGATGCACTGTTTGAATGCAATGGCAATGTAACAGAATGCTCTAAAATGCTGTTTATTCACCGGAACACTCTGCGCTATCGGTTAGAGAAAATCACCGAGATAACAGGGCTACCAACTACCAATTTTGTGGGGTTAGCGGAGCTTTATATTGCGACTCGGCTCTCAAAAATGTCGTGATATTGTGCATCTGCACAATACGCGTCATTTTTTGACCACATCATTTGTCACTCCGCCTAAAGGAATTCTAAAGCAAACGATTAATAATTCATGCGTCCCTACATGTTGAGTGAGCCAACACGGACTCGCTCAGCAAAATAAGAATAAATGGAGTTATCATGAACCTTATATTAATCCTGCTCGGGGTGATCGCATTTATTGTGCTCACGACCACCAAATTCAAATTACATCCCTTTTTAGCGCTGATCATCGCGGCGTTCCTTGCGGCATTTGCTTACGGCTTACCGGCAGATAGCATTGCCAAAACCATTGCTTCTGGCTTTGGCGGCATCCTTGGTTACATTGGTTTGGTTATCGTTTTAGGTACCATCATTGGTGTTATTTTGGAAAAAAGTGGTGCGGCGATCACCATGGCCGATACGGTCATCAAAGTGTTGGGTGAGCGTTTCCCTACATTGACCATGAGTATCATCGGTTACATCGTTTCTGTTCCAGTATTTTGTGATTCAGGCTTTGTCATTCTGAACTCGCTCAAAGAATCACTCGCGAAGCGTTTAAAAACCTCAAGCGTTGCGATGAGTGTGGCGTTGGCAACTGGCCTATACGCAACGCACACGTTTGTGCCGCCAACTCCTGGTCCGATTGCCGCTGCGGGTAACTTAGGCCTGGAATCTAACCTTGGTTTAGTGATTGGTGTGGGTGTGTTTGTTGCAGCGGTTGCGGCGTTAGCGGGGATGTTGTGGGCGAACCGATTCCAACATGTTGAACCAGATGGCATTGAAGCCGCAGAAGAAATTCAGCAAGACTGGCAAGCACTCAAAGCGTCTTACGGCAAATTGCCAACGGCGAGCCAAGCATTCGCTCCTATTTTTGTTCCTATCTTATTGATCTGTTTTGGCTCTATCGCGAAATTCCCAAGCCTACCGCTGGGCGAAGGTTTTGTGTTTGATGTTCTGACTTTCTTAGGACAGCCACTAACGGCATTGGTGATTGGCCTGTTCCTTTCTGTTCGCCTACTCAAGTCAGACAACAAGATTGAAGAATTTGGCGAGCGAATCAGCCAAGGTATTACGGCTGCTGCGCCTATTCTTTTGATTACCGGTGCGGGTGGTGCTTTTGGCGCGGTGTTAAAAGCAACGCCGCTAGGTGAATACTTAGGTACGACGCTATCGGCGCTGGGCGTGGGTATTTTCATGCCATTTATCGTTGCGGCTGCGCTAAAGTCGGCGCAAGGTTCATCAACGGTTGCATTGGTGACCACATCGGCTTTGGTTGCGCCTATGCTTACGCAATTGGGGCTCGATTCAGAAATGGGCCGCGTATTAACGGTGATGGCGATCGGTGCTGGTGCGATGACGGTTTCTCATGCAAACGACAGTTTCTTCTGGGTAGTTTCGCAGTTTAGCCGCATGTCGGTGGGCTTAGCGTACCGCGCGCAAACCATGGCTACGCTCGTTCAAGGTGTCACGGCAATGGCATTGGTGTACATTTTGAGCCTCGTTCTCTTATAAGTCTCTGGAAATACGTATGAAAGTGGTAATTGCACCTGATTCATTTAAAGAAAGCTTAACCGCCAAACAAGTGAGCGAGGCGATCAAAACGGGTCTTGTTCGCGTATGGCATGATGCTGAGTTTGTTACGGTTCCGGTCGCAGACGGTGGCGAAGGCACGGTTCAATCTTTGATAGATGCAACTCAAGGCGAACAAGTCTTCACAACGGTGACCGCGCCATTAGGGAATGATGTTGAAGCGTTTTATGGCATCCTCGGCGACGGCGAAACCGCGGTTATTGAAATGGCGGAGGCCAGTGGGTTGCACCTTGTGCCGAGTGACGCTCGCGACCCAAAACTGACCAGTAGCATTGGTACTGGACAGCTGATCAAACACGCGCTAGATAGAGGTATTCAACGCTTAATCATTGGTTTGGGCGGCAGCGCTACCAATGATGGTGGCGTGGGCATGTTGACCGCGTTGGGGGTGGCGTTTCTTGATGAGTCTGGTCATGCAATTACCCCAAATGGAGGCGGGTTAGCGGCGCTTGCGTCCATCGATATTTCTGGTCTTGACCCTCGTTTAGCAACTTGCGAAGTGTTGGTAGCGTGCGATGTTGATAACCCACTCTGTGGTGACAAAGGCGCGTCGGCTATCTTTGGCCCGCAAAAGGGAGCGACCGTATCAGACGTCACTCTGCTCGATAACGCATTGCGCAAGTTTGGCGAGTTGACGGAACAAGCGACGGGTAAGCATGTACTGACTCGTGAAGGGGCGGGTGCTGCTGGTGGTATGGGCGCGGCCTTGCTCGGGTATACGCCAGCACGTTTGCAACCGGGAATTGAGATTGTGCTTGATACGGTCAAACTTGCTCAGCATGTTGCGGATGCGGATATCGTATTTACAGGCGAGGGTCGAATCGATCATCAAACCGCACATGGCAAAACGCCGATGGGCGTTGCTCAGGTGGCCAAGCAGTGTAATTTACCAGTCATTGCATTAGCAGGCTGTGTGGGCGACAACTATCAGGCGGTTTATGAGTGCGGCATTGATGCGGTGTTTGCTTGTGTACCAAGGGCGATGAGCTTACCTGAGGCCATGAAAGAGGCCGACGTCAATGTTGCTAATTTAGCCGAAAACGTCGCGAGAATGTGGCAAATTAAGTCGCACTGAAGGCGATGACGATATGAAAAAACTCCACCTTTGTGTGGAGTTTTTTGTTTTCAGCCCTAAACCACCTACTTCAGTAGGTGGTTATCATCCGTTTCGGCTTTGCCTGTAAAACTACTC
>NZ_JAWOVC010000032.1:0-23506 GCF_033339735.1 Vibrio sp. 2033
TCAGAAGTGAAACGAAATAGCGCCGATGGTAGTGTGGGGCTTCCCCATGTGAGAGTAGGACATCGCCAGGCTTTAAATTTAAGAAGCCCGCTCGAAAGAGCGGGCTTTTTTGCATCTATAGAGTTTTAAAATTAGCTCACTTTATACCTAAAAAGTGTTCATCTAAGGTGCGATATACTTGCTCTCTGCAACCTTCCAAAAGGCTTTAACAAGCGGATTCTCCAGCTGAGTTTTGTTGCAGCAAACACCAAGTTTAAAAGGTTTAATTGGTAAGACTTTTAAACGATTTATCTTTTCTCTTACCGGACTGTTGTTGATTACAACATCAGGTGCGATACCTACTCCACACCCCAATGCAACCATACTTACGATGGCTTCATGTCCGGAGGTTTGTGCGTAGATCTTTGGCTTTATTTTCATTTGTTTGAGCCAAGTATTGGCCCTGTCCCTTGCCGTTCCTGCTTCTGGGAGTATGAATGGAATGACCGACCAGTCTGGTTTTTCTTTTTGTAGCTCTTCAGCAAACGCACTAACCCCAACAGGTACGATGACAGAAAGTGGGATTTCACTGATCGTTTCAAATGCGATTTTATTTGGCATCTGTTCTGACTTGGCTGATATGGCAATATCGGCTTCATCTGCTAGTATTTTGTCGATCGCTTGAGCTGGATCGCCGGTTGATAGTTTGAACTCAATGAAAGGGTTCTGAATACGAAAGTCAGAGATTAGCTCCGGAAGATGGCTGTAGCTTGCAGTAACAGAACAAAAGAGACGGATTTCTCCTTTCAATTCATCCTCGGTTCCCTTCAGGTGACTCTGATACTGCTGCCATTCGCCAAGAATCTTTAAGGCTACTGGGACTAGCTTTTTACCTTGGATAGTTAAATCAACGCTACGGTTGTCGCGTAAAAACAATTGTTGGCTGGTTTCCTCCTCTAATTTTTGTATCTGTCGGCTTAAGGCTGAAGGGCTAATATGCATTGCCGCTGCGGTCTTGGCGAAACTTTTACTCTCACAGAGATGAATGAAAAGTTGCAGGCTTTTGATATTCATTAAATTTTCATTTCCATGTTGCATAAATTGCAATAACTAATTGTGAATATATCACTTTAAGCAATCTCATGTCTGTTTTAGTATGAAGTTATTCGGTAAGGCAATTACTGACCTCAATGGAAGAATCTCAAAGGAGCACCCAGATGGCTAATTATTTCAATACCCTAAACTTGCGCGAGCAGTTGGACCAATTAGGTCGTTGTCGTTTTATGGACCGCAGTGAGTTCGCTTCAGAAGCGGATTATCTGAAAGGTAAGAAAGTAGTCATTGTAGGTTGTGGTGCTCAAGGTCTTAACCAAGGTCTGAACATGCGCGACTCTGGTCTAGACGTTGCTTATGCGCTTCGCCAAGCCGCGATTGATGAGCAACGCCAGTCATTCAAAAACGCAAAAGACAACGGTTTTGAGGTAGGTAGCTACGAAACGCTAATTCCACAAGCTGATCTAGTAGTAAACCTTACTCCAGATAAGCAGCACACAAACGTTGTTGAGACGGTAATGCCGTTGATGAAAGAAGGCGCAGCACTAGGTTACTCTCACGGTTTCAACGTTGTTGAAGAAGGCATGCAAATCCGTAAAGACCTAACGGTAGTAATGGTTGCACCTAAATGTCCAGGTACGGAAGTTCGTGAAGAATACAAGCGCGGTTTCGGTGTACCGACTCTTATCGCTGTTCACCCAGAGAACGACCCAAAAGGTGAAGGTTGGGATATCGCGAAAGCTTGGGCAGCAGCAACCGGTGGTCACCGTGCTGGCTGTCTAGAGTCTTCTTTCGTTGCTGAGGTGAAATCTGACCTAATGGGTGAGCAAACTATCCTTTGTGGCATGCTACAGGCTGGCTCTATCGTGTGTTACGAGAAGATGATTGCTGATGGTATTGATCCTGGCTACGCTGGTAAGCTTCTTCAATACGGTTGGGAAACCATCACTGAAGCACTGAAGTTTGGTGGTATCACTCACATGATGGATCGCCTAACTAACCCTGCAAAAGTGAAAGCATTTGAGCTTTCTGAAGAGCTAAAAGAACTGATGCGTCCGCTATACAACAAGCACATGGATGACATCATCACCGGTCACTTCTCTAGCACTATGATGGCTGACTGGGCAAACGACGATGCAAATTTACTAGGCTGGCGTGCAGAAACGGGTGAAACTGCTTTCGAAAACTACCCAGAAACTGACGTAGAAATCTCTGAACAAGAGTACTTCGATAACGGTATCTTGATGGTTGCTATGGTTCGTGCGGGCGTTGAGCTAGCATTCGAAGCGATGACGGCATCTGGCATCATCGATGAGTCTGCTTACTACGAGTCTCTACACGAGCTGCCACTTATCGCAAACACTATCGCACGTAAGCGTTTATACGAGATGAACGTGGTTATCTCAGACACTGCGGAATACGGTAACTACCTGTTCGCTAACGTAGCAACGCCGCTTCTACGTGAGAAGTTTATGCCAGCCGTAAATACTGACGTAATTGGTAAAGGTTTAGGTGAAACGTCTAACCAAGTGGATAACGCGACTCTTATCGCTGTGAATGAAACAATCCGTAACCACCCTGTAGAGTACATCGGTGAAGAGCTACGTGGTTACATGACTGATATGAAGCGTATCGCGGTGGGCGGCTAAATGACTGGCCTTAAGGCTCCATTTAGGTGTCGAAGGTGCTCGTTTACTATCGTAAAGTCCGCGCCTTCTCCTAGAAATGAAACCTTCATACAGCGTAATTTACTTAGTCTCAAGTAACGCAGTAGATAAACTCCAGGCAGACTGGAGTGATAAATACAAAATAAAACACAACATCTAATCAAAAGGCTTGGTCGCCGTTGACCAAGCCTTTTTGTTTTTAGCCGATTTATCTGCGCGCCGATAAGAAAAACGCTCCTTTGTGAGGAGCGCTTTGATACTTATTTTTCAGCAAGCTTTTCTTCAAGTTGCGCCAACTTCTGTTCCATTTCTGTTAGCTTTTGACGTGTACGTAGTAAAACTTGAGTTTGAACATCAAACTCTTCGCGACTTACAACATCTAGCTTGTTTAGCTGGCCTTGGATTACTTGACGAACTTTCTGATCGACATCAGAGCCCAATTCTTTTACAGGTTGAGGCATTGAGTCGTGAATCTGTTTAGCAATTTGCTCTAATTTCTTTGGGTCAAACATAGTGGCTAAAACTCCTTTTGATTTGTCCTCATTTTAAGTAAATGATACGTGAAAGTCGCCACTTAGATGGCAAAAAAGAGAGCGGCAATAAAAAAGGCCACCGAAGTGACCTTTTTGAATGCCTTAATAGCTTATCTGTTATCCGCTAATTCACGATGAGCTGCTTTCGCTTCGTCAACTCGCGCTAACTTCTCCAAGTCTTTGTCTTCAACAAATACTGGCAGAGGTTTGTGTTTTTCAGCTAGGTAGCTGTAAATCACAGGTAGTACGAATAGTGTGAACAGTGTACCGATTGCAAGGCCTGCAACGATGACGATACCGATACTGAAACGTTGCGCGGCACCTGCACCTGTTGCGTACATCAGCGGGATCAGACCTGCGATCATCGCTGCAGTGGTCATTAGGATAGGGCGAAGACGCACTTTCGCAGCTTCCATCACCGCATCAATACGAGACAGTTTATTATGTAACTGCTCTTCTTTGGCGACTTCACAGATCAAGATACCGTGCTTGGTTATTAGGCCGACCAGCGTGATCAAACCAACCTGCGAGTAGATGTTCATCGAGGCTGTACCCCAGGCCAATGCGATCAAGGCACCACAGATTGCCAGAGGTACAGATACCATGATGACAATAGGGTCGCGGAGTGATTCAAATTGAATCGCCAGAACTAGGAAGATGATCGCAAGTGCAAGACCGAAGGTTGCATACAAGGCACTACCTTCCGTTACAAACTGACGAGATTCGCCCATGTAATCGTGGTTATAGCCTGCAGGCAGCTTGGTTTGTGCAATATTCTCAAACCAGTCGATTGCGTCACCCATAGCAACACTAGGCGATGGTACTGCACCCACAGTCGCTGAGTTTAGCTGGTTGAAGTGTGGCAAAGAGCGAGGCTCAGCCACCACATCGATAGTAATCAGACTGCCTAATGGAACCGCTTTACCATCCACAGAGCGTACATAGTAGTTCTTCATCGATTCTGGGTTTAGACGCCATTTACGCTCAACTTGAGGAATCACCTCATACGAGCGGCCATTCAGGTCGATTCGGTTTACATAACCATCTGCCATCATGGTGCTGAGAGTGATGCCAATGTCTTGCATAGTCACACCGTAGGCACCCGCTTTGTCTTTATCGATCTTGATCTTCATCGTTGCTGAATCGTAGTTCAAATCCAGGTCGGAATAGACAAACATTGGGCTACTTGCAACATCGGTTAGAATATCGCTAGCGATAGTAAACAAGCTCTCGAAGCTATTTGGTGTTGTAATTACAAACTGAACAGGTAGACCTGAGCCTGCACCTGGAAGCTCTGGCATTTGGAATGCAGTGACAGACATACCAGGCACACTTGATACTAGGCCACCCACACGTTTCGTGATTTCAGATTGGCTTGCCTCTCGTTCACTCCAAGGCTTCAATGTTGCTAGGCCAAACGCTTGGTTTGAGTTTGGTACACCATTAAAGACCTGTGCGTATTCCACCTCCGGTTGATCTGAGAGTATTTGGTTTACGTCATCCATGGTATTTTGGATATAGTCCAAGTTCGCGTTTGATGGGGCGGTACCCATCAGCATGACCACACCTTTATCTTCAGATGGTGCTAGTTCGCTAGGAATAAACTTGAACAAGACCGGTAAGCTTGCAAATACAATGATTGCAAACGCAATAACAACCGGACGATGAGCCATTACCGCTTTCAACATGCCTTCGTAACGAGTGGTCATGCCATCAAGGATATGGTGAACTTTTTGCTCAAACTTGCTTGGCTTCTCGTTCGCCTTCAGCATCTTCGAACACATCATTGGTGATAGTGTCAAAGCGATGATGCCGGATACGAATACTGAACCTGCCAGTGTCAAAGCGAACTCTTTGAACAATGAACCGGTGATACCACCCATCAATGCGATCGGTGCGTACACTGCACCTAGCGTCAATGTCATCGCGATAACTGGAACCGCAATTTCACGTGTACCAATGATTGCAGCTCGGAATGGTGATTCCCCTTCTTTGATGTGACGGTCAACGTTTTCTAGTACAACGATCGCGTCATCCACCACCAGACCGATGGCAAGCACCATCGCCAGTAGCGTCATCAAGTTCCAAGAGAAACCCATTGCCTGCATCACCATTGCCACACCAATCAATGAAAGTGGAATGGTCACGATAGGAATGATTACCGCGCGGAATGAACCTAGGAACAGTGTGATAACCACAAGTACGATTACTGCTGCTTCAAGAATCGTTTTCACTACTTCGTGAATCGATTCGTTGATGGCGATAGTTGAGTCGTACATTACGTTCATTTTGATGTTACTTGGTAGGTTGCGCTCAAGCTGAGGCAACAGTTCAAGTACGTCTGCTGCAATGTTGATTGGGTTAGCACTTGGCGCTGCGTTGATCGCTGCAACCACAGCTTCTTGACCGTTTGCACTTGCGCGATAAACGTCGTGACTCTTCTCTAGCGTTACTTTAGCGATATCACCTAGGCGGATGACATCCCCTTCACCAGTTTTCACGACCAATGCTTCAAGTTCAGCAACGTTTGATACCTGAGTATCTGCGCTACCGTTATAAAGCACGAACTCACCCGTCGCTTGACCGGTTGCAGATTGGTAGTTGTTGGCGTTAAGAACGCTCATCACATCGGTTGCGGTCAACTTCAAAGCGCCCATTTTGGCAGGATCTAGCCATACGCGCAGTGCGTACTTCATACCACCATACAGGTCAACTTTGGACACACCGTTTACGGTGAACAACTGCGGGTTGATTACACGCTCAAGGTAGTCAGTGATCTGGCTTGAAGATAACTCGTCACTCGTAAAGCCGATGTACAGTACCGCCGTTGTCGAACCTGTCGACATGGTTACGGTTGGGTCTTCGGCTTCTTTTGGTAGCTGTGAACGTACCGAGTTGGTTTTCGCCAGAATGTCAGACAACGCCGCATTTGGATCAGTATTCAACTTCATGTTTACAGTAATGGTCGATTTACCCAGTACCGATTGCGAAGTCATGTAATCAATATTATCGGCTTGCGCTACCGCTTGCTCCAATGGCTGAGTAATAAAGCCTTGGATCAAGTTGGCACTTGCACCGTAGTAACTGGTGGTCACGGTGACCACCGTATTCGTCATTTCAGGGTATTCACGAACCTGCATTTTGAACACCGCTTGCAAGCCAAGCAATGCAATCAAAAAGCTGATCGATACCGCTAAAACTGGACGTTTTATAAAAACATCTGTAAAGCGCATGATGCCTCCAACTTAAAGCATTGGTGTTTCAGCAGGTGGGGTAGTTGCATCGCTTTCGACAATGCTTACTTTCGCATGGTTACTCAAACGGACTTGACCCGACGTCACCACTACATCACCTGGCTTCACGCCTTCTAGAATGTGTGCGATATCTTTAGAGCGTTCGCCAACTTTTACCACATGCTGCTTAACGCGTTTTTCGCCATCTTCTTCTGTTACGATGTAAACATTGTCGCCATACAGCGTAAATGTGATCGCGGTTTGAGGTAGAGTGACCTGATTTTCTAATTTAGGCAGAATGATGTTTGCACGCGCGAACATACCACTACGTAGTTTGCCGTCACTGTTAGGGATATCCGCTTGAACTTGAATCAAACCACTTTGTACGTTTACAGCTGGTTCAATCGCAGAAATAGACCCTTTGAAAGGTTGGTCTGGATAAGCGTCAACAAAGATATCCACTTCTTGATCGATATTGATACGTGAAATATCGGTTTGTGGCACGGTGAAGCGCAAGCGCATCACGCTGGTATCTTCAAGGCGAACGATATCGGTGCCCGCCTGTAGGTACTGACCGAGGTACACGTTACGAATACCTACCACACCATCAAATGGCGCTTTGATTTCGCGTCGGTCGATGGTTGCTTTCAGGCTTTCAATATCCGCTTTTAAGGAGAAGTAGTTTGCTTCTGCTTCGTCATACGCTTCTTTAGAAATAGAGCCTTTTTTGAATAGGCCTTGGTAGCGTTTGTATTTCGCTTCTGCCGCTGGCAACTTAGCTTGCGAGCTCTTCAAATTTGCTTTTTCGACTTCAGAATCAAGCAACACTAATGGCTGACCCGATTTAACTTGAGTACCGGAATCAAACGCGATTTTATCGATAACACCGCTGGTCTCATTTGCTACCGTCACGCCTTGGTTTGGCTCGATAAAACCAATTGCCTCGATGACTGGTACCCAATCCACCGCTTGCACTTCTGTCACGGTTACTGGGAACTCAGGTTCAGGACGGTTTGCCATGTATTCAGCGATCTTTTGTTGCTTAAATAAATTGAAACCTATCACGCTGCCGAACAAGAGAACGGCGATAAGTAACATAAAGAAAGTCCACTTTTTCATTCTATTAAGAACTCCAAGTTAGTGTTTAATAATTGCATCCCAACTGGCTTCAATAGCGGCCTCTAATGCCGTCTTATCCAGTTGATAAAATCCCAAAGCGTGTTTCCGAGCAAGTGCAACACTTGCCTCAAAACTCAATCCAGAAAGTACTTCGTTATCGAGAAGCTTGAATACTCCCTCGTCTTTGCCCTGATTGAAAAGAAGATCTACTTGGGCAAACATTTGTCTCTCAAGTTCCCGAGCTTTGCTACTATTTGAACAGGGTAAAGACTCATATTGGACTCGGTTGCTGATCGCACTTAAGTTCGAGCTCGCTAAATTCCAAATATTGAGCCACATGGTTCGATAACGCTGTTTTAAAGGCATCTCTTCACTAACACCTAGTTGCACCGCAGTAGCAACACGCTTAGCAACGTTAAGGCGTAGTTCCTCTAAAAGATGTTCTTTATCTGAGAAATAACGGTAAATCGTCCCTGCTGCGACACCTGCCTCATTGGCGAGCTTTTGCATGGAAAGCCCTTGAAAGCCAGATTCAGCAATGAGTTGTTCAGCAGCGACTAAGATTTGTTCTCGTTTATCTACAGCAGGGTTATCCTTCATAATGTCACCCTTTAGTGAATGAACGTTCATTCATTATAGCTTAAATACCCGCCATTTATGCAACAGAATATTGCACTTAATTGGTGTGAAAATTACAAGAAATCAGCATAGCTTTCACGAGGCCACCCCTTTATCATAGGCGCCACATTCATCACCCGCAGAGAATTTCTATGAAGCTGAACCCTAGTCAAGATGAAGCCGTGAAATACGTGTCTGGTCCATGCCTAGTGCTAGCAGGTGCTGGCTCGGGCAAAACTCGTGTTATTACCAATAAAATCGCTTATCTGGTTCAGCAATGTGGTTACAAAGCGCGTAACATTGCGGCGGTGACGTTTACCAACAAAGCAGCACGTGAAATGAAGGAGCGTGTAGGTCAAACGTTAGGGAAAGGTGAGTCTAAAGGTTTGATGGTATCAACATTCCACACTTTAGGATTGAACATCATCAAGCGTGAGTACAAGCATTTAGGGTTGAAAGCGGGCTTCTCACTGTTTGATGACCAAGACCAGCTAGCTCTGCTCAAAGAGCTTACTGAAAAGCAGCTTGATGGTGATAAAGATCTGCTACGTCAGCTTCTGAGTTGTATTTCCAACTGGAAAAACGACATGTTGACGCCAGAGCAAGCCAAAGCGCGTGCGCAAGGTGAACAGCAACAATTGTTTGCGTTCTGTTTTGATATGTACCAAAAGCAAATGAAAGCCTATAACGCGCTCGATTTTGATGACCTAATTTTGATGCCCGTTTTACTCTTACGTAATCATGAAGACGTTCGTCAGCGTTGGCAGAATCGTATCCGTTACCTACTGGTTGACGAGTATCAAGATACCAACACGAGTCAGTATGAGCTGGTCAAATTAATTGTCGGAGAACGTGGACGATTGACGGTTGTAGGGGATGACGATCAGTCTATTTATTCATGGCGTGGTGCGAAACCTCAGAACCTCGTGTTGCTAGGTGAAGATTATCCGAATTTGCGTTTGATTAAGCTAGAGCAAAACTACCGTTCAACGAGTCGAATCCTGCGTGCGGCCAACATTTTGATAGCTAACAACCCTCACGTCTATGAGAAGTCCCTGTTCTCTGAAATTCCTGACGGTGAAAAACTCAAAGTGTTGTTGGCTAAAAATGAAGAGCACGAAGCAGAGCGCGTAACGGGTGAACTAATTGCGCATAAGTTCCTAAACCGTACCGAATATAAAGATTATGCGATTCTATATCGTGGTAACCACCAATCACGTTTGATTGAAAAGTCTCTGATGCAAAACCGTGTACCGTATAAAATTTCTGGCGGCACCTCGTTTTTTGCGCGCGCAGAGATTAAAGACATCATGGCGTATTTGCGCGTTTTGGTTAATCCGGATGACGACAATGCATTTTTGCGCATTGTGAATACTCCACGACGTGAAATTGGCCCAGTAACGTTAGAGAAGTTAGGCAGTTATGCCAATATGCGAGGGAAGAGCCTGTTTGAATCGAGCTTTGAAATGGGGCTCGAACAGCACCTAACGGGACGTGGTCTAGAAAACTTGCGTCGTTTCACCCAATGGCTAGTGGCGATTGCTGATCAAGCTGAGCGTGGTGATACCGTCGAAGCGGTTCGTTCGCTAGTTCGTGATATCCATTATGAAGATTGGCTATACGAAACTTCAGCAAGTCCGAAAGCCGCTGAAATGCGAATGAAGAACGTTTCTGACCTTTATTCATGGATAGTGGCGGACCTAGAGGGTGACAACTACGATCAAGAAGAGAAAACGTTAAAAGAAGTCGTTCAACGTTTGACCTTGCGTGACATGATGGAGCGCGGTGAAGAAGATGAAGACAGTGATGCAGTACAACTGATGACCTTGCACGCATCAAAAGGCCTTGAGTTCCCATATGTATACTTAATTGGGTCCGAAGAAGGTATTTTACCGCACCAAACCAGTATTGATGAAGATAACGTGGAAGAAGAGCGTCGCCTGATGTACGTTGGTATTACTCGAGCGCAACGTGAACTGACTTTCACTATGTGCAAAGAGCGTCGGCAGTTCGGCGAGTTGATCAAACCGACTCAAAGCCGCTTTTTGGATGAGTTGCCATTTGATGACGTTGAATGGGAAGTAAACAAAAAGCCAGTATCAGCAGAAGAGCGTATGGCGAAAGGTCAAGCACACATTGCCAATATTCGAGCAATGTTTAAGAAGTAAAGTAACCTTGTTCTCACTGACTAAAAACAAAAAGGCTTGCCAACTGGCAAGCCTTTTTCGTTGATGTCTTTACTTATAGACCTTCAATCATGTGGTCAATTGCTGCGATGATTTCATCGTCAGAACAGTCCATACAGGTTCCTTTGGCTGGCATCGCATTGAAGCCTTCTAATGCGTGCTTCACTAACGTATCTTTGCCTTGTGCAATACGCGGTGCCCAATCATCGGCATTACCTGTTTTAGGTGCGCCGTTTACACCAGATGCGTGACAAGCAATACAAAAAGTACCATAAACTGTGGCGCCATCACGTGGACCGGTTGGTTCTTCTTTCACTGGCTCAGAACCCGCTAGATAAACATCACCGACAGGTTGGATGCGTTCTGCGATCGCATCGTATTCAGTTTGGCTGATGTCAGAAGCTAAAGCTGCCGTAGAAAACGTTAAGGCAGCGAACAAAACGCTAATCATTTGTCGAGACATATCCATTAAACCCACTTCACATTCCCGAGGTAAGTGACTTACCTATTTATATAGTTAGAGTATTAATGCCGAGCAGAGAAATCATTAAATTCCACTGAATGGCATAGAATGATTAGACAACTTGGTTGCAGCTGTTAAATCAATGTAAATAATGGGTGATTATATCCCGATAACTTGTTGCAATAAACAACAAGTTATCCATGACAGGGCGTGAATCACATCAAAAATCCACTTTAACGGAAGATAACTGTCGAAAAAGAGACCAAACGATAAAAAAAGTAAAAAAAGTACTAGACGGCATAGTGTGATATCCGTATTATTCCACTCCGCCGATAGGGCATGCGCCCGTAGCTCAGTTGGATAGAGCGTTGGCCTCCGGAGCCAAAGGTCGAAGGTTCGAATCCTTTCGGGCGTACCATTGCCTCGGAGGATACATCGGTAAAAATCAGTGGTGGCTATAGCTCAGTTGGTAGAGCCCCGGATTGTGATTCCGGTTGTCGCGAGTTCAAGTCTCGTTAGCCACCCCATTCTTTCTTTTTTAGATTGAATGCGGTAGCATTGCTCCCAATCTTGATTCAATCAAGATAAAACATCGTCGGTGAATAGCGCAGCTTGGTAGCGCATCTGGTTTGGGACCAGAGGGTCGGGGGTTCGAATCCCTCTTCACCGACCACTATTTAGTTTATGGCTCTAATAGAGCGGTAAACAGCAAAAATTGATGGTGGCTATAGCTCAGTTGGTAGAGCCCTGGATTGTGATTCCGGTGGTCGCGAGTTCGAATCTCGTTAGCCACCCCATTAATTAAGGTGACTTCTTAGTTGAAGTGTCCTGTCTGATTTGAGAAAATCAGCAAATACAGTTCGGTGAATAGCGCAGCTTGGTAGCGCATCTGGTTTGGGACCAGAGGGTCGGGGGTTCGAATCCCTCTTCACCGACCACTATTAGAAAGCCTGCTTTTTAGCAGGCTTTCGTCGTTTTAGAGTTTATGATCTCGCTTGGACTGTATTAATCGGTAATGTATCAATGGATTTGAACCCAAGTGGGGTTCGCCTGAAGTTAGAATTCGGCTCTTCACCGACCGCTATTTAGAGCCCCAGTCGAAAGACTGGGGCTTTTTTGCATCTCTCCTGAAAAGAATCGGCATTCCATTTCAATTTTCCCCAAAAGTGTACAGCTCTAGGGGCTTTTGACCACCTATGATCCAAATGCTTTTCGAGCTGACAAAATAAACCCCAGAGCAGTGTCTGGGGTTTTGTAGTTTTCTAATCCGCTGCTTTTATTGGGCGAGTGTTTTAAGGATTTCTTTCAGTTCTACCGTTTCTTGGATTTCAAAACTTGGCGTTATATCCGTTGAGTTACTTGCGCCTGTCGCATTCACCCACACACTCAAAATACCCATATTGTTAGCGCCAGCAATGTCAGCAGGTAAAGAGTCGCCCACGTGTAGAGCCTCTTCTGGTTTTACTTCGACCAAGTCGAGCGCTTTTTGGAAAATACTTGTAGCAGGTTTCTCTTCTGGCTCTTCTCCTCCCACAATAATATGGTCCACCCAGTTGCTCATTTGTGTCGCGTTTAATTTAGGGTGTTGAGAAAAAATCGGACCGTTAGTGATCACGACGAGTTTGTAATGTTGACGAAGGTCGCTGAGCATTTCTTTTACACCAGGGAAGAAGGTGAACGCGCCCATACGTGCAGAGTCAAAGTAGTCTTGAGCTTGTTGAGCCTCTTTTGCAGTGATGCTGACGCCTTGCTCCGCCAAGATGTTTTGGATCAGGCCACAACGGAAGGCATTTTCATCGGGTAGCAGAGCCACAAGGTGAGGGAACTCAGCATTCAGCTTTTTGTATACACCCTGTAAGTAGCGCTGCAAAAACGCTTTTGGCTCGGTAACTTGTGGGTAGGTCTTATGAATCCAAGTTGTAAACGCTTGTCCTGCAACTTTATCGGCTTGTGACGTTGCACATAAAGTCTCGTCCATATCAAAAAAAATCGCTTTAAGCACAGGGGCTCCTTTTATTTACGGCTTGGCTTTGACACTGTTCATCTATTATCCCACTCTCAATTGTGTCGTAAAGGGTTAAAACCGGCGAGTTTTCTTATGACGTACGAATGAGGATAGCGGCACTTTCCTTTGCTTAGTCAATAAACCGCTTAAGTGGCGCATAATCTGCGTTGGAGCAGGATTTGTGTGGTTTTGCTGTTTTGTTCACGTTTTGACCTATCCTTTCTCTTCCTAAGTTTGGCTTTTTGTATTTGCCGACTATTTTATTAATAGTTTTTTATGTTGAAAAAACACTTTTTGCATATGATATTGTTTGTTAAATGTTAATAAATGCACATGAATAATATGGTTAATGATCTTGTTTAGCTCATGTTTACTTTTAGAGCATTTTTCTAGTTTTATTGGTGCATGACGCACAAAAATAGTGTGATATGAAAATGGTTAAATACTTGTTAATGCATTTTTATTCGCTAATTGTGCGTTTATTTAATGTTTTTTCGGCGGAATATACTTTAATTGTTGCTTTTTTGTGTGATTTTTGCCAAATTATTTCCGCATTAAGATTTCAGAGTATTATTCTGAATTTGAACGGATTCATTCAGGTGATGAATGGTGCCTTTGGCATGATTCGATACCACAGACAAGGCAGTAGAGGTCTGAAATGTCACTATTAGAAGTGAAAAACCTTCGTATTGAATACCCATCCCGACACGGCGTTCACGCTGCCGTGAAGTCACTTTCTTTTCATATTGAACGTGGTGAAATCGTGGGTGTTGTTGGCGAATCAGGTGCGGGTAAATCCACCGTTGGTAACGCTGTTATCGATTTGCTTAGTCCCCCAGGTCGCGTTGCTAGCGGTGATGTATTCTTGGATGGAGAAAAAATTTCTGGCCTATCACCAGAAGCGATGCGTAAGGTTCGCGGCTCGAAAATAGGTTTTATTTTCCAAGATCCGATGACCTCGCTCAATCCACTTTTTACTGTTGAGCAACAGCTGAAAGAGACGATCCACGCTAACATGAAGGTCTCTGATGAAGAGGCGTATCAGCGCGCGCTTTCTCTTATGCAGCAGGTTGGTATTCCGCAACCAGAAAACCGCTTAAAACAGTACCCGCACCAATTCTCTGGTGGTATGCGTCAGCGTGTTGTCATTGCTATTGCTTTGGCTGGTGAGCCTGATCTCATCATCGCGGACGAACCAACTACGGCGTTAGACGTTTCTATCCAAGACCAAATCCTCAACTTGATCCGCGAGCTGTGTATCAAGAACAATGTCGGCTGTATGTTAGTTACTCACGATATGGGTGTCGTCTCCAACGTCACCGATCGCGTGGCGGTAATGTATCGTGGTGACTTGGTGGAGTTTGGACCAACAGCCAAAGTATTGGGCGATCCTGATCACTCTTACACTCGCAGTCTAATTTCAGCGGTACCACGTTCAGACAGAAAGTTAGATCGTTTCCCGTTAGTAAGCTATATCGAAGAAGCGGCGGAAATGGAGCCACTCGATATCAAGAACCACTGGTTAGGACAAAGCCAAGATGAGCGTGAGTACACTGGCCCGCTTTTGGACGTGAAGAACGTCAATCTTCGCTTTGTGACCAAAGACTCTTTGTTCGAGAGCCGCCGAGAATACGTGCAAGCATCTAATAATGTGAGCTTTGAAGTGCACGAAGGCGAAACCTTTGGTTTGGTGGGCGAGTCTGGTTCAGGTAAATCGACCATTGCACGTGTGATTGCTGGTTTATACCAACCTAACTCTGGTCAGGTGAAATTCGAGGGCATTGACCTGACCGCTTTAACCTCTGAGAAAGAGCGCCGCCCGATGCGTCGTCAAATGCAGATGGTGTTCCAAAACCCATATACTTCAATGAACCCTCGTATGAAGGTATTCGATATTATTGCTGAGCCAATCCGTTTCCATAAATTGACGAAAAACGAGTCGGAAACTCGCCAAATCGTGAATGACCTATTGGATCATGTTGGTTTGGGTCGAATGGCTGGGCTTAAGTACCCTCATGAATTCTCCGGTGGTCAGCGTCAGCGTATTTCTATTGCGCGTGCGTTGGCGACTCGTCCTCGACTTTTGATTTGTGATGAACCGACCTCAGCACTGGACGTATCGGTACAGGCACAAATTCTAAACTTGCTGAAAGATCTGCAAAGTGAGCTGAACTTGACTATGTTGTTTATCAGCCACGATTTACCTGTTATTCGTCAGATGTGTGACCGAGTAGGTGTGATGCAAATGGGTACACTTTTAGAAGTGGCACCAACAGAACAGTTATTCACGGCACCTCAACACGAATACAGCAAAAAATTGATTTCTCTGATGCCGGAGTTTACTGGCTTGCGAGAAGAGATCGAAACGGCATAAACCAAGCAATTCGCTTGGCTAACCTTTAGTCATAACAAAGACGCAAACACAACAACAAGGGATCCGTATCCCCGCATGAAGGAGTTATGCAAATGAAAACCATGAAAAGCAAATTAGCAGTGGCGCTAATGGCTGCGGGCCTAAGCTTTAACGCAATGGCAGCAGATATCAAAGTTGGCTATGCAGCTGACCCAGTATCGCTTGACCCACATGAGCAGCTATCAGGTGGCACACTGCAAATGTCACACATGGTATTTGATCCGTTGGTTCGCTTTACTCAAAAAATGGATTTCGAGCCTCGCCTAGCGGAAAGCTGGGAACGTATTAACGATACGACTGTTCGTTTCAAACTGCGTGAAGGTGTGAAATTCCATTCTGGCAATACTCTAACGGCTGACGACGTCGTGTGGACGTTCCAGCGTTTACAAAGCTCTCCTGACTTTAAAAACATCTTCGACCCGTACGAGAAAATCGTCAAAGTTGACGACAACACGTTCGATCTTGTAACTAAAGGTCCTTACCCACTAGTGCTGCAAACCGCAACGTACATTTTCCCAATGGACAGCAAGTTCTACACTGGCAAAACTGCGGACGGCAAAGATAAGTCTGAGCTAGTGAAGCACGGTAATTCATTCGCATCGACTAACGTTTCTGGCACGGGTCCATTCATTGTGACTTCTCGTGAACAGGGCGTAAAAGTGGAATTTGAACGCTTTAAAGATTACTGGGACAAAGAGTCGAAAGGTAACGTTGATAAGCTAACGCTTGTGCCAATCAAAGAAGACGCAACTCGTGTAGCAGCGCTGCTTTCTGGCGGTGTTGACATGATTCACCCTGTAGCGCCAAACGACCACAAACGCGTTGAAGATGCTGACGGCATCGACCTAGTTACGCTACCTGGTACTCGTATCATCACGTTCCAACTAAACCAAAACAGCAACGAAGCATTGAAAGACGTTCGCGTTCGCCAAGCGATTGTTCACGCAATCAATAACGAAGGTATCGTGAAGAAAATCATGAAAGGCTTCGCAACGGCCGCTGGTCAGCAAAGCCCGGCTGGTTACGTAGGTCACGATGACAAACTGGTTCCTCGCTACGATTTGAAGAAAGCGAAAGAACTGATGAAAGAAGCGGGTTACGAAAACGGCCTGACGCTAACGATGATCGCACCAAACAACCGTTACGTGAATGATGCGAAAGTAGCACAAGCGGCAGCGGCAATGTTGTCTAAGATCGGTATCAAGGTTGATCTGAAGACCATGCCAAAAGCGCAGTACTGGCCTGAGTTCGACAAGTGTGCGGCAGACATGCTGATGATCGGTTGGCACTCAGATACAGAAGACTCAGCGAACTTCAACGAGTTCCTAACTATGACTCGTAACGAAGAAACCGGTCGTGGTCAGTACAACTGTGGTTACTACTCAAACCCAGAAATGGACAAAGTGGTTGAAGCTGCGAACGTAGAGACGGATCCTGCGAAACGTGCAGAAATGCTGAAGGGCGTAGAAGCGACACTATACAACGACGCAGCATTCGTACCGCTACACTGGCAAAGTGAAGCATGGGGCGCGAAGTCTAACGTGAAAGCGGCAGACATCGTTAACCCAATGGTAATGCCTTACTTCGGTGACCTAGTGGTTGAATAATCACGGTTAGTCGACTTTGAGGAGGGATGGATTTCCCTCCTCAACTTAAAGCACTCGACTCAGTTTTGTTTCAGTCGGATTGAGTTGGTTATTTAGACTGAATTTTCTCTCTAATTTAGAGATCTATGGATAGTTAAGGGGCAAGGAATGTTTTCGTTTCTGGTCAAGCGCCTGTTTCAGGCACTGATAGTGATGTTTGTGATCAGTTTGGTGGCGTTTGCCATTCAGGACAACCTGGGTGATCCGCTGCGTGAGCTTGTAGGTCAGTCGGTTTCGGAATCGGAGCGTCAAGCGCTACGCGACGACTTGGGCCTGAACGATCCCTTTATCACAAAGTACACGCGCTTTGTGGGTAATGCACTGCAAGGTGATTTGGGTACCTCATATTTTTTCAAGCGACCTGCGGTTGAGGTGATTCTCGACAAGCTGGTAGCTACATTAGAGCTCGTGTTTGGCGCGACGCTTATCATCATTGTTTTCTCTATTCCGCTTGGGGTGTACTCTGCGATTCATCCTAAGAGTGTTTTTACCAAATTTGTCATGGCGATGAGCAGTGTCGGTATCTCGATTCCGGTGTTCTTAACCGCAATCATGCTGATGTATGTCTTCTCCATAGAACTCGGTTGGCTGCCTTCCTACGGGCGGGGTGAAACTGCTAACGTACTCGGTTGGGAATCTGGCTTCTTTACCATTGATGGTATCAAGCACCTCATCCTACCTTGTATTGCGCTAGCGTCTATCATGCTGCCGTTGTTCATCCGTTTGGTACGTTCAGAAATGCTGGAAGTTCTGAGTTCGGAATACATTAAGTTCGCCAAAGCAAAAGGTTTGAACTTACAAAAGATTTATTACCAACATGCACTTAAGAACACCATGCTACCAGTATTGACGGTAGGTGGCGTGCAGATTGGTACCATGGTGGCCTACACCATTCTTACTGAAACCGTGTTCCAATGGCCGGGCACTGGCTTCCTTTTCCTAGAGGCAATCAACCGTGTAGATACACCGCTGATCACTGCCTACGTTATCTTTGTTGGTCTGATCTTCGTGGTAACCAATACCATCGTTGACTTGCTGTACGGCATCATCAACCCAACTGTGAACCTAACTGGAAAAGGAGCTTAATCATGAGCCAATCAAATTTAACACCAGCTCCTGCTCCATCAACGTGGCAGCGCTTCAAAGAGTCAGATTTTCTGTATTACTTCAAACGCGACAAAGTGGCGATGGCGAGTTTTACCGTCTTTATGATGTTCTTAGTATTGGCATTGGCTGCACCGATTCTTGCGCCAACAGACCCGTACGATCTGACGTCTATCGACATCATGGATTCTGAGTTGCCACCTTCGTGGATGGAAGATGGCGATGAGCGCTTTGTGTTGGGTACTGACGAGCAAGGTCGCGATATTTTATCGACCATTCTTTACGGTTCTCGTTTGTCTTTGACGATCGGCTTTTTAGCCGTCGGTCTTCAGTTGATTCTGGGTATCATCATTGGTTTGTCGGCGGGTTACTTCGGTGGTCGTATCGATAGCTTCTTGATGCGCTTTGCGGATGTTCAACTATCGTTCTCAACCATGATGGTGGCGATCATCGTATCGGCCATTTTCAAAGCCAGCTTTGGCAGCGATTTTTACAGCCAATACGCAGTGGTGATGCTGGTGGTGATCATCGGTGTGGCTGAATGGCCGCAATACGCACGGACTATTCGTGCCTCGGTATTGGCAGAGAAGAAGAAAGAATACGTCGAAGCGGCGCGTGTGATGGGCTTTAAAGCGCCACGCATCATGTTCCGTCACATTCTGCCGAACTGTCTATCGCCAATCTTGGTTATCTCGACGGTACAGGTAGCGAACGCGATCATGTCGGAAGCGGCACTGTCATTCCTAGGTTTGGGTCTGCCAGTCGATCAGCCGTCACTGGGTGCGCTAATCAGCATCGGCTTTAACTACATCTTCTCTGGTGCATGGTGGATTACTGCTTTCCCTGGCATCGTGCTAGTAACATTGGTTTTGGTTATCAACCTGTTGGGCGACTGGCTACGTGATGTATTCAACCCGAAACTGTACAAAGGATAAGAATTTTCCCACCAAGCGTTGTAAATTCACTTAATTCCTTCCTAAACTGAGAGCCGGATGCAAATTCCGGCTCTTTTTTTGCTAGTTATTCTTTGTTCACATTTTTTTGGCGCTTTGCCGCCATAATGACCTTACCCACTAATTTAGAGTGAAGTGTATGGAAATGAAGAAGGCACAACACCCATCTCGTATCTTCCAAGCAAGCCTGGCTTTGGGTTTGTTGCTGGTATGCGCCCAGTTTTCTAATCCAGTTGAGGCGGAGGAGTTCCTTTGCCAAGCCACTCAAGCCAGCGAGAAAGAATTACCGATGCTTGAGAAAACATGCCCAATTGGTAACGGAGTATGGGGAAAGAAAGTGCCGCAAGGAGGCAACTACCTCTACTGGATTCAATGCGGATTACTACCAAAGCCAATGTCACTCGCGAAAGCTAAGCCTCTCTATAGTAAAATCACGACTGACGTATGGATGAAGCCTGAATCCAAAGGCTATCGCTGTTTGATTGGGCCTTACAAAGATCTGTCTGATGCGAGGGATGACTTACGAGGAGTCAAAACCTTGTCGAATTACAAAGAGGCGTTCATCCGAGTGGTTGGGAAAGGGACGAAACAACCAGTAACACCACCTACACCTAAATCTACTGTATCGTCGAAATCAGCCGCATCTTCGGTTAAGCCAACACCGACGGTGACCCCGAAACCCGCGCCAGTTCCTGCTGTGCGAGCTGATACCGACGCCTTTAAAGCGCGGGCAGAGAAGCCAGATACCAAGGCAAAAAGTTCGCGTGATAGCTCTTCGTCTACGCCTGTTGCTAAGACCAAAGCGAAGCCAATTGTCACTGGAAATGATGACATTGAAGTTCGGTTGAGAACTTCAGTACAGGGCAAAACGTACGTGGTCCCATATTTACTCGATCACCATAATCAGTTTTACATGGAACATGGTAAGCCGTGGAACCGCCTCAACTACGAAAACTCGCACAAAGTATGTCAGCAACTGGGTATGAACTTAGCTAACCCTGCAGAGTTTAAAGCGCTGAGGGCGTCTGGGGTGATGGAAAAAAATCAATGGCCACTGCAACTGCCGTATTGGGGCAAAGATAAGAAAGGTTTGTTCGCCGATCGTGAGCCCAATCAGCTCACCGGGACCTCATTATTGAACGTGGTGTGCGTGAAATAACGACTCAGATATTGTGGTCAAAATATAGAAGAAAGCCCCGAGTTCGGGGCTTTTTTGCGGTCTCAAATATTATCGCTATTTGAGTGGCGTTTCTTTGTGATGCGTTTGCTAACACGCTCTACCACTGATATTCATCTCATTATGCGAATTATTTTCACTGAGCTTGTCGGCAGAGAGTCTATTCGTCATAATGTTACTTGTAACATTACTGATAAATCACATATTTATGGCTCAACAGAATAAGAAAACTCGTACGACATTGCAGGATGTCGCAGACCAGGTTGGCGTCACGAAGATGACCGTTTCACGCTATATGCGTAACCCTGAATCGGTGGCAGAAAAGACTCGGGCCAAGATTGCGACTGCGATTGAAGAGATGGGTTACATCGAAAACCGTGCACCGGCGATGTTGTCAAAGTCCTCCAGTAAAGCCATTGGTATTTTACTGCCGTCTTTGTCCAACCAAATTTTTGCTTCCTTTGTTCAGGGCATAGAGATGGTGACCAAAGCCAATGGCTATGAGACGCTTTTAGCGCATTTTAGCTACGATGAGCTTGAAGAAGAGCGCAAGATCGCGTCATTACTCTCTTATCAAGTCGATGGGCTTATTCTAACTGAAAGCCATCACACGCCGCGTACATTACAGATGATCAAAAATGCGGGCATTCCGGTGGTCGAAACCATGGAACTGCCATCGGAGCCGATTGATATGGCGGTTGGACTCGATCATGAAGATGCGTCGTACACCGTGGTTAAGCAGATGCTAGATACGGGGAAGCGTACAATCGTCTATTTTGGCGCGCGTCTGGATACGCGAACCAAATTGCGGATGCAAGGTTACGATCGCGCGATGACAGAAGCAGGGCTAGAACCCAAACATGTATTAACTGGTGATCATTCTAGTTTTTCTTTAGCGCATGATTTGCTCGAACGCGCACTGGAAACGCACCCAACGCTCGATGGGGTGTTCTGTACCAACGATGACATCGCAATTGGCACCATGCTGAGTGCGCAGCAACGTGGCATTCAAGTTCCACAGAAATTGGCAGTGGCGGGCTATAACGCGCTGGATATCGGTCAAACCATCAGCCCGAAACTGACCAGCGTTGATACACCGCGTTTCCAAATTGGTGTAAAGAGCGCAGAGCTATTAATTGCGCGCCTGAAAGGCGAAACGCAAGAAGAAAAAGTCTTCGATATGGGGTATCAGATCACGTCGGGAGAGAGTGTTTAACTAATTGTTAACTGCTCTTTGTATTCGCTCATCAATGGTATTGGTAGGTTAGGGTATGGCACATCAGCTGGATGCATTGGATCTCAACTTAATGCGTTTATTAAAAGCCGTGGTGGAAAACCGCAGCATCAAGCTGGCCGCAATGCAGCTTGGCATTTCTCAACCGAGCGCCAGCCGCGGCGTGATGAAGTTGAAGCAAGTGTTTGATGACCCGCTTTTTGTGCGTAAAGCACATGGGGTAGAGCCATCACCCATGGCGATTCGTCTCGCCGCCGAGTTCGACAATATGGTTGCACCACTGGAAAAAGTGGTGCAAGAATTTGAAGTGTTCGACCCACTGCAATACCAAGGGCAGATTGCGATTGTAACTGACCCTTATTTGATGGATGAACAAGGGCAGCGACTGCTCACTGGCTGTCATCGAGCCTTTCCCAAAGCGCACTTTGCTTTTTCCAGCTGGAATACTTACTCGCACGATGAAATGTTAGAAGGCGAGCACGATTACTGCATTCTTGACCAAGAGACCGAGCTGTCGAAAGACATTTACATGCGCCCGTTATTCGTTGAAAAACGAGTGATTTTGGCGCGCAAAAACCACCCAACGTTGTCGAAAGTCAGCAATGATTGGGACACGGTGTCCAAACTACCACTCGTCTCTTTGCCTGCGCCTGCGTCATATAAACCGCTTTGTACCGTGGAGTCCGAGTATCGACGCATGGGTTATGAGCCAGTAGTGTTACTGAAGTCCTATAATTTGCGTTTGGCTTGCCAAATGTTGCAAGAAACCGACGCGATTATGTATGCCAGTCAAAGCTCGGCATTGTTGATGCCAGAACTCGCCTCTTACGCAATGCCACCCGTTAATCGTGAGTTTAGCCAGTTTGTTGTCTCTGGCGGTTTCCTTCAAACCAACCGCAACCATCCTTTGCACAGACACCTGCATAAAGTGGTGCGACAAACCCTCAACACGCCGCTGATTTTTACGCAATGACGTCACCTGATGGCATCGGCTGAATGAGAGAGTAGATGCTTTAACCTTATCAATATTATGTGATTACATAGACAACTTACTTCTTAAGATATTCAAAAATGAATATCTCAATTACCTGTCTCTTTTTCCTACCCAGCGCTAACCTTATCTCAAGTAGTCAGGAGAAGTGGCTCATTTTTATCTTTTTAACTTTTTGAATGTCGATACAGGTACGCGACATTCACCATTCTCCGTTATGCATTTTTTTTATTTCTGATGGAGGATTAATCATGCTAGTTGCACGTCTATTTTTATTGCTCGCCATCGTTGCCGAAGTAGCTGGCACCAGCACTATGTCTCTTATCGGACAAGGGCACGGGTGGTGGGGCTACATCGTAATGTATGTGCTGATCGCAATCTCTTACTACTTTCTCGCGTTTGCCGCGAAGAAAATATCTATCGGTGTGGCATACGCTGTTTGGGAAGGGTTGGGTATCTCGTTGATCACCGTGGTGTCGATCATCGCCTTTGATGCCCACTTAAACCATCAAGAATTGTTTGGTTTGATGTTAGCCGTTGTCGGCATTGTGTGTGTGACCTTAGGGGAATCACACGGTCAACCTAACGCTAAGAAAAATGCCGATAAACCGGCAAAAGAACGTTCATTTTCTACTAGTACAAGGTGCGAATCATGAGTCAATTTTTTACGATGTCATTTGGATTTGTCGTGATGGCTGCCTTGGTCGATATCATGGCCAATATGGCGCTGACACGCTCAAAAGGTTTTAAATATAAAGGCTGGGGCATTGCGGCGATTGTGTTGGTACTGACAGCATTCACGCTGTTGGCACAAGCGGTGAAAGAGATCGAGTTAGCCATTGCTTATGCCTCTTGGGGTGCGATCGGTATCTTGGGTACCGCAGTAGGTGGAGCCTTGCTGTTTAAGCAGAAACTCAAACCAATCGGCTGGTTTGGTATCTTTGTGGTGATTGCTGCCGTCGTAGTGATGAAGACCGCTTGATGTAATTTACTGAATGCTAGATATCGTCATTCTGAGCAGAAAGAGACGAGCAAGGTTCCTGATCTCGCTTAGGCTCGCGATGTATGGACTCCCTCCCTCTGGAGGGAGCTAGAATTTATGGTGTCAAAGCCTAAATCTAAGGAGTCCATA